>CAZDPL010000001.1:0-77570 GCA_964507345.1 uncultured Nitrososphaeria archaeon
TGACCACGTCCTTCACGGAGCGCATACGCGATGAAGAGGGGGCCACAGAACTGACCATAGATAAGCTTCTCTGGAAAAATGCCCTCACAAATTAAAGAGAATTAAGAGAGATTATGGGCGTAATCTTTGGCGCCGGGGGTGGGATTTGAACCCACGCGCCCCGCAAGGGGCATCGGCTTTCCCGTTTCTGACCAGCTTTCCTAGGATCTCGAGGCCGACCCACTGGCCAGGCTATGGGACCCCGGCGTCCTGGATGATAAGGAATCCAGCTGTCTATTTTGATTTTTCGTTTAGTAAAGTATGTTCTGGGTTTTTAGTGCTTCCAAGAGGTGTATGAGGGATGCTTCGATGGCTGCTGCTATAGCTAGAAGGAGCGATGTAATTGCAATGCAGATGAGGAGGATCTTTATCTCCCTCTTCAGAAGCCTCCTAGCCTTCACAATGTAATATGATATCGTTAGGGACTCCGTAACCGTGAGGCCGTAGGCTAAGAATTCGAAGACTCCATAGACCGTCAGAATAGAGAAGGCCACGATCACTATCGACGGCATCCCAGTCTGAGCAGCAAGCCAACCAACATACCTACCCGTATGAAAAATCACATAACCCATCACGCAGGGACCTATAAACGGAAGATAACTCAACATCGTTATGAAAAAGTTATTGAAAAATATCCTTAATCCAAGCGGCCCCCTCATTAAACCTTCCAATTCCTTCGTTAAAGCCTCCGCCTCCGCTGCTCCAAGAGGCATTAATGAACTCAGCCCAAATATCACAAAAAGTATTATCGCTGCTATCACCGCCAGCTTAACCCTCTTCAACAACAAATCACTAAGCTTCCCCAAGCTTCTCCCTCGCCCTTCTCAAAACATCTTCATACGTCTTATTGAGACTGCGAAGCTTACCCACTTTAGGAAGAATTAGGGGGTCAACTTTTCTTAAAATTGAAAGATAGAGCGAAGCGTAATCCACTAGTAAGAAAAATTCTAAATCTTCCTGGAATCCTTCCTTAGATTCGGCTCGCAGAGAGACACATCGTTCTTCTCCGAGATATTTGATTAGTGTTTCAATAGTTTTGGAGATTTCCCAGCTTTCCTTAGAACTTCTCGGAAGAATTATCAAGGAATTCGGTGGGAGTCCCTCGATTTCGTTATGAAGTGCTTCTGGGATTTCGGCGAAGCCGCAGTAAATCTTGGCATTTTCATTCAGCTGACATTTCAGTCTATATCCGATGTTCCTGACTTCATCATAGACGTATATTATTGGAAGCGGTGTTTCAGCAATCTTTAGAGCAAGCTTTTTGGCGGGATTTTCATCGGTTTTCACGTTTTCCCGTATTCTTGACTGGAAGCTTCTAAGCTTTTGGAAATCTATGTTAAGAGACATTAGGTTAAGTTTCCTAATCACTCCTAATGCTGCTCCCAGCATATTTGGGAAACCGTATCTCGGGGGGACGTCTCCTCTTATGAATGCTGTGGGTATCTTGAATTTCTTCCCGAGCTTCTCGAGAATTCCATTCGATGTTATGAAAACGCACTTAATCCTCTTTTCAATTAAATCTAATACTGGTTCGAGGGTTTCGGCGGTGTTTCCAGAATGGCTTATTGCTATCGCTAGATCCCAGCTTCCAGGCTTTACCTTATAGTTTCTCGTGACTTCGGCGTTTATGCCGGCGTTTCTCAGGAGTTGGGCTGTAATATCGCATATTATCCCGGATCCTCCTATGCCTATCAAGAGGATGTTTTCGATTTTTTCCACGTTCAATTCTATTCTTTGACCTGATTCTATTCCGCTCTCCAGGTCTTCAACGTATCTATCAACTATGGAAAATGCTTCTCTGTAAGGCGACTTTGTATAGAGTTCGGCAGAATCGAGATCGCTCATTCTTCCTCCTCCATTCTTAAGGTTCTACCTCCGAGCCTCTTTACTGCTTCAGCTACCTCCTTCTCCACGCTGTCTAAAATCTTCTCGCATTTCTCGCGAGTCTTAGCCAGGGTTTTTAGATAGAGTCTTATGAAGGATTTCTCATCTCTGCGCTCTGGATGCGATTTGATGTAAACCTCAGGATATTTTTCCCTAATTTTGTCGATTTCTGGGGCTAGAGTAGACTCGGGCACGTCTTCGATGTTTATCCATCTATCCGCGAAATAGACTTTCTTAATATGCTTCTGTAGTAAGGGTTTAACTTTCTTCTCGAATATGTTTTCGAGCTCTTTAGGGACTCCCGGAAGACATACTATCCGAGTTTTTCCGACTTTTAGGAGAACTCCGGGCGCGGCTCCAACTTCGTTTTCAAGAGGTTTTGCTCCTTTTGGAAGCATAGCCATCTTCATTCTATGTGGGGTTAGCTCGGCCGACTCTACGACTCCTTTCTCAGCAAGCTCTCGATATCTTTCTTTAAGCATTTCAACTGCTTTCTTGCTTAAGACTAGTTTACGTCTAAGAGCTTTCGCAACTCCTTGAAGAGTTACATCGTCGTAGGTCGGCCCGAGCCCTCCGCTCGTGATTATCCAATCTACTTTCCTCCTTAAGGAGTCTTTTATGGCAGCGCTTATCTCATCCACATCATCACCGACCGTTATTATTCTGCAAACTTTTCCGCCGAGAGCGTTAATTTGCTCGGCGAGGTACTTTGCGTTAGTGTTTAAAATTCTTCCGTCAAGAAGCTCATAGCCTATCGAGATTATGTCAAAAAGTGTCTGAAGACTTTTCTTAGATTTCATTGCTTCGATATTGGAGGCAGGCGCTGGATATATAACTATTCTCAATGAAGCATGATGTTCAGCTATGTTTAGGATGTCGAGAGAACACAAATAAGGAGCTAAAAATTAGTCGTATTGGTTGGTGTCTGTAGAGATGAGCTTAAGGAGGCCGCCTGCTCTTCCAACAGAGAAGGATTGCAAAGCTGCTTTTCAAGAACTTTTAAAGAAGAAGGGTGAAGAGGTCGCGAAGCGCTGTGGAGTGATATATCTGCCGCCTTCAAAACCTGGGAAGAAGAAAGGTAGATATGTTGTTAATCTCCTGATCAAGACTTATTCTGTTGAGCTTGATACTGGTGAGATAATAGATTTAATAGCTGGAAAGGAAGCCCCTATCGAAATAGCCTTCCTGATTCTGAGGTATCTTTCTTCATCGGCTGGCATTGGAAGAAAGGAGGATTGGGTGCCGTTTGAAGATTTTCCGAAAGCTAGGATATATAAGAGCTATTTTGAGAGATACGTCATCAAGCCTTTTGCAAGGTTATTCGGGTACGAGTCTGAAAAATATGAAATGGTTTGCAGAAAGCTTGGTGGGAAGAAAGAGCGGCTCGGAGGCTTAAGCTACTCTTTCACCTTCCTTCCTAAGGTTAGGATCCTCACCCAGCTTTGGAAAGGCAGAAGTGAGGATTATGTCCTGCCTACGGCCAATCTTATGTTCAATTATTCAGCTAGACACTTTTTATCGACTGAGGATCTGCTACTAGCAGGCAGGGTTATGGTGTCCATGATGGAGGCTGAGGCGAAGAAGCTCTAACGTTAAGTATCGGCCCGCTAACAGTTTTGGCGCGGAAAGATGCTCGAAGGATTGAAGAAGGCGTTCAGAGAGCTAGCGAAAGAGGTTAGCACAAAATCCCTCTCCGATAAAGAAATTCAAGAATACGTCGAATCATTCAAGCTTCAACTGATCGCAAATGATGTCGCAGTAGAAGTGGCGGATAAAATCGGAGAAGCTCTTTCAGAGAAACTTAAGCAACTGAGGTTAAAGCGTTTCGCAGATCCAACTCCTGAAATTTGGAAGCATATGTCAACAATAATTGATTCGGTATTGAAGGAAGCAAGTCTAAATGAGTTATTAGCAAGAATTGAAGAGAAAAGAAATCGTGGTGAGCCATTTGTCATACTTTTTGTGGGTCCAAATGGAAGTGGAAAAACTACTACTATCGTGAAGCTGGCCCACTTATTGAAAAAACATGGATTTGGAGCGATAATTGCTGCAGCGGATACGTTTAGAGCTGGTGCAATTGAGCAGATCAAAAAACTAGCTAGCTCGGTGAACGTGAGGGTCGTAAGCCAGAAGTATGGAGCAGACCCAGCGGCCGTCGCAATGGATGCCGTAATGAGTGCGAAGGCGAATAAGATACCAGTTGTGTTAATAGATACTGCCGGGAGAACCGAAGTTGATCGAAATCTCTTGGAGGAGATGAGGAAGATTAAACGCGTCGTGAATCCAGATCTAGTGATATACGTGGGCGATGCTCTGGCCGGAAACTCCGCGGTCGAGCAGGCGAGAAACTTTGATGAATACGTGGGGATAGATTACATAATCTTAGCTAAGCTCGATGCAGATGCAAAAGGAGGATCAGCTATTTCAATAAGCTATCTTACAGGGAAACCTATTCTCTTAGTTGGCACTGGTCAGGATCTAAACGATCTCAAACCGTTCTCCAAAGACCTCATAAAATCGCTTATAATGGAGTCGAAGGCTGGTTAACATCATCCCCCAGAGAAGATTTTAATCATGAGAAGGAGAATTAATCTTTAGTGCCGCGTAGAATGCCTCAACAAAATTTAAGAAAATTGTTGGAAGCGCTTGCGGCCAGAGAGATAGGTCCTCAACCTACTTTTCAGAAGTTCGAGTTTCTAGATCTTTTCTTGATCTTGGATAAGGAGGGGCTTATAGGTAGGAAGAGGTTAAGTGAGCGGCTTGGCATCGGCGAGGGAGCTGTTAGAACTATGCTTCAAAGATTGAAAGCCGAGTCTTTAATCGAGGTCATGGGAAGGGGTGGATGCAGACTTAGCGAGAAAGGTGCAAAGCTTGTAAACTTGCTTAAGATGGTTTTGAGGGATGTCGGCCCAGTGAATTTAAAGCTTCCATGGAATTATCCAAGCAATTATGTCGTCATAGTTAGGAATGCTGCTGAATCCGTGAAGAAAGGTCTTGAGCAGAGAGATGAAGCGATCCGCGCTGGGGCGAGAGCGCTCATGGTGCTGACCTACGTTAATGGTAGACTTATGATGCCTGGAGTAGCTGATCTTACATCTGAAAAACCCGATTTTGCTTCAAGCTTAGTAAATCTACTAAAACCTGAGGAAGGTGACGTGATACTGATTTCGGCTGGGGACTCTGTTAGAGAGGCTAGGAGAGGCGCACTAGCTGCCGCTCAAACACTTTTCTAACCTTTTTCGAGGTATTTCCTCCATTCATCAGGCTTGAACCTTTTCTCCATAATCTCCATCTCTTTCACGAAGGCTTCTTCAAGATCCACCCCAAACCTATTTGCGAGTTGGAGGAATAGAGAGAATGCTTGTCCAAATTCTTCCCAGACTTCATCGCGCGGCGGCTGATGGCCTAACTTCGGAACCTTATAGCCTTCTCTTACGAGTATGTGGCGCCCGATCTCCGAGATCTCCTCGATCAAATGCGTGAATATCTGAGATTCGCTGAATCGATCCCATCTCCTCGCCTTCTCGAATTCGAGCATCTTCTTCTGAGCTTCCGAAATCTTCATGACTTCTCGCCAGTGATTTTTTGGCGTAGGCGGCTTGAAATAGCTTTACGCATCTTCTCCTTGAGAGAAAGATATTTGGCTGCCTAAGCTTTAGGCTTTCATGACGCTGAGGCGAGGTCTCCGAATATGGCTTCGGATCAAGAAAATCTCGCGAGAGCGGTATCTGAGCTACAGGTTCTCGAGCGAGCGATGTCTGAGCTACAATCTCGAATCGCAACCCTGCAAGCCGTGCTCGGCGAATACGATGGAGCCATAAGCCTCCTCGAAGAGCTTCAAAAACAAAAATCCGAGGTAAAGATGCTCGTCCCAATAGGCGGTGGAAACTTCCTCCAAGCAGAAATCAAGGAGGTGGAGGCTGTTCAAGTGAGCCTCGGCGCGGGCATAGTAATGAAGCAGCCGATTCAAGAAGGCTATGAGCTGATAAAAAAGCGTAGAGAGCAGATAAGCAGGATCATAGAACAATATCAGAATACGCTAATTCAATATGCTCAAAGAGCAGAGGAACTGCGCAGACTTGTCGAGGCTCTTTCAGCAAGAATACGCGCCCAAATGCAGCAAAAACAAGAGGCCGAAAAACGGTAAGCCGGAGCTGGCCACAGCCGAGCCGCGATATATCCCATTATTTACCTAAAGCCTGGCCGAGGTATTGCCGATCGACACCTGTCGAGAAAGTTTTTATATAACCCCTAATCCGAAATCTCTCTCGATGAGAAGCCTCCGAACGGCTTCCCGCATAGGGGTTGAGTCCGGCGCGGGGAGGGCGAAGGCCCTCCCGGGAGGCGATGTCTAGAATGGTCGTTAGATTGAATCCTGCTCGAAAGCGTGCGTTGCTCTGCTGTTCCGTGCTGGGCTTCGGCTCCTCGGCGTCGTTCTTCCTTCTCGCAGCCTTGATGGGCTCTCCGCTGATGGGGCTCGTCGGAGTTATGCTGGGAGTTCTCGCGGGAGTTGACGTCTGGAGACTTTTAACAGAGTAGCCGGCTCAACCCCAAATTGCTAAGCTATTTTTATTTTCCAAAACTTATTCCGAGCCTAGCTCCCATTTTGTTAAATACTCTTCCTGCTCAGGCGTCAATTTCTCTAATTCTATTCCCATGGCTTCGAGCTTTAGCCTCGCAACAGTTTCATCAATCTCTCTTGGAACATCGATCACGTTCACCGGCAATCTTCCATGGTTTTTCACGAGATATTCTGCTGAGAGCGCTTGGAGGCTAAATGACATATCCATCACATCGCATGGATGACCTTCAGCGCAAACTAGGTTCACGAGTCTTCCCTCTCCAAGGAGGTAAAGTCTTCTACCATCTCTCAGAACGTATTCCTCTATGCAAGGCATTATCCTCCGCTTTTCAACGCTGATTGCTTCCAGATCCTTTTTGTTTACTTCGACATCGAAGTGCCCCGCGTTGGCCAAAATCGCGCCGTCCTTCATGACTTCGAAATGCTCTCTCCTGATGACGCTTATGTTTCCCGTCGCTGTTATGAATAAGTCTCCATGAGAGGCAGCCTTCCTCATAGATTCGACGTTGAATCCATCCATAAGAGCTCTCAAGGCTTTAATTGGATCAACTTCGACGACCGTAACTCTCGCCCCCATTCCTCTAAGCCTATTAGCTATCCCAGCTCCCACGTTTCCATAACCAGCGACTACAACATCCTTTCCAGCCAGAAGCATGCCAGTTGCTCTAATGACTCCATCTAAGGCTGATTGACCAGTTCCTATAGGATTGTCGAAAAGCTTCTTCGATTCCGCGTCGTTTACAGCTATCACTGGATAAAGGAGCTTACCATTTCTCGCCATAGCTCTAAGCCTTACCACCCCGGTCGTGGTTTCCTCGCAGCCGCCGATGATCTCCTGCTTAACGAGTTTCTCGACATCGAGATCTCCGATAACCTCCTTCACGTATTCTATTTCCTTCGATTTGATTCCATAGTAGAGTTTGTGGATTGTTGAGATTAGATCTGCGCCGTCATCTATCGTGATCATCGGCCTTGAAGCTAACACGTATCCTATGCATTGATAGTATTCTCGGATACTTTCGCCTCGGAATGCGTAAACTTTTATGCCTGATTCGGCGATAGCTGCAGCAACGTCATCTTGTGTGCTAGAGGGATTCGATGCGCAGAGGACTACATCCGCTCCACCCGCTCTCAAGGCTTCAGCAAGAATCGCGGTCTCGGTCGTTACATGCAGGCAAAGCCCGATCCTTATGCCTCGTAAGGGCTTCTCCCTTTCAAACCGCTCCGCGATCTTCGAGAGAACGGGCATCAGGTTGCGAGACCATTCTATTCGCCTCCTCCCCTTATCTGCTAAGCTTAAATCCGCTACCCAGTAGTCCTTCATCAGCCTATAGCGTAATTGGTGGGGAAAATAAGACTTAGCTTGATGAGACAACCTAAATACGACGGCTTAACCGCTTTACATGGACTTGAGCTGGGAAGAACGCGTCAAAACAAAGGAAGGTTACCTAAAGCTCCTAGACCAAGTCATGGCCCATCTCCCGCAGACCATAGGGAAGGCTGGAGATAGATTGATAGTCCTAAACCCGGAGATACTCCACGAGTCTAGGAGAACGATAATCATGAACTTCAAGGACTTAGCAGAGAAGCTGAATAGAGAGCCGGAACATCTTGCAAGATTCGTTTTCAAGGAATCAGGTAAGCCTGGATCCCTCGAGGGAGAGAGGCTGATTATTCAGGGAAGATTATCAAATGAAGAGTTTAGAAGATTGATCGAACTCTACGTCAAAGAGTTCGTAAAATGCCCGATCTGCGGAGGCTTGGACACGCGGATTATTTCGGAAAGGCGGTTGAGATTTCTTGTCTGCGAGGTATGTGGCGCGAAAAGCTCTGTTAGGAAAATTTAGCCATTAACTCATAAATAGTGGGGGAAGCTCCTCAAAATCCGAAGACGTTGGAAACTTATAGAAGGCCTCCGCTCGCCTTGGAAGTTTTAGATCTACTAAATCTAGCTAGGCTTGCCATGAGCAGAGCTGATGTTCAACCGCTCTTCTGGGCCTTCAATTATCGTGGAAGCGAAATACTCGGAAGCTTGATCTCGATACCGTATTGGCGTGGAAGTCTTCCGATCTTCGCTTACATAAGGCTTAAGCGAGGAGAGAAGTTGAAGGGCTACGTAGCTTACACGAGCATAGGAATCGAAAAAGCATTCTTCAGCGAAAGCTCTGACGATACGCGCTATGTTTATGGTCCTGTGGTTGAAATCGAGGATCCACCCCGCATACTTGCTAAAGCTCTTTCATCTAGGAGGGGGTTGAGGGAGAAGCCTATAGCGGTTAAGGCTCGAAATCTCTCTTCTCTCATTAGGGTTCTCATGATCATGAGCGATAATATGGTCTCCCCTCCAATATGGCATTACAGGGTAAGCTCGAAGAAGCATATCCTCGGATTAATGGCTCCCTTCTACGACTACTACGAGGCCAACGCCTTACCCGTATTCTTCTACGTCGAGAGCAATCGAAAACCAGCGCCTTTCATCAGATATCAAGCCATGAATGGTCGAGAAGAATTAGACTTCGCTGACAGCGTTTCCGACATGAAATACTTCTATGGAAGAGTTGTAACCGTGAAAGAGATCCCATTTCTAACAATACGCAGAAGGAAGAATCGAAGGCGTTGAAATCATTTCCAGCCAGCTCTTACTTCCAAAGCTCTTTCTTAAGCAAGTCTCTTACGGCTGTCCGCATAACCGCGCTTCTGCTCGGATAAGCACCTCTTCTAACGAGCTCGTCCATGCCTTCGATTAATGCTTCAGGCATCTTAACTGAGATGAGCTTCATTCATTCAACACCTCCAGGCTAGCTAACAGGAGTCAAGTCCCTTTCATAAAACTTTCTCAATAAACGCGTCGCTCAATCTTCATCATTTGGTAAACCCGTGGCCATCGCGCCTTGAAAGATTCAGAGAATGAGCTGAAGAATACTCTTAATAACCAGGATTTGAGCAGTCAGTCCTCCTTACCGATGGCGGCTTTTCAATCTTAGGTTTATAAATAGCCCGATATCCTCATAAGACTGGGGTTATTGGGAGGTGAATCTATATGTCTGATGTTGCAGCCCCTTCTGCAGCTGGAGGAGTCCCAGTTATAATATTACGAGAGGGAACTCAAAGAACCCGTGGGAGAGAAGCTCAGCTCAACAACATCATGGTTGCTAAGATCATAGCAGAGGCTATGAGATCTTCCCTCGGCCCGAGAGGCATGGATAAGATGCTGGTGGACAGCTTTGGAGATGTTACAATAACCAGTGATGGTGCTACGATTCTCAAGGAGATGGAAGTTGAGCATCCAGTAGCCAAGATGCTTGTCGAGATAGCAAAAGCTCAGGACGCTGAGGTAGGTGATGGAACAACCTCCGTAGTGGTAATTGCAGGCGAGCTCCTTTCCAAGGCTGAAGAGCTTATTGAGAAAGAAGTTCATCCAACTACGATAATTGATGGATATCGTAAGGCGGCTGTAAAAGCCCTTGAAATATATGACCAAATAGGAATACCTGTCTCCCTAGATGATAGAGATACCTTAAAGAAGATTGCAAAGACCGCGATGGCTGCGAAGATAGTTTCCGAGGATGCCGAACACCTTGCTGAGCTAGCAGTGGAAGCAGTCCTCAGAGTTGCTGAACAGGTTGATGGAAAGTGGAAGGTCGATTTGGATAACATTAAGATCGAGAAGAAGGAGGGACAATCAGTAAGGGACACGGCGATCATCGACGGCATAGTCCTAGACAAAGAGGTAGTCCACTCAGGAATGCCAAGAATAGTTCATGATGCGAAGATCGCGCTCCTAGACTGCCCGCTCGAAATAGAGAAGACTGAGTTCGATGCAAAGCTACACATCGAAAGCCCCGAGCAGATGAAGGCCTTCATGGAGCAGGAAGAGCAGATGCTGAAGGAGATGGTGGAGAAGATAGCTGCAGTCGGCGCGAACGTTGTGCTTTGCCAGAAGGGAATTGACGACGTGGCCCAGCACTTCCTCGCTCGCAAGGGAATACTCGCGGTCAGAAGAATCAAGAGATCCGATATCGAGAAGATTGCGAGGGCGACTGGCGCCAGGATCATAACGAGGCTTGAGGAGATAAGTGAAAAAGATCTCGGTAGAGCAAAGCTCGTGGAGGAGAGGAGAGTCGGAGAAGACAAGATGGTGTTCATCGAGGGCTGCGAGAACCCGAAGTCAATCACAATCCTGGTCCGCGGCGGAACCAAGAGGCTAGTAGATGAGGCTGAGAGATCTCTGAAAGACGCTCTAAACGTAGTCAAAGACGTGATCATGGAGAACAAGATCGTGGCAGGAGGAGGTGCTCCAGAAATCGAGGTATCGCTCGCGCTCCGAGAATACGCCAAATCTCTAGCAGGCAAGGAGCAGCTCGCGGTCGAGAAGTTCGCCGAGGCCCTCGAAGTGATCCCGATGCAGCTCGCTGAAAACGCTGGACTAGACCCGATAGAAGTCATCGTATCGCTCAGAGCTAGACATAAGAAAGGCGAGAAATGGGCTGGAGTAAACGTAATGGAAGGAAAGATCGACGACATGTACAAGCTAGAGGTCCTCGAACCAGTGTTAGTCAAGAAGCAGGCAATCAAGGCGGCCGTCGAAGCTGCGGCGATGATCCTGAAGATCGACGACATAATCGCAGCCTCGAGACTCGAGGAGAAGAAAGAGGAGAAAGGGAAGGAAGAGTCCTCCTTTGAGGAAGAATGAATTCACAGATCCGTATAGGCAGCCGCTGACCCGCTACGAAAAAGCGCGGATAATCGCTGGCAGAGCCCTCCAACTATCGCTCGGCGCCTTCCCGCTAGTTGAAGTTAGGCCGAATGACACGCCGATCGATATCGCAAGAAGAGAGTTTGAGGCCGGCGTTCTCCCGATAATAATTCGGAGAAGGCGGCCTGATGGAACTTACGTGGACATACCCCTGAAGGAGCTGCTGAAGCCCGTTGAGCAGAAAGCAGTCTAAGCTAACCGATAAGCAGTCCTGGTTCATCTCTACATTAATCCTAACCGCCTTAACAATTTTCTTTCACTTCGTCACAGTCTTTGAGAAAACCTTCTTTCTTTACATCTTCGTAATCCCAACTCTGCTGTCGATTCTATTCTCAATTTATCTCGAGATAAGCTCTCGCCGCAGAAGGTAATATCCTCTAGATACCCGAGCGTATATTCCCAAGCCGATCGAATCCGGAATGATTTAATCCTAGAACTTGGCCAATTACAGGTGCATGTATCGCGCCGGCCTGAGAGAGCTGCGGCTCGTTTACCCCTCTAAACCCAAATGGTATTTCAATGCTGTCCAGAACATACTCACCCGCATCATTTCGTCTTACATAACTCTCTTCGGCGCGAAGAGGTTCATAGCGGGGCTAGCTTCTCCAGTATTTTTCGATGGATTAGCAGCCGCAGCCCATTTAGATGAGTTGGAGGGAGGAGCTACAACGATCATCGCTACGATTCTCAAAAACTACATAAGGCCTGAAATGGGCCTGGCCGTAGTCGGAGGAAAGAGGCCGAAAGGCTACAAGGTTCCAGAAGAACTTGACAAAGTCGCAGAAGTCTTCGGGTTCAGCGAATCAACTCTAACCAGCCTTAAGTATGCCAGCAGGATGGTTGCGAAAGTGGATAGCGCCGCTATTCAAGACGGCTTTGAACTATATCTGCACTTAATGATAGTTTCAGATGATGGAGAATGGACTATAATTCAACAAGGAGTTAAGCCCGTGAACCTAGTCAGGAGATATCACTGGATTTCAAGGGGCTTGAAAAGCTTCGTCGAAGAACCGCATAGTGGAATAGTCTCCGCTGAAAGAGAGAACATAGTCCTAGATATGACGAATAAGCAAAGCGCCGAGGCTAGGAAAACCTGCGTCGAAGCCGTAAACACCGACCTAAGATCATTAAGAAAATTGCTTCAACGCATTCCGCCTGGACAAGTAACGTTGACGGAATTTGATGCTCATGAAGAGAAGAAATGCCCCTTCGAGATTCCGAGAATAAAGTGGGCAACTCTACTTGAAGTGAATAGGCATGCTCCTAAAGATTTCGAGGAGCTACTATCACTCCGCGGAGTCGGGCCTGCTATGGTGAGATTCCTAGCAGCCGCATCGATAGAATTATACGATGTTTATCCAAGCTTATCAGATCCCGCGATTCTTTTCAGAGAAATGCCTCTGAAGGTTGGGGAGGATAGGTGGCTATATGAGCTTGTGGATGCGATAAAGTCTTCTGATCTAAACTTTGTAGAAAAAAAGAAGGCGCTTAATAGGTTGTCGAACGTCTTTCGATCCCTTGAGGAACTCGCGTAAGCTAGCGTTCTCTCTTACCTTCTATGAATTCTTCAACCATCTGTCTCGCTACGTCGTCTGGATACTGCACTGGCGGGCTCTTCATGAAATAGGCTGATGGGCTTATCAGTACTCCGCCTATTCCTCGATCCTTACCTATCTTCGCGCATCTAAGCGCGTCAATGACTACTCCAGCAGAGTTCGGGCTATCCCATACCTCGAGCTTCGCCTCAACCGTCAGCGGGCAACCTCCGAAGGCCGTTCCCTCGATCCTGATATAAGCCCATTTCCTATCCTTAAGCCATGGAACATAATCGCTGGGGCCGATGTGAATGTTCTCTTCGCCGATATCGTATGGTAGGAGGCTGGTGACCGCCGTGGTCTTCGAAATCTTCTTGGAAGTTAATCTCTCCCGCTCGAGCATGTTCAGGAAATCGGTGTTTCCTCCAAAGTTCAGCTGGTAAGTCCTCTCAACCTTCACTCCTCGATCAACGAATAGCTTAACCAGCGTTCTGTGAAGGATCGTTGCTCCAACCTGGCTCTTGACATCATCTCCGACTAACGGGACTCCGCGCTTCTCGAAGATTTGCTGCCATCTAGGCTCTCTTGCTATGAAGACAGGTATTCCATTTACGAGAGCGGCTCCTGCTTCTAACACTTGCTCGACGTACCATTTCGTTGCTGACTCACTTCCGACAGGGAGGAAGTTTATCACAACGTCTGCTCCAGTGCTCTTTAGAACATCGGCGACATCGACGGTTGGTGAGGGATGTTTCTCGATAACTCCCTGAAGATACTTTCCAATGCTGTCATGAGTCATTCCTCTCATGACCTCTACTCCGAGCTTTGGGACATCAGCGAACTTCCTTGTGCAATTCGGCGGAGCGAAGATGGCTTCGGAAAGATCTTTTCCAACCTTGTTTTTATCGACGTCAAAGGCTGCGACGAACTCTATGTCGCTGATATGATAAGGTCCAAGTCTCACATGCATTAGTCCAGGAATTCTCTCATTTTCATCAGCATCCCTGTAGTAATAGACTCCTTGGACAAGCGCCGAAGCGCAGTTACCAACTCCTATGATCGCGACTTTTACCTTGGGCATGTCGCCATAATACTGTCTTGGTCGATATATAACTGTTTCACGGCCATGAAATAGTTTACAGCCATAAAATTAAAGCTCTTGATAAAGCTTCCTCAAGAAATTCTTCGCTTTTTCCAAGGCTTTTTCTCCCTTCGCAGTCAAGACATAATATTTTCTCTGGGGGCCGCCGCTGCTTTCCGTGGTTTTCTTCGTCGTGATTAATCCTTCTGATTCAAGCTTGTAAAGCACGATATAACATGTAACTCTCCCAGGCTTAAATCCGAAGTGCTTTCTTATCTTCTCCCTTATCTCATAACCGTAGAGCGGCTCCTTCTTCAAGAGGCTTAACACGTAGAGCCAGAGATTTTCGATCGTGAGCTTTCGCACGAGTCTTCGATAGGCGGCGCCCATTCCATTCACTACTCCGATCCTTTCTCAATACGGCTAAAATAATAAGATTCTTCCCAGAGATAATGCTTTAAGACCGCCTTTTCGATCCTAAGCCGAATGAAACGCTACGATGGAGTAATCCTTGATCTTGATGGCTGCGTCTATGTAGGAGATAAGCCAACCGAAGGCGCCGTCGAAGCTTTAGCCAAGCTTAAGAAGCTTGGCGTGAAAATTCTCTACCTCACCAATAACTCTGGATGGACTTCAGAAGACTACGCTATGAGGCTTCGCAGAATGGGCATAGAATGCAGTGCAGATGAAGTCTTAACAGTTGGGGAGGTGATTGCATCCTACATTCTCTCAAAATCAGGTCCAAGTAAAGTTTTGGTGATCGCGGGTCGAGGTGTAAAAGAATACTGCAAAAGACTTGGACATAAGGTTCTTGAGCCTCAGGAATGGCGCGAAGCAGAATATGTAGTCGTCGGATTAGATCCCGAAATAAATTATCAGAAGCTTAGATTCGGCTTAAAGGCAATTCTCAAGGGCGCGGTCTTCATAGGAACCAATCCCGACGTAACGCATCCTGGATCCGAGGGAATAGAGCCTGGCTCTGGAGCAATGATCGCAGCGTTTAAAGCCATGACGGGTATTGAGCCGATAATTATGGGAAAACCCTTTAGGATAATCATGGATGCTGCTCTCGATCGGCTGAAGCTGACCGCTGATAGAGTTCTCGTAGTTGGCGATAGGCTTGACACGGATGTAAAAGCTGGGAAAACTATAGGCGCTGACACGGCGCTGGTTCTAACGGGGATAACCAAAGAATCTGATCTAGAAAATGTTCCGCCAGAGCTTAAGCCCACCTACGTTTTTCGAAATCTCCACGAGCTTGTTTACAAGCTCTATGAAGAGTAGCTTCTAGAACCTAAGGGAAGCTCATAGCTTTCTTTAATCGTTCTAAGGACAATCTTGGTCTCGGTTGACGTAACTCCATCCAAAGTTCCTATACGATCCAAGATCTTTGCAAGAGATTCTTTATCCTTCGTTCTAACTTTAACCAAACAATAGTGCTCTCCCGTAACGTCATGTATTTCTAAAACTTCTGGGATCATTGAGAGCTGTGAAAGCACCTTCTCATATTTCATTGGATGAGCTGTTATGGAGATAAATGCCGTAACCGTGTAGCCAAGTTTTTCAGGATCTAGTATTGCTTGAATTTTCTTAACGACGCCATTCTTAATTAGCTTCTGAATACGCGAGTAGATAGCAGCCTCGCTCATTCCCATCTTCCTAGCAATATCCGAATAAGAAGCTCTACCATCCTGTTGCAGGAGCGTGAGAATTTTCAAATCCTTATTATCGAGATTAATTTTCCGCCCCATCAAGATAAAGCAATATTTCGTTAGATATATTCTTATAGGAATGCTGGAAAAGCTTGAATAACGCATGGTTTTTCGAAAAATTTCCTCTGCAAGCTGGCATGTGATAGTAATATATATGCTGTATTTGGAGACCTGAAGAATTGAAGGTCTCTGGCAGTTGTTGAGGGGGAGATTAAATGGGCCGAGACTGTAGAGTTGGGGTAGTGCGAGGCGAGGAGCTGCTCCTCTATAGCTTCCCTGAACCTCACCCTTTCAGGAAGGAGCGGGTAATCGCTTTCTACAATGCTTTCAAGGAATTCGAGAAAAGTGTTGGTGGAAAGGTCTCGCCCATTAAGCCCGAAATCGCTTCGGATAACGATGTCCTTCTCTTCCATGAACAACGCTACCTCGAGTTTGTTAAGGAGCGGTCGAAGGAAGGCTACGGCTATCTAGATTATGGAGATACTCCCGCGTTTAAGGGATGCTATGAGGCATCACTCTATGTGGTCGGATCAACCCTGAAACTTATCAAACTCATACTCGATGGCGAAATAGATCATGGATTCAATCCTGTCGGAGGACTTCATCACGCGAGAAGAGACGCCGCAGCCGGATTCTGCATATTCAACGACGCCGCGATAGCGATAAAGTATCTCTTAGATAAGGTCGGGTTAAGGGAGGTGCTCTACGTCGATATAGACGCGCATCACGGAGACGGCGTATTTTACAGCTTCTACTTCGACAAGCGAGTCAGGATACTAGACTTCCATCAAAGCGGGAGAACACTTTACCCGGGAACAGGATTCGAGCATGAGCGAGGCGGGGGCGAAGCTATTGGAACAAAACTGAACATAACTTTCCTCCCCGGCGCAGGCTTCCAAGAATTTAAGGATGCTTGGGAAAATATGGCTGAAGGCTTCTTAAATGAATCCAGCCCGGAGTTCATAATTCTACAAGCTGGAGCGGATGGGTTGGTGGGTGATCCATTAACTGGGTTGAATTATACTGAGGAGGTTCACGCTTATGTTGCTCGAAGACTTCACGAATTTGCGCATGAAAAATGTGATGGTAGGATAATCGCGCTTGGAGGCGGAGGCTATAATCCTGATAACGTTGCAAAGGCTTGGCTGTCAGTCGTAAAGTCCTTCACTACTCGATCTTAATCTTGTATCCAGCCAGCTTCTTTCTAGCCACGACTTCCAGTACTCCATCCTTATACCTTGCTCTAACGGTTTCTGGATCTATCTTGACCGGAAGCCTTACATGGAGGACATATCTTCCTTCCTCGACTTTTCGGAGAGGAGATCTACACGGCGCCTCGATCTTGAAGTAATCCTCTCCGACTCTCAGATCGATTTCCTCTTTACTGGTTCCAGGTAGATCTGCTGTCAGAATTATTTCGTCTCCGGATTCGTAGAGGTTGTAGAGCGGTGTTATGCATTTTCGCATGCTTTCAGCTTCCTTAATCATCCTGAAAAATTCCTCCTCCATTCTAGCGATCTCTGCTTCCATCCTCCTAAACTCGTCGAGGATCATTCTCCAAAGGGGCTTCCTGCGCTCCATTTCTCCCACCTCACAGGTAGACTGGTGGAAGCTCAAGCTCCTTCGACTTCTGAATTCCCTGCATCATTTGATCGGTCCTCCTCATTAAATCTCTTAACTTTAGTTTGAGTTCCTCAGCGCTTTCTAAAAGTGGGCCGACGTCGATATCGATTTTCAAGAGCTTCGAGAGATAGGTGACGACCTCGGCGGCGGCTCCTGGATCTGGATAATTGTAATGTGATTGGGCTAAGACTATCGCTGTGTTCACGTTCATTCTTGCTCCCTCTCTAAGAATTATCCCCTTTATTCCCGCTATGAATCCTTCTTTAAACTTGCTTACGGAATCAACTTGGACAAGTTTCTCCGTAAGCTCTGGCGTGCTTCCTAGAACGAAGATTTTGGGCTTGTCGATATTCAGCCTATTTGGTTCTGGTAAACCTGAGAGTGAGAGGAATAGTTCAGCGTTCTTCGACTTCGCCCAATTTACCAATCTACTTCCAAGAGGCTTAACTATGGCGGCTGGCAAGGGGATATCTGAGACTATGGCCACTATTCTCCCGCCTTTATAGATCCTTATCAATTCTTTGATTCTTTCACCTCTAACAGAGATTATGGGGGGAAGTAGGTCTGCGTCGATGTATCCGACTTCTTCTAGCTGGAGTTTATCAATCAGATAGGAGGCTGCGATTGCTCCCACGAGACCTATATCTGGAAATCCTTCGATGAATATGAGATCCTTGCCTTCAATAGGCTTAACCTCCACGATTTCTATATCTCGGTCATACGACTGGCTTTCCATCGCTTAGAAGAGGCGCGTTGCTGGTAGATAAATTCTGAGGCTTGAAAGAAGTTGACGAAGATTTTTTCGATCCTTGCAGAAAACCCTGGAGAAATCCTTTTTAGATGGACTCCGTAACGGCAAAACGAAGGTAGGTGTTTTCCATGAGCGAGAAAGAGAAAGCTGAGAGCGCGGTAAAATACTTTGGTGAGAAACTTCGAGAAATGTCTCAGAAAGCTTTCGAAGACCTCGAGAACTTTTGGTCTGAAATTGCTGATAATCTCGTATGGTTTAAGCGATGGGACAAGGTATTAGAATGGTCTCCTCCATTCGCTCGATGGTTTGTTGGAGGAGTTCTCAACGCATGTTATAACGCTCTAGACGTTAACATTAAGAAGGGACTAAAGAACAAGGTAGCCTACTTCTGGGAAGGTGAAGAGGGAACCACCAGAACATTGACATACTATCAGCTATGGAAGGAGGTAAATAAGTTCGCAAACGTCTTGAAGAAGCTCGGCGTCAAGAAGGGAGACCGAGTATCAATCTACCTGCCGATGATTCCAGAGCTTCCGATCGCCATGCTTGCATGCGCCAGAATAGGCGCCTTACATAGCGTAGTCTTCTCAGGATTCAGCGCAGCAGCCCTGGCCGACAGAATAAACGACGCGGAAGCCAAAGTTCTCATCACCGCCGACGGCCTCTACAGGAGAGGTAAGGTGATTCCGCTGAAGAAGAACGCGGATGAGGCATTGAAGATGTCGAAGTCCGTTCAAAAGGTAGTAGTTGTCAAGAGAGTTGGTTTAGAGGACACGCCGATGACCGAGGGCAGAGACTATTGGTGGGACGACTTAATGAAGGAAGCTGAGCCATACTGCCCACCTGAACCCGTAGAGTCCACAGACCCGCTCTTCATACTCTACACAAGCGGAACAACTGGAAAGCCGAAAGGAGTAGTCCACAGCACTGGCGGATACCTGGTCTGGGTTTGGGCGACCCTAAAGTGGGCTTTCGATCCGAGACCCGACGACATCTGGTGGTGCACAGCCGACATAGGCTGGATTACGGGCCACAGCTACATAGTCTACGGTCCGCTACTACACGGCCTCACGCAGATAATGTATGATGGAGCTCCAGATTATCCAGCTCCAGATCGATGGTGGGAGATCGTTGAGAAGTATGGCGTAACTGCGTTCTACACCGCGCCGACCGCCATCAGAATGCATATGAAATTCGGCGAACAATGGGCTAAGAAACATGATCTCAGCACCTTGAGAATTCTAGGAACTGTTGGAGAACCGATAAACCCAGAGGCTTGGAAATGGTACTATGAGGTGATAGGAAACAAGAAGTGCCCGATAATCGACACTTGGTGGCAGACCGAGACAGGTGGATTCATGATCTCGCCAGCGGCTGGAATAGACCTCGTTCCGCTAAAGCCTGGATCTGCAACCTTCCCGCTGCCTGGAATCCATGCCGAGGTCGTGAATGAAGATGGTGAACCAGTTAAGCCATATGAGAGAGGCTATCTAGTGATCCTTGCTCCATGGCCTGGAATGTTGATGACCCTATGGAAGGATCCTGAGAGGTACAAGGAGGTTTATTGGTCGAAGTTCCAGCCCAACAGTAAGCTCCAATTCAAGATTCAGCCTCCAGCAGTCTACTACACTGGAGACTACGCGATGAAGGACGAGGAAGGCTACTTCTGGCTAATGGGCAGAGCCGACGACGTGATCAAGGTCGCGGGCCACAGGATCGGAACCGCCGAAGTCGAGAGCGCGTTCGTAAGCCATCCAGCAGTCGCCGAAGCAGCCGTAATCGGAAAACCTGACCCAGTTAAAGGAGAGACCATAGTCGCTTTCGTGATCCTAAAGTCAGGATACACGGCGAGCGAGGAATTGAGAAACGAATTGAGGATGTGGATTAGGAAGACGATCGGCCCGGTTGCGACTCCTGAGGCGATATTCTTCGTCTCATCGCTACCGAAGACTAGAAGCGGAAAGATCATGAGAAGACTTCTCAAAGCAGTCGTCAGCGGCCAGCAGCTCGGAGACATAACGACCCTAGAAGACGCGTCATCGATCGAGGAAGCCAAGAAAGCCGTTGAAATGCTGAGGAAAGCGATGGGAAATAAGAGCTAATATTCCTCATTTTTCGCAAATTTTCCTTCACGTTTTTCTCACCCTTAATCTCATTCCTTTTGAGAAGATTTAAACTGGGGAAGCTTCAGGTATCTACGATGCCCAAGACTAGCAGAATCCCAGGCTTCTATAAGCTGACCCCAGAGGAGCGATTAAGAATTGTAGCGGAATTTGCGGGCTTAACGGAGGAAGAGGTTGATCTTCTTAGAAGATTTGGAGCCTTAGATGAATCTACCGCTAATAGGATGATCGAGAACGTGGTAGGAGCCTTTCAGCTTCCAATCGGAATAGCCGTAAACTTTCTCATCAATGGAAGAGACTACATGATCCCCATGGTAATCGAAGAGCCATCGGTCGTAGCCGCAGCATCGAACGCCGCGAGAATGACGAGAGAAGGGGGCGGAGTATACGCTCAAAGCACAGAATCCCTCATGATAGGCCAGATACAGATCCTAGGCGTTAAAGATCCACATGGAGCGAGATTCGAGATCCTGAAAAATAAGGATGAGATATTGGAGATAGCGAATGAGAAAGATCCAGTCCTCGTAAAGCTTGGGGGAGGAGCGAAAGACCTAGAGGTAAGAGTAGTTGAAAGCAGACTCGGCCCCATGCTGATAGTCCATCTAATAGTCGACGTCAAGGACGCGATGGGAGCAAACGCTGTAAACACGATGGCCGAAGCCGTGGCTCCGAGGCTAGCATCGATAGCTGGCGGCCGATTCAGGCTGAGAATAATATCGAACCTAGCCGATAAGAGACTCGTTAGAGCTTGGACCAGAATTCCGCCTGAAGCGGTTGGAGGTAAAGAAGTTGCTGAAGGAATCGTCGAAGCGTGGGCATTCGCGGACGCCGACCCATATCGAGCAGCAACCCATAACAAGGGGATAATGAATGGAGTAGACGCCGTTGTGATAGCAACTGGAAATGATTGGAGAGCAGTCGAAGCAGGTGCCCACGCCTATGCCGCGAGAAGTGGAAGATACAAGCCTCTCAGCACTTGGGAAATAGATGAAAAAGGATACCTGGTTGGAACCCTGGAGATGCCTCTTGCAGTCGGAATAGTTGGAGGAGCCACTAGAACAAATCCGCTCGCCAGAATATGTCTAAAAATTCTTGGAGTGAAATCGGCGAAAGAATTAGCAGAAGTAATCGGCGCGGTTGGATTAGTTCAGAACCTCGCAGCTCTCCGAGCTCTCGCCGCGGAGGGAATACAAGCAGGCCACATGTCTCTACACGCTAAAAACATCGCGATAATGGCTGGCGCCGTTGGAGACGAAATCGATCAGGTAGCAGAGATCATGGTAAGAGAGAAATGCGTGAGGGTAGATAAGGCGAAAGAAATACTCGAAAGAATCCGAAAAGAGAAGGCGAAACGCTAACCGCAAAGAAGATAACCCGCTCGATCATAAGCTTTCCGTGAGTGGATGCTAGAGAAGAAGGGTGTTAGAATTCTCGGCATAGCTGAGAGCTTCAGAAAAGGAAGCGGAGAAAAAGCTGTCCTAGCAGGAGTAGTTATGCGAGCAGACTTCATCATAGACGGAATCGTCATCGGAGAATGCACGGTCGGAGGATTAGATGCTACCGAGAAGATTATCGGAATGTATCGATCGCTCAACAGAGACGATGTAATGGCGATAATGCTAAACGGCTGCATAATAAGCTGGTTCAACGTCATAGACCTCCACGAACTCCATAACCAAACAGGTCTACCAGTAATCGCCGTCAGCTACAATCCCACGAAAGGCATCCGAGAATATTTCATGAAATATTTCCCAGAAGACTGGCAAAAACGCGTCGAGATATACGAGAAAAATGGACCAAGATACGAGATAGTGAATAAAAACAACCTCACAGTCTATCTCCGATCGATCGGGATAGATGAGGACGATGCGGCGAGGCTCGTAAATCGATTCACCCTCTTTGGGAAAATTCCCGAACCGCTCAGAATAGCTAGGCTCATAGCCCATGCAGTACTCCTGCAACGAATGAAAGGCGATAATTAAAAATGAGGGATCCTTGAAGAAGCTTGATGACATTATACTTGATAGGGCTTGGCTTAGGATCATCCGAATATCTCACAATTAAAGCTCTGAAGATCTCTGAAAAACTGGACAAGCTCTACCTCGATTCCTATACGAGCTTTCTCGAAGAATCTCTAGTCGAAGAACTTAGAGAAAGATTCGGCGAAAAACTGGTCGAGGCAGATCGCAGTACGCTGGAGGAACATGTAGACGAAATCGTTAAAGAAGCTGAAAATATGGAAGTCGGGATACTCGTCCCAGGAGATCCACTGATAGCTACGACCCATGTAGCGATAGTGGTGGAGGCTGCGAAGAGAAATGTTCCCTATAAAATAGTTCACGGAGTATCCGCCCACTGCGCTCTAATATCCGCCTCCTGCCTACAAGCCTACAAATTCGGAAGAGTTACCACGATTCCGAAAAGCGGGCTGGGAATCGAAACGTGTTACCGCGTGATCGAGGAGAACATGGAACGGGGCTTGCATACACTAATCCTACTCGACACAGCTGACGGAGGACTTAGGATACCAGAAGCGCTAAGCCTATTACGTAAAGCCGAAGAAAAGCTAGGCCGAGGAATAATAAAACAGGACAGGCTAGTCATATGCCTAGCGAGAATAGGATTTGAAGACGAATTCAAATGGGCTGGCAAACTTCAAGACGCTATGAAAAAAGATTACCCACCCCCTCCCCACAGCATAATCCTACCAGGAGACCTCCACTTCGCCGAAGCGGAGGCATTAAAAAGAATTTTAAAAGCTGATGAATCGACAATCGATTCCCATGTTCCGATTAAATCTTGGCGAGCTAGGCTTACAAAATACGTTGCAAACGTTGAAAATGCTTTAAAGACTCTGAACATTACTGAGGACTCATCAAGAGTGCGGGAAGTTCTGGAACTAGTGAAGAGCTATGTCGAGGATTCAACTCGATTCCAAAAGGAGCGGAGGCTCTTTGAATCTCTTGCCGCAATATCTTACGCAGAAGGGCTATTAGACTGTCTAAGAATTCTAGGTAAAGCAAATTTCTCATGGAGGTCGCCAACAAGCTAGGTTGGCCAGAAGTTCTAAAGTTCTAAAAACCCCATGGAAAAATCCTGTAAAAGGAGCCAAAAACTTCTTTATAATCTCAACAGCCTTCTCGCGATTTTCCAGCTTTAGGTCTGTTTTATAGGCTGGTTATACATCCATGTGTAAATTGAATGACCTCGCATTCAGAAGATTTTATATGCAGGTGTAAAATATGGAGGTGCGCCTATGAGCTCTGGAGAGGTTAAGTATTCGAGACCTGATGCTTTAACGGCTACGGCCTACGTAGTCATGGCCGCTGCAGTAACTGGCGTAGGCTTTTTGCTAACGGCTCCGATACCGCTGATTCCAGGCGCTATCCATTGGAGGGTCTTGGCATTCCTTCCATGCATATTCGGAGTTCTCTTCGGCCCAATCGTCGGATTTCTTGCGGGAGCTTTAGGCAATACGCTATGGGCTGTGCTTGGAGGCTACTTTAACCCTGCTACTCCGATCTTCGACTTGATAGGAGTCGGCTTAACAGGACTTTTACCTGGGCTTTTCTGCAAGCCCGAAGACGCTATGAACGCTAAGGGTCTGCTGAAGATAATGGTGGTATCTTTCATCTCGGGAGTGATCATGGTTCCGATCGTTGCGATAGGCTTCGACTGGGTGGGAGTAGCGCCATTCGGGCCAGCAGTAGTCTTCTTATCGCTAAGCGACCTTCCACCAATCCTGATAGGAACGCCGATAGTGGTGAAGGCTATAGTCCCCCCGCTTGTTAGGAGGAAGCTTTTAGGATGGCGGCTGTAAAGGAGGATGGACTTCGAGTTGAGGGTCTAGGCTGTAGGTATGATAAATACTGGATCTTCCGAGACTTAAACTTCGCAGTAAAGCCTGGCGAAGCCGTCGCGATTATAGGACCAAGCGGGTCGGGAAAAACTACGCTAGCTTACTGTCTTGCTGGGATAATACCGAATAGAATCAAAGCCGAAGTTGAAGGGAAAGTCCTCGTAGATGGGAGGAACGTTCTAACCTCGAAACTTAAAGAAAACGTCAAAGTCATAAACATCATATTGCAGAACTATGAAATGCAAATCTTCGGACTAACCGTTGAAGAAGACTTAGCTTTCGGCTTAGAAAACCTCGGTCTCGAGGAAGAAGAAATCAAGGCGAGAATAAACTGGGCTCTTGAAATGTTTGGGCTATCGAAGTATAGATCTTACTATGTCCACGAACTATCTGGAGGACTTCGACAAAGGCTTGCCATAGCATCATCAATAGTCACAGCGCCGAAATACTTGGTGATGGACGATCCAACGGCAAACCTAGACTGGAGGGGAATACTTGAGCTAAATGAGAATATCCAGAAGCTAAAAGCGGAGGGAAAAGGCGTAATCATAATGGCGAGAAGACTTAAAGGACTTGAAGAATCAATTGATAAAGTAATCCATCTAAATACCAGAGAAAGAAGTTTCAAAAACTCCGTAAACCACTGCTTGAAGAACTCAAATAAAATCCAAGTAAATGATCCAGCAATAATATTCGAAAACGTTTGGTTCAAATACGCAAGGGAATACGTATTGAAGGAAGTCAACCTAAAGATTTCAAAGGGACAATGCGTCGCCCTAATGGGTCCAAACGGCTCCGGGAAAACCACCTTAGTCAAACACATTAATGGGCTGCTCAAACCGATAAAGGGCCGGGTCTTAGTTTTAGGTAACGACACTAGGGAATGCAGTCCAGCTCAGCTAGCGAGATATGTGGCCTTTGTTTTTCAAGATCCAGATAAACATATCACTTGTGAAACCGTTTGGGATGAAGTAATGTTTGGTCCAAGAAATCTAGGGCTCAGTGAGCGTTACGCCGAAGAAGCGCTGAGAACGCTAGGGCTTCTAGAGCGGAAGAATGATCCGCCGTATCTTCTAAGCATGGGCGAGAAAATCAGGGTCTCAATAGCTGGAGCATTATCAATGAATCCCGAGGTCCTGATACTCGACGAGCCGACGACTGGACAAGATGAGGAAACACTCTCGATAATATCATCCGTGATAAATCGATTAAAATCCATGGGCAAAACCGTGCTTGTAGTTACTCACGACAGCGACTTCGCTTTAAGCGTAAGCGATAGAGTGATAGTAATGAAAGAAGGCGTTATCGCCGCGGATGCCGCTCCAAAAGACATATTGCTAAATGAGGTTGTTGTCAATGAGTTAGGTCTAGAACCTCCGACGATTCTTCTTGAATCTAGCGTTAAGGCTGCGGAGGCGATAGCATATGATTAAGCTCGATCTTGATCCCAGAACTAAGGTGATAGCTTTCTCATCTGTAATAGCTTTGGTTTTCATCTGCAAAGATGTCATCGTGATGTTGGCTCTCGTGGCCGCCGCTCTCGCAACAGCGCTTCTAAGTGAGAGGAGAAATTTCATCGCCAGAGGACTTAAAACCATGGCGCCGCTTCTATTGGTTGCCTTCTTCTTATGGTCTTTTATGCATGAGTGGTCGATATTCCAGCGATATAGTGAAGGAACAAATTTCCAGCTTGGAGCATTTATGACTCTTAGACTTTTCCTCATACTTCTGGCCTCCTTAGAATTTGTTGCAATGATCGGGCCAAGCGAACTCATTAAAGCTTTGAACTCGTTCAGGCTACCCTATAAAGCGGTTTTCATCCTAGGTCTCACCATGAGACATCTCTACACGATAGCTGACGATTACAGAGCAATCAAGGAAGCGCAGGCATCGAGAGGTCTCGAACTGGATAAGGGATCATTAACGAAAAGAATCAAAAACTACATCCCAGTGCTAATACCCCTCTTCGTTAGGAGCATAGAAAACGCAGAGAAGCTCACTTTAGCAATGGAGCTTAGATCCTTCTCATTTAAGAGAAAGCGATACCTTACTCAAAAGCTCAAACCAGCTGACATCCTATTAATCTCCATCTTCTTCATAGCGATAACTTTAGCGATTTCCCACTATTGGATAGGGGTACTTTAAAATGACGGAGCGAATCGCATTATACAGAGGACAGAAATACTATAGAATAAGAATCGGCAGCGTCACCAGAGACCTTCCCATCGTCCAAGTTGATGAGGATCTATGGATAGCATCAAATGCGGGGATAATATTAGGTGATATAGAATTCATATCTGCCGCTGCAGAAGCCATGGTGAAAAGGCTGAAGCCTCTGAGACCCGAAATAGTAATCACTCCTGAAGCCAAGGCAATAGCCTTTGCCTACGAAGTGGCCAAGGCTCTAGGTCACAAAAGGCTGATCATAGGCAGAAAAAGCGTAAAGGCATACATGAAAGATTATCTAATCGAAGAAGTTAAATCAATAACCACGCGAGAGAAGCAGGTAATCGTGCTGACCAAGGAAGATGCTGATTACGTGGCTGGTAAGCGGGTCTGCCTTCTCGATGATGTCGTCTCAACTGGAGGCACGATCAAGGCTCTCGAAAAACTAGTCGAAAAAGCTGGAGGAAAAATAGTATGCAAGGCCGCAATCTGGATAGAAGGCCCGTGGTATAAAGGAGACTTAATTTACCTTGGGGAGTTGCCGATATTCGTTACAGAGCGCAAGCTCCAATCAATTAAAGAATCTCTCACGTAAAAATCTCTTCTTTATCTTTCAATTACTTTGTTCTGTAAAAATTTACGTAGCCGATAATGCTAGGATTAAATAGGCTCTTTCAAGACTATTCTGCTAGTGGCGTGGATGAGGAAGCGCGTTCTGGCTTCAGGAGCTTTTGAATTAATCCACTCAGGACATGTGAAGTTTCTAGAAGAGGCAAGGAAACTTGGTGGAGAAAACTCGGAATTGATTGTCGTGGTTGCTAGGGATGAAACCATTCGAAGGAGGAAGAGGAGGGAGCCTATCCTAGGAGAAGAGTCTCGCAGATACATTGTTTCGATGCTTAAGCCCGTTGATAAAGCAATCTTAGGCCATGTGCCATTTTCCTTTAGCAAAGTGATCGAAGAAGTTAAGCCTGACCTAGTAGTGTTCGGACATGATCAGGAGGATTTAATGAAAGAGTTTATCGACTTCGTTAAGAGAGAAAACTTGAAAATAGAAATCGCGAAAGTGGGGAAATTTTCATCAGGAGATCCTTGTAGCACCAGCGAGATAATTCAGAAAATATCTAAGATGCTCAAGTCCGTTGTCGAGAAGACATAACCTTAACCCGTCGATCTACATGTTTTAGAAACTCGCTTACATTCTTCAAATCTTTGACGATAGATTTATGGGGGAAATTTTAACCTTAAGAGTTACTTTGTCGCCGTCTTTTAGGTTAAACTTTTTCCGCAGGCATACTGGAGCGACTATCTCGATTACGTTCTTTGAGTAGTGGGTTCTTTCGATGAAGATTATGAAAACCTCCTCTCCATCGAGAAGTCCTCGAATGCATTTTGCCCCTCCATAAGCTCTCACGCCATTAGAGAATCCTTCTATAACTACATCCGCCGCTTTTTCCAAAAGCATGCGTTTGAGAATATCCTCTTTCTTAACGAGTCTTAGATTTAACGTTCCTGGATATGGTTTGAAGCCAAGTTTTCTTTTGAATTCATCTAAGTAATGCGGTAACTGGGTATAGTATGCTCCTTCGCCTAAGCCTGTGAACACTACTCCTTCCAATTTCACTTCGGACTCCTTTTCGAAAATATCTTTCAGCTGGATATGCATTTCGAGAAGTTCTTTCAAAGCTTTCTCAGTCAGCCTAATTTTTCGAAATCTACCAACCCCCTCTCTTTCAAGGAATCCCTCCTTTTCCAATTCTATCAAGATCCTTGAGGCAGATTGTTGAGAAATTTTGAGTTCTTCCGCAAGTTTTACCGTTGAGAGGGGCAACCCTTCTGTAAGTGCTCCATGTTTTGCGAGATATAATATGACTCTGCCTTTAAGGTTCAGGATGTTTCCGAATTGCATGATAAATTAGAGAGTGATCGTCTCGTTTATCTTCAATCCTTCCTTCGTAAACAATAGCAAGTCTATTCCGTTTCCGCTTGCTGCATCTCTCGAGATTGAGGCTTTAACAGCTTTGATCGCAAGCTCCCTAAGTTCTTCCGGTTTTAGGTTCGATTTGTAATTGCTTTCTATTACTCCTATTGCTATTTCCGCGCCTGATCCCACTACGGCGTAGTCGTCTTCGATCATTGAGCCGAGTGGGTCGAGTACGATTATGTGGGCGCCTGTGTCGTCGAAGCCTCCGACTATTGTTTCAGTAAGGTATGGAACGAATCGGCTGCTGAATAGGTAGTTTGAGAGAACTTTGGCGACTGTTCGCACTTGAGGCTCCCGTTTATACGTGTACTTGTAGAGGTTGATTTCAGCTTGGGCGTCGCGGATGAGGGTTTGCATATCTCCTACGAGTCCTGCGCATGCTGCTCCAATTTTGGATGTTATCTGGAATACCTTTCTAACGTTTTTGCTCATGACAAAGTAGCCGTAGGTGAGCCTTTTCTCGGATGCGAGAATAACTCCCGTTTCGGTTTTTATTCCGATCGTGGTCGCGCCAGGATACGGAAAACGCTGAGCCATTATTCTTAACCCGGGTAAACCAGCATCCTTCCAGCTCTTAACTGTTACTACGGCTTTTCAGGCGCGTTTTCTCGGTAAAACAGCTTATTTGGTCAAACTTTCTGGAAAACTATCTCATCGCCGGGCGAGATTCCGAAACGAGAGGCCGCGTTTCCTCTGTTGATAGAAAATTCGATATATCCCGTTCCACCATCTGTTATCAGCGGATTTCCCACCGGAGCGTACGCATAAGCTTTTACGTATCTGCATTTTACCTGCTTACCAGCTGCGGTCACCATGACTTCCTCGCCATGTCTTGCGAAGAATTTTTCTGAGGGGATGTTCGTGATTACGTTTCCAAATCTGTCGACATGCATTACCTTGGCCTCGATCTTGCTTTCAGAAAACTTTGGTTCAGGTAGCTTAAGCTTAACGCATTCGGAAGTTTTCATCCCGATCTCGTTTAAGGATCTTCCAGCGGCTAGCATTCCCGCGACGTGGGCGAAAACATCTCGTCCATGAAATGTTTCGCATTTCCTAGGTGGAAGTTTCGATTCATCTATCATATACACGGATTTTATCCCAAGTTCTTCAGCTGCTGGAACCATGAAGCCTGTGTCCGGTCCTATGAACAGATCTCCTCTACTCGTCTCTATTACTATACTTCTTCTCTCGGATCCCACTCCGGGGTCAACCACGCAGACATGGATTGTTCCACGTGGCATATGCGGCGCGCTGATCTTAAGGATGAAGGCTGCTTGGATTTCGTTAAAGGCTGAAACCTCGTGCGTTAGGTCGATTATGGCCGCGTCTCTGACGTAGGACAGTATTACGGCCTTGATTTGCGCGACGTAGGGATCCTTAAGACCATAATCTGTCAGAAGCGAGATTACGGGCTTCACGCTTAGATCCCCCGGTTACAGGCTCAGCGCTTTTAACTATCTTCATTTCTCCGGCAGCCAGGAGTCATCATCGCCTAGAATAATTGCGAGCCTTCTGGGATTTTAGTATGCTCCTAATGGAATGAGTTAAGTCGTATCTTTGTCTAGGTTTATTCGTGATTCGCGTTAGGAAGTTTGATGGAAGCCTTGAGCTATATGATCAGTCGAAGGTTATTAGAACGGCTATTCGAATGGGGCTTGATAGGAAGGCTGCCGAGGAGCTTGCAGACGAGATCTCCAGCAAAGTCTATGATGGAATTCCAACGAGTGAAATACTGTCACTTATCCATGATCTCGCGAGCAAGATAAGGCCGGAACTGAAATATGTCGAAAATCTCCGTGAAGCGATTTCGGCGATGAGACCTAAACCAGACTTCGAAGAGTATGTTAGAATAGTTTTGAAGGCTGCTGGATATATGGTGGAGCCTGGAAGAGTTTTGGAAGGCAGATGCATAGATCATGAGATAGATGGAATAGCTTTCAAGGATGATGAGGTGGCGATTGTTGAAACGAAGCATCATGTAAATCCTCACGCCTATACGGGGCTAGATACAGTCCTCCAGCTATGGGCAGCCCTAGAAGACTTGAAAGAGGGACATAGATTGGGGTTCCATAATTATCCCTTTACTTCAGCATTGCTGGTATGCAATACGAAGATATCTATGCATGCGGAGCGCTATGCGAGATGCAAAGGAATGAAATACATGGTTTGGAATTATCCTAGAGCGTTCGCTTTGAGGGACATAATAGCCTCGCATAAAATCTATCCGATCACTATGCTGAAAACGCTTTCAAGAAATCAGATCGCGAAGCTCGGAGACATGGGCATAGTAACAATCTCGCAGCTTAAGGAATTGAGAAAGGATGAAGTTGCGAGAATTCTCAACGTAAGCGAGGAGCATTCAGAACATTTACTTAAATTAGCTGAGATAATGCTCCAGACACCGCGATAACCTAATATTTCCTTCATGCAGACTTGCCTCGGATGAGTGAAAAGCTGATAGAAATAGATGGGTCGATGGGTGAAGGTGGAGGGCAGATACTTAGAAATGCTGTGGCATTATCCGCCGTCCTGCTGAAGCCTATCCGAGTCTACAATATCAGAGCGAAGCGAAGCAACCCGGGGCTTCGCCCTCAGCATCTAACAGGCGTTAAGGCGGTGGCGGCATTATCCTCAGCCGAGGTCTCTGGTCTAAAAGTCGGGTCGAGGGAGATAGTTTTCAAGCCGAGGAAGCTTAAGGGAGGAAGAATGTTTTTTGATGCTGGAACTGCTGGAAGCACTACGCTCATCCTTCAAAGCCTAATGCCTGTAATGGCCTTCAGCAATAGCCCGGTCGAAGTCGAACTAAGAGGCGGAACCAATAATCCCATGGCCCCGCCAGTAGAATACTTCAACATGGTTCTTCTCCCAACCCTAGAAAAGATGGATTGCAAATTCGAAATAACCTTACTCAGGAGGGGTTTCTATCCAAAGGGCGGCGGGGTCATAAGAGCGAGGTCAACCCCGGTTGACAAACTTTCTCCAATAAAGCTAATCGAAGCTGGGGAGGTGAAGAAGATAACAGGTCTGAGTTATAGTTGCAGACTCCCCTCCCATATCGTGGAACGCATGGCATCAACTGCTGAGCGAATTCTAAGGACGAGGGGCTATGATGTAGAGATAAGGAGAGAAGTTCTAAAACCTGGAGATAAAGCATGTTCACTAGATCCGGGCTGTGGAATAATCTTAGTCGCCGAGCTCGAATCAGGAGCCTTGCTAGGCTCAGATAACTTAGGGAAACTAGGAGTCCCGGCTGAAAAAGTGGCGGAAGATGCTGTAAACGATTTGCTGAAACAAATAGACTCGGGGGCTCCTGTGGATAAGCACCTCGGGGATCAGCTCGTGATCTGGGCATCGCTAGCAGATGGGGTATCGGAATACCGAGTCGCCGAGCTGACATCCCATACATTAACCAGCATAGAATTATGCAAGATACTAAGCGGAATCAAGGCGGAAGTTTCAGGAAAACTTGGAGAACCAGCAACTATAAGGATAGAGGGCATAGGCTTAAAGAGGTAACTCCACATTTCGTTTTCTCTCCTCTCAAGAGAATTCACGATCACGATGTTCAGGGTTAACTTTGTTGGATTCTCGGAGAATAAAACACTTATAACCTTTCGAGGATGTTTATGCCCGATTATGGCGATCTCCTGGCAAAGGGAACTTTGCTCAGCCGTAGATAGGGTAATGCGGAAATATAATCTAGCTTAAATCCCTTCTTTTTTGATATCGCGGATTTAAGTTCCATAAGTCTGAGGCATCCTTCGAAGAAGCTGTCTTCCTCAAAGTATTTATTGAGTGGGTAGCTGACTTTGAGTAAAGGCAATCGTTGCTGGATGAGGTTGAGAACTTGAAGAGAGGCTTATTCATCGGTAGGTTTCAACCACCTCATCTTGGGCATCTTTATGCAATAAAGTCGGCGCTGTCGAATTCAGATGAGCTAATAATAGTGATCGGCAGCGCTCAATATAGCCACACGTTTGAAAACCCGTTTACGGCTGGTGAAAGGATAGAGATGCTGAGGCTTGCGTTGATCGAGGAGGGGATAGATCTTTCTAAGATATTCCTAATACCCGTTCCAGATATTGGTGAGCACTCGATTTGGGTTTCTAAGGTTAAGTCGTTTTGCCCATCCTTTGACGTCGTTTACACTAACAATTCTCTCGTGAGGAGACTTTTCGAGGAGGAAGGCTTTCCAGTGGAGTCCACTGGGCTTTATCGCAGGGATCTGGAGATGGGGACGGCGATAAGGGAGAGGATGCTTAGAGGAGAGCCTTGGGAAGATCTCGTTCCGAAATCTGTAGCCGAATACATTAAGAGGATAAAGGGGGTCGAGAGGTTGAGGGAGATCTGCAGGAAGACTGACTAAATCTCTTCAAACTTTATTCCCATGACCTTACAAAACGCTTTCAGTTCTTCTACTAGATCTCCTAATGCCAGAATGTGATGATTCCCTAAAGGCTTCTCTAGGATCTTCCCCGCGTTCGATCCCAAATCTACTGTTACCTGAGTTCTGCAACCATTTTCAATTCTAACTCCTTCAACAATCAATCCTGCTCCAGCTCTAAGAGTCTCATAATTTGGAGAGAATCTCAGAAGAGTGGCTTCCATGCCAGGTTTCATCTCGCCCTTGATGGCGGGGTAAACCCCAGATTCGAAATGCGAAGTTATCTCGTAGCCGCTTGTGAGGCTTAAGGGGATTGTGCAGTGGGCTAGCGTGATTCTAGTTCCCTGACTAGCTATCACGTTTCCGATGAAGGATGCTGTGCCGCTGATGAGTCTAACTAAGATCATCGCCACCAGTGCTGGAACATCTCCCTCGCATCCAATAGTAAAGCCCATGTCTTGGAGAAGTGATGCTGAGAGGCATGGCGCGATATTCTTGAACTTTATTATGTCGAAGCAATTCATAGTTAATCCGCTCAGCTTATAGCGTCTAAAAAGCTCTCTTAAGGCATAAGTCATCTTACATATATCCTCAAACCTATCGGCGGCTTCCTTGGGCAATTTTCTCAAAACTGGGTCGAGTAGCTTTTTCTCAATCGGGCTGGAGTCATATAGCGTGAAAAATTCGCTTAAGCTTATGTGGATTACAGAAACTCCAAGCTTCTCACGTAAAGCGCTTTCATTCAACCCACTATACACGAGCCATGGGCTAGGTTCTCCTAGAATCCCTATCTTCGAGCCGCGGATGAGCTGAGCCGCCCTCACACCCTTCAATATCCTTTCTATTTTCTTAACCGAGTCCGGCGCCTCGAGCTGAATTATCCAGCTTGGCGTATTTTCTTCCCTAAGCAGGGAGGCTGCTTCAAGTCCTGCGGCAAGGCTATTTGACTCATGATGAGTTAGAATTAGTACGGGTTTACCGAGCTTCGTTAGTTTAGCGATTTGCTGCTCAACTCCTCCGGTGAGTATGAGAGCCAATATGGCGTCAACTTCTTCAGACGCTATGCATTCTATCGAGCTTTCTTCGCTGTAGATGTCCGCTAGAAGGCTCTTCAATCTACTGGATTTCTTCTTCACGTACTCATCGCTCGTGAGAGGTGATGCGAAGGATATGAGAACGATCTTCATATTCAGCGAATAGTTTTCTAAATCCATTGGGTTTAATTCTTTTGAAATGAGGAGGATCTTCAACTACAAGCAGGCGATAGTAATCAGAACAGATCTCAAAATGAGTCCTGGAAAAATAGCGGCTCAAGCGGCTCACGCCGCGGTCTCCGCAGCTGAAGAATGTAGAAGGATTAAACCAGAATGGCTTAAAGAGTGGCTTCGGGAGGGCCAGAAGAAGGTGGTCTTAAAGGTTCCTGGAGAATCTGATTTGAGATCGCTTCTAGATCAGGCTAGGGCTCTGGGCTTACCAGCCGCGTTAATCGAAGATGCAGGCTTAACTGAAATCCCGCCTGGAACGGTTACGGCTCTTGGGATAGGTCCAGCTCCATCCGAGATCATTGATAAGGTTACTGGAAAGCTTAAGCTTCTTTAATCGTGAGGTATAAGTCTGTCTGCTTAGGATGCTGTCGACTCTGAGGCCAGAAGATATTGAACGCTTCATAGGAATTGAAGGTTACGTCACTAAGGTTAAGGGGATCGGCGGAGTGATCAAGCGCGAGCCCGAAGACTTCCTGACTTGGGAGGTTCTCGTAGATGGTTCTGATGCGAGAGCGATTTACGCGAATTGGAGAGGTTTTTCAAAGGGATTAGGTGATCAGGTTCTCGCCATCATGAAAAAGAGGAGAATCGATACGATAAGAGCATGCACTGCGATTTCGAAGAAGCTTGGAATCAAGCCTAAAATGATAAGTGTATGCGGCATCAAGGATAAGATGAGCGTTAGCTGGCAATTCGTAACCATTCCAAAAGACTTTCTAGGCGAGGAGGGTATTCAACTCGGAAACCTTATTCATCTGCTCCCGCTGAAGAACGTGAAATCCCGCTTAACGTCGAAATCCCTCGCTAAAAACATGTTTGAGATCGTGATTCGGGAAATTGAGGCAGATGGCGAGGAGGTTAAGGAGTGTATAGAAGAGCTTAAGGTTTCAGGACTTCCAAACTTCTACGGGCATCAACGCTTCGGGATAACGAGACCCATCACGCCAATCGTTGGAAAATACATGATGACGGGAGACTTGCAGAAAGCCGTGCTCTCATTTCTAAGCGAATACTCTCCCTTGGAAAGCGAGGAGAATAGGAAGGCGAGGAGGAGATTTAGCGAGGATATGGATCCTGAAGCGGCATTAGAATATTTTCCCAGGAGTCTGCGATACGAGCGAGAGATGCTTCGCGTTTTAGCTGAAGTGAAAGACGATTATGTAGCCGCTATAAGAGCGCTTCCATTGAGGCTTAGAAGACTGATGGTCGAATCCGTTTCAGCCCTGGTATTCAATAAGGCTCTCTCAAAAATCATAAAGAAAGGATTACTGAATGAACTTGAGATAGGAGACTTCGTGGTCAGATTAGATATGCATGGAAGGGTGGAGCCAGGCAGGCCGATCGAAGTTAAGAGCGGAAACTTTCAGCAGATCGAGAAGCTTGTTTCCTCCAGAAAATTCGCAATAGCTCTCCCAGTCCCCGGCTATCTCTCAAGCATTCCTAGGAGCAGTAAGGGTGAAGCACTTCTATCCGCCTTAGAGGAAGTAGGAGTCTCGTTGGAAATGTTCAGGCTGAGAGAGGTTCCCGAGGCATCGACTCGAGGCTCGCTTAGGCCGATAATCGTTCCGAAGTGGAGCTGCGAGATAATACGATGGGGAGCTTCTTCCATAACCCTTAGAATAAGCCTTCCTCCTGGAAGCTATGCCACGATCCTCCTTAGAGAGATCATGAAGCCTAGGAGTCCTTTAGCGTTTATAGGGAAAATGGATAATAGCGATAAGGTTGAAGGGTTTGGCTGAATGGAGGGCTATATTGTTAGAACCCCGAGCGCTAAGGCGACGTGGACTATAATTGCAATAAACCTCATAATCGGCTTCACCACTATAATGATTCAATACTCGGATCCCGCGCTCTTTAACTGGATAATCTGGAATTTTGCGGCGATCCCAATCTACACCCTACTCGGAAAGCAGCTCTACAGGCTCATAACATCCATGTTCCTCCACGGAGGTTTCATACACCTTTTCCTAAACATGTTCACGCTATTCATCTTCGGACCAGATGTCGAGAGAGTATTGGGGAGAGGACGATATCTACTGCTCTATTTCGCGAGCGGGCTTGCCGCCGACTATGCTCACGCATATTTCATCAAGACGTTTTTCCCCATTAGGGAGCTTTTGACGGCTCCCTCGATAGGAGCCTCGGGAGCTATTTTCGGCGTCATGGCCGCTTTCGCGGTTCTATTCCCATTTAGGAGGCTCATGATTTTCATCGGGTTTCCGATAATCGCTCCAGCGATAGTCGCGATCTTCATTATGGCTGGGCTACAATTCCTCTATGCGCTCTTCACGCCTTTCTCTCAGATAGCTTACGCAGCGCATCTAGGAGGATTCCTGACGGGCTTGATCCTAACCCTAATCTTCAAGCCGTCCCTGAGGAGGGTGACCTTCACGTTTTAACGCGTTCCGATGATCTTTACATAGACTTTCCTACGCCTCGGACCATCGAACTCCGCTAAGAAGATGCTTTGCCAAGTCCCGAGCAGAATTCTCCCATCGTTTAACGGAATTACCAAGGATTGGCCTAGGACTATGGATCTTAGGTGTGCATGAGCGTTATCGTCTACTTGATCATGTAGGTACCCCGCATTCTCTGGCAAGAGCTTTGACAAGCTATCCTCGATATCCTTCTTCAAGCCGCTTTCATCCTCGTTTATGAAGAGGCCGACGGTGGTATGAGGCGTGAAGACGTTAACAATTCCATCCCGTATACCGCTTCTCCGCAAAATCTCCAACACGTTCGCCGTAATATTCTTCAACTCAATCCTTCTCCCAGTCTCGACGCTAAACTCCTCAAAATAGCTCTCCATAACTCAAACCAGTATCCCTCGACGAATTAAGGATTAAGAGTTAAAAAGGCAGCCTCCCGCCTATCTAAAGGCTCAGATCATGCTCGTCGACGCCCACTGCCACGCATACGAATTCTCGGAAAAAGAGTTAGAAAAATATCAATCGATCAGGATTATCTGCGTTTCAGAAGATCTTGAAAGCAGTAGGAAGTCGCTGGAGCTTTCTGAGAAATTTCCAAACATAGTGCCATTTGTTGGGCTTCATCCATGGAATGTCGCCGATGTATCTAAAACAGAGCTTGACGAAGTTCTGAAGCTAATAGATCGCGAGGAAGTTTTCGGGATAGGTGAAGTTGGATTAGATAAGCGGAAGGCAGTATCGTATGAGCGGCAAAAAGAGTTCTTCCAAAAATTTTGCGAAGCCTCAAGAGAATACGGTTTGCCAATGAATATCCACGCATTAGATTCTTGGACAGAAGTTCTCGAAATGCTCCGAAGATACGATATCGAGTCTGCCGTTCTACATTGGTACAGCGGCCCCGTAGAATTGCTTGAAGAACTATCTGAAGATGGTTACATGATCACCATAAACCCAGCGGTCAAAATTCAGAATAAGCATCGAAGGGTTCTGGAGGAAGTTGATCTCGATATGATTTTAACTGAAAGTGATGGTCCATACCATTACAGGGGTCTCGATTTGAAGCCTGACATGATTTCTGAGCTGGTGAAGTTCATAGCGGAGGTAAAAGGCGTTGCACCGAGCACCGTTGAGGACCTTGTTGAAAGTAATCTCAGGCGTTTCTTAAGATGATCAAGCTATTGGATTTGAAGGCTTTTTAGATAACCATTGACGACTTTCTCGTTTTCCGCGTTTTCCTTATCGATTTCAGAGATGAAGCGCAGCGTCTTCGCAAAGATCTCGTATTCCTTTTTCTTAAGCACTTCAGCTAATTTCGTTTGATATCCGTGCTCGATGAAGATGCAATACATTTCTTGGGGGAGTTCTTTGGGGATCTTAGAGAGGAGTTCATCTTCTTGGAGAGGTATGCTAAACATCTTTCCCTCCTTCTTGCCGCTTACGATTGTGTAGGCTCCTCTCGTTATCTTCTCGACTCGCGTTGGAACTGGTTCTACGGCTTTCAAATTTCTTAAGATTTCAATTGAGTCGATTATCCATCTAGGAGGCTCACTTTGTCTGCTTAGTATCGCCTTGATTTTTACAGGTATGCCGGGCTTTAGGGGAATGCTGGGCTCTCTGAGGTAGGCGATTCTGCTTTCGCCTCCAGGTGTCATTATCTTTAGACGATATTCTAGTAGTCCTCTCCGCGTCCTTGGTGTGACGGAGATTATGTACCCGCTGAACTCGATCTCTTCTTCCTTGTACTTTGTCATTTCCATTTTCTAACATAATCAAGGCTAGATTAGCTTATTTTAGTCTTTGATCCTCCCGTTGGGTGAGGATTGCTCCCGTATCTGCTGAGGATACGCTCAGAGAATATCTCAGAAGACATCCTCTCGGTATCTTGGGCTTCGGCGGCTTCCACTTCTTTAATCTCTCCTGTATTTCATCTGCGGTTAGCTCGACTTCGAGCAGCCGCTTCTCCACATCTATCCTGATTAAGTCTCCATCCTTCAATACTGCTATTGGTCCTCCTTCAGCGGCTTCGGGCGAGATGTGGCCTATGCAGAGGCCGCGTGTAGCTCCTGAGAAGCGGCCATCAGTTATCAGCGCAACTTTCTCGATTAATCCCAGCCCGACGAGAGTCGCTGTTGGTGCGAGCATTTCTCTCATGCCCGGTCCGCCTTTAGGTCCTTCGTAGCGTATCACGACAACTTCTCCTTCGGAGATCTCTCTATTCATTAGTGCTTTAACGGCGTCGCTTTCGCAGTCAAAGACTCTTGCTTTTCCCTCGAATTTCATCATGCTCGCTGGTACGCCAGCCGTCTTCAAAACAGCTCCCCTGGGAGCGAGGTTTCCTTTCAGGATTGCTATTCCCCCCGCTCTTCTAATCGGCTTACTTAATGGTCTGATGATGTTTTCATCAAGGATCTTGGCGGAGGCGATGTTTTCTTTGAGAGATTTTCCCGTGACGGTTAACGCGTCTAGGTTTAGGAGAGGTTCGAGAGCTTTCATTACGGCAGGTATTCCTCCAGCCCTATCTAGATCCTCCATGCCGTAGATGCCGCTTGGAATGAGCTCGGAGAGCTGCGGAGTTTCTCTACTCAGTCTATCAAAATCATCGAGCGTCAAATCCACCCCAGCCTCCTTCGCGACGGCCATTAAATGGAGAACGGTATTCGTCGATCCTCCCAGAGCTAAATCCACTCTAATAGCGTTCTCGAACGCTTTCTTCGTAAGGATCTTCGAAGCCGTTAATCCTTCCTTAACCATTTCGACGATTCTTCTCCCTGATTCAAGGGCTATTGCAAGTCTTCGAGAACTTGTCGCGGGAGGAGTAGCGGATCCTGGGAGAGATAATCCGAGAGCCTCAACCATGCATGCCATAGTGTTCGCGGTGTAGAGCCCATTGCACGACCCGCATGTTGGGCAAGCAGCCTGCTCCAGCTCTGCTAGATCTTCTTCAGAAAGCTCTCCAGCTTTAACTCTTCCAATAGCTTCAAAAACATGCGAATAAGCCACTTTTCTCCCCCTAAACCATCCGCATAGCATCGGCCCTCCTGTGACGACTATGGTTGGTAGGTCGAGTCTCGCGGCGGCCATGAGCATCCCAGGCGTAACCTTATCGCAGTTCGGTATCAGCACGAGAGCGTCGAGGGCGTGGGCTTCGGCGACGATCTCCACCGAGTCGGCTATCACTTCTCTCGATGGAAGCGAGTAATGCATGCCCTTATGACCCATAGCTATTCCATCGCAGACGACGATCGTATTGAATTCGAATGGCACTCCGCCAGCCTCTCTAACCCCCTGCATAACGGCTTCAGCTATTCTCCTAAGATGGATGTGTCCTGGAACAAGGCTTGAATAACTGCTCACGACACCTATGAATGGCTTTTCAAAATCATCTCTCGTTAATCCAGCAGCATATAGCAACGCTCTATGGGGAGCTCTCTCCAACCCCTTCTTAATGACATCACTTCTCATAATGTGATACCCATTCTCCCAGATGCTTAATAATCTTTGATGTGCAGCTGAAGTAGCATCCAGCTCCTAGATAGACAAATTAATCTATCACCATCGATCAACAAACTCATAAGATCATGAGGCTGAATGGAGCTAAAGCGCTGATAAAATCGCTTGAAAACCAGAAAGTGGAGACGATATTCGGAATCCCTGGGGGAGCCATACTGCCGACTTATGACGCCCTCTACGACTCAAGTATAAGGCACATCCTCGTGAGACATGAGCAATGCGCAGCACACGCGGCCGATGGCTATGCGAGAGCTAGCGGAAAAGTTGGAGTATGTATGGCTACCTCCGGGCCCGGGGCGACAAATCTCGTAACGGGCATCGCTACAGCGTATATGGACTCTTCACCTATAGTGGCGATAACGGGCCAAGTTCCGAGAAACATGATAGGCAGAGACGCTTTCCAAGAAGCCGACATAATAGGAATCGTTACGCCGATAACGAAGTATAACTTCCAGATAAGAAGCCCGCATGATATTCCGATAGTGGTTAAACAAGCATTTCGTGTAGCGTCGAGCGGAAGACCGGGCCCTGTTTTAATAGACTTCCCAGTCGATGTTCAAAAGGAGGAGGCGGATGTTAACCTCGAACTCGAGGTCGATATAGCGGGATATAGGCCGACGAGCGACCCACATCCACTTCAGGTAAAACGCGCGGCGGAACTTCTCCTAAACGCTGAGAGACCTATCATCCTCGCGGGAGGGGGAGTAATACTCTCGAACGCATCGGAGGAACTTATTGAGCTTTCAGAATATCTTTCAATACCTGTCGCGGTCACCTTAATGGGTAAAGGAGCTTTTCCAGAAAATCATCCACTATATCTTGGGATGATCGGCATGCATGGATCGGCCGTCGCTAATAAGCTGATTCTCGAAGCAGACGTCGTATTGGCCGTGGGAACGAGATTCACTGATAGATCCGTTGGGAAATTCGATGAATTCTGCAGGGACGCGAAGATAATTCACGTAGACATAGACGCCGCGGAGATCGGGAAGAACGTGAGACCTCATGTGCCGATAGTAGCTGACGCGAAGAAGACTCTCAAAGCAATCTACGAAGCAGCTAAGGAAATTCAACGTAAGCAAGATAGATCCATCTGGCTCCAGCGAGTTAAGCAGGTGAAAGACGAGTTCAGCTCCCTCCCCGATGTGCAGTCAGATCGCTTAAGACCCAAAGACGTTATCAAGGAAGTTCGAAGACTCCTTCCCGAGAACGGGATAGTGACGACAGGCGTTGGAAGAAATCAGATGTGGGCCGCTATATACTTCAAAGCCTACAAACCTAGAACCTTCATCACGTCCGGCGGTCTCGGAACCATGGGATTTGGTCTCCCAGCAGCTATAGGAGCTAAAGCAGCTAAGCCTGAGAGCATAGTAGTCGATATAGATGGCGATGGAAGCTTCCTCATGACGGAGCGAGAGCTGGCAACGACGATCGCTGAGGGAATTCCGATAATAGCCGTAATCATGAATGATGGATGGCTTGGAATGGTGAAGTACTGGCAAGACTTATTCTATGGAAAAAGGCGCTCAGCAACGAATCTAAAACAAGGGATACCCGACTTCGTCAAGCTCGCGCAAGCATACGGCGCCTCGGGAATCCGCGTTCACACGATTCAAGAGTTTTCCAAAGCCTTTAAGGAGGCTATGAAAAATGAGGTCACAACCGTGATAGACGTAATAATCTCGCCTGATGAACCCGTCTTGCCTTTCGTCCCTCCAGGTAAGCCGCTTAGCGAGATAATCCTAGATCTTAAGGAGGTGAGGAAGGGTGGAAGTTAAGCAGGTTAAACAGCCCTTAAACGTGATATCCTTTATCGTCGAGAACAAGCCAGGCGTCCTCTTCAGAGTAGCTTGGCTCATTAGGAGGAGGAACTTCAATATCGAAAGCATATCAGTAGGTCCAACCGAGAGACCGGACTTAGCTAGGATGACTATAACGCTTTATGGAGATGAGCATGTGATCGAGCAAGTCGTAAAGCAGTTGAGAAAGCTCATTGACGTGGTGAAGGTTTCGAGACTGGATCCCGAGAATTCGGTTATACGAGAGATGGCGCTCGTAAAAGTTCACGTTCCAGATCAGGAGACGCGGGCAGACCTCGATTACTATGTGAGAGCTTTTCGAGGAAAAATAGTGGACGTATCGCCGAATGCGACGATAGTTGAAGTAACTGGGACTCCCCAGAAGATAGACGCTTTCATAGACCTCATGAGAACCTTTGGAATCAAGGAGATTGCGAGAACGGGTGCAACCGCCTTAATAAGGGGCTCTAAGAGCATAACTAGCGAGGCGAAGTGAAGATGGTGAACATATACTATGACAAAGACGCGAATCTAGAAATCCTGAAAGACGAAACGATCGCCGTAATAGGATATGGAAGCCAAGGAAGAAATCAAGCATTAAACATGAGGGACTCCGGGCTGAACGTCATCATCGGCTGCAGGCCGGGAAAATCTTGGGAACTCGCCGAAAAAGAAGGCTTTAAGGTGTATTCGATAGATGAAGCGTCCAAGAAAGGGAGCATAATCTACTTTCTGATACCTGATATGGTTCACCGCCAGGTCTACGAGAAATATGTCAAGGATAATCTCTCAGCAGGAAAAACTCTCTGCTTCTCCCACGGTTTCAGCATACATTACAAGCTCATCCAGCCTCCCAGCTACGTAGACGTGATAATGGTGGCTCCAAAGGGTCCTGGTCCGATTGTTAGAGAGAACTTCATTAAAGGTAGCGGCGTTCCAGCCCTGATAGCTGTTCATCAAGATTTCAGCGGCAGGGCGAAGGAGAAAGCTCTCGCGATAGCCAAGGCCATAGGAGCGACGAGGATGGGCGTAATCGAGACGACATTCAAGGATGAAACCGAAAGCGATCTAATCGGAGAGCAAACGGTCCTAGTAGGCGGATTAATGGAGCTAATAAAATCCGGGTTCGAAGTTCTCGTGGAAGCAGGCTACCCTCCAGAACTCGCCTACTTCGAAGCATGTAACGAGGCGAAGCTCATAATAGACCTCATCTATACAGGCGGCTTGACGGGCATGCTGAAAGCGGTATCCGATACGGCGAAATACGGAGGCCTAACAGTAGGGCCAAAGATCATAGACGAGCATGTTAAAGAGAATATGCGAAGAGCTGTTGAAAACGTGAAGAATGGAAGCTTCGCAAAAGAATGGATTAGCGAGTATGAAAACGGCGCCCCAACCTTAAAAAAGCTGATGAAAGAAATCGAATCCCATCCACTTGAAGTAGTTGGACGGAAGATGAGAAAGCTGGCAGGACTAGAGAAATAGATCAAAATTCGTAATTTTTCGAAGATATGGATTTATACCTCGATTTTCAAGACATTTTGATCTACCGTGAACATCGTTGAGAAGATTTTGGCACGAGCATCGGGCCAGAAGAAAGTCGAGCCCGGGCAGATCGTTGATGCAAAAGTTGATGTCGCCATGTTCCATGACCTCACTGGCCCTCGCTCCATAGAATCCTTTGAGAAAATAGGAGTCGAAAAGGTTTGGGATCCTGATAAAATCGTAGTCATTTTCGATCACGACGTTCCGCCATCGACGATCAAAGCAGCAGAACTCCAGAAGAGAGTTAGAGAATTTGTTAAGAAGCAGGGGATAAGGAAGTTCTATGATGTTGGTAGAGGCGGAGTTTGCCACGTCGTAATGCTCGAGAAAGGCCATGTTAAGCCCGGAGACTTAATTGTCGGAGCAGACTCTCACACCGTAACCTATGGAGCGCTCGGAGCATTCGCCACCGGGATAGGGGCAACCGACATGGCCGCCGTTCTCGCAACGGGATCAATCTGGCTCAGAGTTCCTGAAGCGATCAAATTCGATATCAGAGGTGGGCTTCAGAGATTCGTTACTGCGAAAGATGTAATCCTACACATAATCGGAATGATCGGAAGTGATGGAGCTACCTATAAGGCGATGGTCTTCTCGGGCAGCGTAGTGAATGAAATGGGGATAGATGGAAGAGCCACGATGTGCAATATGAGCATAGAGGCGGGTGCGAAAGCCGGAATAGTTGAACCTGATGAAAAAACGATACAATATGTTCGAGAGAGAACTAATGATCCATTTACGCCTCTCAGAAGCGATCCCGACGCCGAGTTCTCCCAAGTCTTCGACGTAGATGTATCAGACCTCGAGCCCCAGGTAGCCCTTCCACCATCCGTAGATAAAGTCAAACCCATTTCCGAGCTGGGTGAAGTGGAGATAGATCAAGCATTCGTTGGAACATGCACGAATGGGAGATTAGAAGACCTACGCCTCGTAGCCGAGATCCTGAAGGGAAGAAAAGTAAAGGATGGTGTAAGATTCGTAATAATCCCAGGATCTCAGGAAGTCTATGAGAAAGCTCTTCAAGAAGGCTTAATCGAGACCTTCGTCAAGGCTGGAGCGATAGTCGGAGCTCCTGGCTGCGGACCCTGCATAGGGATAAGTAGGGGAGTGCTAGCGGATGGCGAGGTTTGCGTAAGCGCTGCGAATAGAAATTTCGTTGGAAGAATGGGTAGCCCGAAAGCGAAGATCTATCTCGCGTCTCCAGCCACGGTCGCCGCATCAGCTATAACTGGGAAGATCACTGATCCGAGGGAGGTGGTGAAGGCGTGAAGCTCGAGGGTAAGGCGGTAATCTACGGCGATAACATCGACACAGACATAATAATCCCAGGCAGATACCTAGTCCTCCAAGATCCAAAAGAACTCGCAAAACATGCCATGGAGGGGATAGATCCAAAATTCCCCGAGAAAGCTAAGGAAGGAGTGATACTCGTGGCTGGGAAGAACTTCGGATGCGGATCCAGTAGAGAGGAGGCGCCTGTAGCCCTGAAACATGCGAATGTGAAATGCGTGATCGCCGAATCTTTTGCGAGGATATTCTATCGAAACGCCATAAACATCGGGCTACCAATACTCGAAGCCGAGATCAGAGATAAAGTAAGCGAAGGAGACGAGCTCGTAGTAGACGTCGTAAGCGGAGTAATCGAAAACAAAACAAAGGGCGTAACCCTCAAAGCGAAACCTCTTCCAAAGCTTGCTCTTGAGATAATAAATGCGGGAGGGCTTGTTCACTACACTCGGAAGAAACTCGGCTTAGAGTAAAACAAGGCAAACTTTAACATAAGTATCTTCTTCAGAGGCTGGGAGGAATCTAGAACGTGAAGTATAAAATTGCCTTGATGAAGGGGGATGGCATAGGACCTGAGCAAGCAGATGCAACTCTGATCGTCCTCTCGAAGTTAAGGGAAGTTTTAGGATTAGATTTCGAGCTCATAGAAGTTGAGGCTGGGGATGAATGCTTTAAGCGGAGAGGAAAAGCTTTACCGAATGACACAATAGAAGTCTTAAAGAGTTCTCATGCATGCTTAAAGGGGCCTGTCGGAGAAACTGCCGCCGAAGTCATCGTAAAGCTTAGGCAGATGTTCGATCTTTATGCGAACGTGCGTCCTGCGAAATCTCTTCCAAATGTTCCAGCGCTTAGACCAGATGTAGATCTCGTGATAGTTAGAGAAAACACAGAAGGTCTCTACAAGGGGTATGAATACGAATTCGATGGTGCCGCGATTGCTCTTAGAATCATAACTAGGAGGGGGTGTGAAAGAATTGCGAGATACGCATTTGAGCTTGCGAGGAGAAGAAGGCGGAAGGTAGTGGCGGTTCATAAAGCAAACGTCATGAAGTTGACATGTGGATTATTCGCGAAAACATGCAGAGAGCTTTCCAAGAATTATCCAGACATCTCATATTCTGAGATGTACGTAGATGCTGCAGCCATGAACCTCATAAGAAAGCCCCAAGAATTCGATGTAATCGTAACGACGAACATGTTCGGCGATATTCTATCGGATGAGGCCGCGCAAGTGGTGGGCGGACTCGGATTAGCACCAGCTGGCAACATTGGAGAAAGATTCGCGATATTTGAGCCAGTTCACGGATGCGCCCCCGACATCGCTGGAAAAGGCATAGCAAATCCAACATCGCTGATATTATCAGCCGCGATGATGTTCAACTGGCTGGGAGAAAAATACTCTGATGAAAAATGCCTCCAAGCATCTAGAATGCTCGAGAAAGCGGTCGAGGAGACCTTAAAGGAAGGAAAAACACTAACCCCTGACCTAGGCGGAGAAGCTTCTACAATGGAATTTGGAAGGAAGGTCGCGGAATTTTTAGAAAGACTTTCTGAAAGCGGCTGAGGATCGTTATCAGAAATCCGATAACGATAAATACCCCTGATGAGAATTTTTCGATGAAGCTATGAAAAAGCAGCTGATACTCGCAGCATTAATAATCGCCGTAGTCGCTGTATTTTCTGTATATCTCGTTGGAAGCCTGGGGTTAATGCATGTTAGAGTGCGAGTTACGACTACGACGAGTCTCTATGCTACAGGGCTTCTGAATTATCTCGCGGATGAATTCTCAAGGACGCATGAGGGAGTTAGCTTCGACTTCATTCCCGTTGGAAGCGGCGAGGCTTTAAGGAAAGCTGAACTCGGCGACGCCTGCATGGTATTCGTCCACGCTCCGAGCCTCGAAAAGAAATACCTCGAAAAAGGCGTGATAACAAATCAAAAGATATTTGCTTACAATTACTTCATCATAGCAGGCCCATCCTCAGATCCTGCGGGCGTACGGAACTCCAGTAGTCCAGTCGAAGCATTCATGAAAATATATCGGGCAGGCGAAGAGGGAGATGCCTTATTCGTAAGTAGGGGGGATAATTCTGGAACTCATGTAAAGGAGCTTTCGCTTTGGAGTAAAGCAGGCTTAGATCCTCGAGGAAAGCGATGGTATGTGGAGACTGGCAGCGGGATGGGAAACACGCTCCTCATAGCGAATGAGAAGAAAGCATACGTATTATCCGACATAGGAACATTCCTGAAATTCAAGAAAGAGGGAAAGATTCCAGACCTCGAAGTTCTATACGAAGGCGGGATGGATTTGATAAATGTTTACAGCGTTTACCTCGTGACTTCCTGTAAAAATCCTGAAAAACGATTGGCGATGGAATTCATGAACTTCATTAGCGGGGACGCGCAAGACCTCATAGCAGGCTATAAGGTTGAAGAATTTGGTCAACCGCTATTCAATCCAGCGGAAGGAAATCTCGATTGGCTTAGGAAGGCTTGGGAGAGCTTGGCTACATCATAGATCGGAGGTATTTTCAGTGATCGAGGAGATTGTAGAAATAACATTAAGGTCCTTAAGCATTTCTGGAGCAGCGACTTTACTCGCCAGTTCGTGGAGTATACCAGTAGCGTATAAAATATCTAGGTCTCAGCGGCTCTCAGCATTCTTCATGCCGATAGTGGAAGCGATAATTGGGATGCCGACCGTTCTCATCGGACTAGTAATGTACATGCTGCTGTGTAGCAGAGGCCCCCTCGGCGTCTTCAGACTCCTCTACACACCCTATGCGATAATTCTCGGACAAGCTATCCTGATAACCCCCTTACTAATCGCGACCAGCTTCAGATCCCTATTCCACGCGAATCAACGCTACGGAGAGCTTGCTTTAACGCTTGGAGCTACGGAGAGGCAGGCCATGAAGCTCGTTTTAACAGAGTCCACACCAGGAATCATAGCCTCCATAGTAATGTCTTTCTCAAGAGCATTAGGAGAGCTTGGCGTCGCATTAATGGTAGGCGGCAACATAAGGGGATATACGAGGGTCATAACAACGGCGATCGCCTTAGAAGTATCGAGAGGAGAATTTGAGCTAGCGTTAACCCTAGGCTGCATCCTAATAACAATCCTCATCATAGTCTCCCTCTCCTTGAGAATGCTTAGGAGGTTGCAGCCACTATGAGCATAAAGCTTGAAGAGATCTGGTTCCGATATCCAAGAAATCCAAAATGGATTCTGAAAGGGATTTCACTGACTTTCAAGGAAAGTGAAGTAACAGTTGTGGTGGGTCCAAATGGAAGCGGCAAAACAACACTGCTCAAAATCGCCTCTCTTCTCTATAAGCCTCTAAGAGGCTTCGTCGAGGCTTGGGGAAATGATTTCTGGAGCCTTACAGGCGATGCGAAGACAAAACTACGGAGAAGAGTGGTTTATGTTCATGAGAAGCCTATACTAATCAAGGGAACAGCTCTTCATAATGTCGCCTACGGACTTCTCCTGAGAGGGTTTTCCAGAGAGGAGTCTCTAAGAATCGCGGAGAATTTGTTCACGAGATTCGGAGTGCCTTATCTGAAAGGCAAGCCCGCTAGCATGCTGTCTGCTGGGGAATCTCAGCTAGTCTCACTTCTCAGAGCAATAGTAGTCAATCCATCTCTGCTTTTCTTAGATGAGCCGATGGCCCACCTAGATCTAGGTAAACGCCGAATTGTACTTTCAATGATTAGGGATCTCGTGAAGAATGGTGTCGGAGTGGTAATCGCCACACATGATTTTTCCTTAGCTCGATCTCTAGCGGATAAGGTAGTGATCCTCGAAGAGGGGGCGATCGCAGCTGAGGGAGGTTTTGAGGTAATTTTCGAATATTTAGGGCAAAAAGTTTAATTAACAATCAACTTCTTCACAAAACCAGTCTTGAGCGAGTATGTTAGAATCTTCGACACAACTCTCAGAGATGGCGAACAAGCTCCAGGAGTAAGCTTAACACCTGAGCAGAAGCTTGAGCTAGCTATTCAGCTCGATAGACTTGGAGTCGACGCAATAGAAGCGGGCTTCCCAATAGCGTCAGAAGGTGAGCGTAAAGCCGTTAAGATGATCGCTGAAGCTGGTTTGAAATGCGAGATCTGCGCGCTCGCGAGAGCTGCTAAAGAAGACATCGACGCGGCCATGAGCTGTAATCCAAACTCGATTCACGTATTCTTCTCGACCAGTGACGTCCACCTAAAGATACTGCGAGTAAGCAGAGAGGAGGTGCTGGAGAGAGTTAGCGATGCCGTATCTTACGTGAAAGATCATGGATTCATTTGTGAGTTCTCTCCGATGGACGCTACGCGAACTGAGCTCGATTTCCTTAAGCAAGTATGCAAAACCGTCGAGGAAGCTGGCGCCGACAGAATCGATATTCCAGATACGGTTGGAATAATGACGCCGCAGTCAATGTACGAGCTAATCTCGGAAATAAAAAAGGTTGTGAGAATTCCGATAAGTGTGCATTGTCATAACGATTTCGGCTTAGCAGTTGCGAACACTCTTGCAGGTATAGAGGCGGGGGCAGCTCAAGCTCACGTAACTGTGAACGGGATAGGGGAGAGAGCTGGAAACGCGGCGCTTGAGGAAGTGGTCTTGGCGCTACATTTACTTTACGGAAAGAAGACAAATATTGATACCTCGAAAATTTATGCTACATCTCAGATGGTGAAGAGGCTCACAGGAATATCTCTTCAACCCCATAAACCTGTGGTGGGAGATAACGCTTTTGCTCATGAATCAGGGATACACGTTAAAGGCGTTGTGATAGATCCAACAACCTTTGAGCCATTTAAGCCAGAGCTTGTTGGAAGAGTCAGAAAGATCGTTGCTGGAAAGCATGCGGGAAGGCATGGAATTAAAACAATTCTCGAGGAAAGCGGATTAACTCCGACCGAGGAGCAGCTTTCAGAAATCGTGAGAAGAGTTAAGGAGCTTGGGGATAAGGGCAAAACTGTAACTGATACTGACGTGATAGCGATAGCGAGGTCAATAATAGAAACACCCCCATCCGAGAAGAAGGTGCTAGATCTAAAGGAGCTAGTAGTCGTAACGGGGACAGGAGTTATACCCACATCCTCAGTTCGGATAAACATTGAAGGAAAAGACTACATCTCAGCGGAAACCGGAGTAGGTCCTGTCGATGCCTCCCTAAAAGCTATACAAAAGGTAACCCAAAACTTAGCGCGGATTCGCTTAAAGGAATTTAGAATTGAAGCGGTTACGGGAGGTTCTGACGCCGTCGCGGAGGTGATCGTGAAAGTAGAGGACGAGCAGGGAAACGTTGTATCCGCAAGAGGTGCGAGAGAAGACATAGTGATGGCAAGCGTCGAAGCAATGGTAAACGCATTAAACAAGCTCCTAGTCAGAAGAGCCTCCCAATCCTGATTGAATTTCGTTAAGGAACTGCTTTCTAATTAATCTACCAACTTCTCCAATTCCCTGAACTAAGAAGCCGTAGCAGTTTTCAGGAGAATCTGGCGGAACGTAGAGAAGTAATGCGTCCTCGAAGTCGGCGACGAAGAAATTGAATGGCATAGGGGTGTTAAGCGATTTCCCTTGGAATTCTTTCAGCATTTCCTCAATCTTGTTTAATGGAACTATTTCTCGAAGAAGCTTAACGTTAATGGTGAGATAAATCTTCACTCCCCGCTCCCTAATTTTCCTGAGCTGGTTTATGAGGTCGTCGAGTACCGTGGGAGGTAGGCAGACTATCCGTAAGAGGAGGTCTTTCCTTGCTTCTTGAAGAAGTCTTAATGATGCTCGATACGCTTGCATGCCTCGAAGAAGCGAAACCTCGCATCTTGAGGCGGTTTTCCCTGAAAGGTATAGGTTGTTTAGGGTTTCGATGGCCTTAGAGAGCTGGGAGACGAGCTGATTCTTCAAGGGCACGAGGCTTCTCTCAGGAGAGATCGCGGAGTAAACTGCTGGCCTAGATTCTTTTATTCTTTGAATAAGTCCAGAGTTCTCCAGCTTCGATAGAACGTCGTAGATCCTCGTTCGGGGTACTCCTGACTTTCTCGCGATCTCGTATGCTTCTGCTTCTCCAAGCTCTACTATGGCCACGTAGGCTTTGGCCTCGTATTCGGTTAGCCCCAGCTTCTTGAGAGCGTCTATCAGTTGATCCGCGTCCATCATGAATAATACTCCAAAAGTTACAAAAAACTTTTATTGTCGCCTCAGACACCCGAGAACCGGGTGAAGAAGTCTTGGAGGCTCCTGCAATTAAGTTTGAAAACGTATGGAAGATATACAAGCTTGGCGAGGTGGAGGTTCCAGCTCTCAGGGGGCTTAGCGTCGAGATAAAGCGCGGCGAACATGTCGCTGTAATGGGGCCTTCTGGAAGCGGGAAATCGACATTTCTACATCTCGCAGGCGCTTTAGATAGGCCGACGAGGGGCCGCGTCCTAATTGAGGGGAAAGATCCGAGCAAGATGAGCGACGCAGAGCTAAGCATGCTCAGGAACAGGTATATCGGCTTCGTTTTCCAAGCCTTCAACCTGATTCCCAGACTTACAGCTCTTCAAAACGTCATGCTCCCCTTAATGGTTAGAGGCGTAAATGGCTTAGAACGCGTTAAAAGAGCGAAGGAAGCTTTAGAAAAGGTGGGTTTGGCTCATAGAATGAATCATAAGCCGACGGAGCTTAGCGGAGGAGAGCAGCAGAGGGTCGCCATAGCGAGAGCGATAGTAACGAATCCTAGGATAATTTTGGCTGATGAGCCGACTGGAAACCTCGACTCAACCTCTGCAGCAGAAGTCGTCGAGCTACTGTCTAAATTGAATCGCGAGCTTGGGATAACGCTAGTAGTGGTAACGCATAATCCCGAAACCGCAGCTCCAGCTCAAAGAATAGTTAGAATAAGGGATGGTGTGATCTATGAGGAGAATTAACCTAGCCTACATTTTCCTGTTCCTGCTAGCGCTAATGCTAATCGCCCCACTAACCAGTAGCGTAGCCGCTCAAACTATACCAGATGTAAAGTTCGCGGACGCATGGTTCGGAGACTTGAATAAGAAGATCGAGGTGGAGCCAGGCGACAAAGGTGTCCAGCTAGTAGTCCAGCTCGTAAACACGGAAGATAAGCCGTTTAGATACGCTGAAGGAATACTATATCTTCCAGGAGGGTTCAGAGACGCGGTCACAGGAGATCAGAAGACAAAGCTTTCAGTAACCCAGCAGATCCCAGCAGGCGGATACTTCTACTTCAAATTCTTGATAGACATAGGCGAAGACGTTAAGGTAGGTGAATACAAGGCGAAACTCGAAGTCAGATACGTCGAATGGGATGAAGATGATCTCTCGCAAACATTCATCAACATAAAGTTCAGAGTAACAGGCAAAGCCGTAATCAGCTCTGAGGTCGCCCCGAACGAGATACCGCCGGGAAGCAAGCAGAATGTTAACCTGATTGTAAGGAACATTGGTTCAACTGAGGCATCAGATGTTGAGATCTGGATTGAAAGCGCTTCTCCAGGCTTAGCAATTCTCGAAGGGCAGGGAAGGCATAGGCTTGGAAACCTCGCGCCGAACGCCTCCGTTAAGGTGCCTTTAACGCTCATAGCTAGCAGAGCGATCGCTGACACGACCGCAGCTCTCAAACTTGTGGTCAGCTACTTCAACTCCTACGGCTTCAAGGTTACTGAAACTCAAACAGTCTCAGTGAAGGTCGAGCCGCTAGGTGGAGTAGCGGTGGTTCTCGACGTTTATGCGGCGAACCCGATTCTGGAGCCAGCGCGAACTACCTCGCTTGAAGTAGTTGTAGCAAATCGGGGAACTGAGGTGGCTAAGGACGTAAACGTGATGATAGGCTTCTCGCAGCTTCCGAACCCGCCGATAACCTTGCTGAAAGGGGAGTCATCGATAAAGCTTGGCGACATAGCTCCAGGAGAGGAGAAGAAGATTGATCTCGAAGTATTCGTGAACGAGCTGGCCTCAGGGAGATCTTACTCGATCCCGGTTTCAGTGGCTTACGCGGATGATGAAGGCCGTCATGTCATCCAAACGGGATTAACCTTAACGATCCTAGAGGAAAGTCGGAGGAATAGGCTGAGAATATACACGGAGGAATATGTGCGGGGAGGAATGATCGAGAAGGTGAACATCACGGTCGAGAACATAGCTGGAGAAGAACTGAGAGACATAACCTTAACGCTTTCACCGATGGTGGGCTGGGTAACACTCCTCGGCCCAACGACCTGGAACATACCCAAGCTCGAAAGCGGTGAGAAAACCGTGCTTAAACTAGAGATGTATGTTCCATCAGAAACCGCAACTGGATCAACGATAGGCGAACCATTCAACTTGAAAGTGGATGCGAGCTTCAGAGATAGGAGCGGGCAAATTCGAAGCGAAGTCCATGTACTCGGAATGTACGTCAAAGGAATAATAGAGCTCAGATTGCAGGAGATCTCGATCGAGAAGCTTGGAGAAGATATCTTGCTGATAGGTAGATTGCTTAATGAGGGAACAGAGAAGGCGTCATATACGCAGGTTCAGCTAATCGGAGGAGACCTCCAATCCAACATAGTCAGCTATCTCGGAGACGTTGAGCCAAACGCCCCGATCCTCTTCAACATACCGGTCGAAAAGCTTCTGAAGACCGAGGGAAAGGCTAAGGTGAAGCTTAAGGTCACCTACCAGAACTCGCTGAGACAGAGAGGCGAGACGATCCTAGAAGCAGAGGTCGATATACCCTCCTTCTCGGAGGAATCCGCGCAAGCCGAGGCGCCGAGCCTTCTTCAAGGAATGCGTCTACCGCTAGTGATTCTATTGGTGATCATAGCGGCCGCGGTGGTAATCTATTTCGCGAGGAGGTCGAGGAGGGTTGAAGCTACTTGACATCATATGGTACGCCTTTAAGGGGCTTAGGGATAGAAGGACTAGAAGCGTCCTGACGATAATCGGGATAGCCATAGGAATAGTCGCGATCGTGACCTTGATCTCGAACAGCCAAGGCTTCGATAACTTCCTCACCGACGTTCTCTCCAGGATAGGAAGCAACAATATCTGGGTGATCCCGGTTAAAGGCTCCCTGAAGTTCACGGACACGGACGTGATCATGCTTTCAAGAATCCCAGGGGTGAAAGCTTCCGCACCCTTCTATCTCAGTAGAGTTGTCTTGAGGTCGGGGTCCATCGAGAAGCAGGTAAACTTCATCGCAACGGATCCGAGGATCATAAAGCTAATTCTACCAGATCTAGAGCTTGGAGAAGGAGAGCCACTTCAGCCAACGGATATGGCCATAATCGCTCTCGGATACAAGGTCGCCCATCCCCCCGAAGACCCAAACAAGAGGATAAACCTCTACTCCTCGGTTACAATCTACGTTAAGCAGGGTTCGAAGATAAAGAGCAGAACCTTCACGGTTGGAGCAATCTATAAGGAATTTGGATCCACACCTTACCTCGATGTGGATAATAGCGTTCTAGGAACGGTTGGAGAGGCTAGAAGTCTCTTTGAGTATAACTATTATCCAGCGATAGTTCTCGTGGCGGAGAACCCTGATGCCGTCGAGCCGATAATCTCGATGCTCAGAAGCATCTACGGCGACGACATAGAGATAATCAGCCCACTTACGATCGTGAGGAACGTTAGAGCGTTGATATCAAACTTCTCGATCTTCATGGTAATAGTTGCGAGCATTTCACTCATCGTCGCGGGAATAGGGATAATGAACACGATGATAATGTCCGTGATGGAGAGAACGAAAGAGATAGGAATTCTTAGAGCAATAGGATTCAGCCAGAAAGATGTCGCGTTAATTTTCTTAGCCGAAGCAGCTTTAATAGGGGTGATCGGAGGACTGCTGGGAATATTCCTCGGAGCAACCTCCTCGCTCACCCTTGGAGACGTGTTCGCAAAAATGCTCCAAGTCAGGGAGGCGAGCACCCAAATAGCCCAAGCGCTACAAATCTCCTATACGCCCGTAATCTCCCCAGATCTCCTCCTGGAAAGCTTCTTTTTCGCAATCTTCGTCGGAATCTTTTCCGGACTTTATCCAGCCATGAAGGCGGCGAGAATGGATCCAGTGCAAGCTCTCAGAGCCGAGTAACAGAAACTAAACAACCTCCCATATTCTGATTCTTCGACTACATGTTTTAAAGATGAATTCTCCGAGACAAGAGCGAGATGCAGGCGAAAATTTCCACATGGGATCAGGCGAAGGAACTCGGGCTACGAGAAGCCGAGAAAAGGCTTGGAGTAAAGATCGAGAAATACTGGCCCAATTCAATCAGCTTGGAGCCGACGACACATGGAGGCTTATGGGACGTGAGACTCGAACTCCAAGTAAAGAAGTCGCTTGGAAAGAAAGCGCTCATCCGAGTCTCGATGAAGCTAGATCCAAAAACAGGTGAAGTAAAAGAATTCAAAGCAGAGCAGTCTTAGCCGGCTCAGCGAGGGCCATTTAACTTCACCTCCTCCGAACTCGGCAAATTCGTCATCGCCGGCAAGCGAAATAATATCGTCCTTGGATTTGACCTTTACTAGGAGGGAGGTGGCTTAAATGCTATCGAAGCCGCCGATTTACGATGTTCCAGCTGAAGGCTACGATCAGCTCTACGGACGCGAGCAACTGGAGAAATATGAGCTGATAGCATTGAATCTTAGAAAGCTCTTAACCGATGTTAAGAATGTTCTGGACGTCGGATGCGCTACCTCACTTTTCGGAGAATATCTCCACGCGGTGGGCTACGATGGATTATACATCGGGATAGACGTGGACTTAGATAGGTTGAAGATCGCAAAGAGCAAGCTAGGTGAAAGACTTATGCTGATTCAAGCAGATGCTCATAACCTCCCGATTAGAGATCGAGCAGTAGACTTCGCGGCATGCATAACGGTCATACACCTCCTAGACGTTGAGAGGGCTTTAATGGAATTATTCAGAGTCTCGAAGAAGCTCATAGCGGTAACTCTCCTCAAAAAGAGGCTTGACCTAAAACCGAAACTTTTGAAAATATTTTCATCGATGAGCCGAAGCTGGTCACTGAAATACCTCTCAGTCCATAGAGTCAAAGACGAAATATTTATTCTCGAAAAAGTGAAGGAAGAATGTCGGCTCTGAGAAAGTCAGGGTATCAGCCTGAATCTATCTCTTGGGAAGAGAACTACCTCCCTGATATTTTGTCTCCCGGTAAGCACCATGAGAAGTCTTTCGAATCCCAGGCCCCATCCAGCGTGAACCGGCATACCGTAATCATAGACTTTCAAATGCTCTTTAAACGAGTCGGGGTTTAATCCCTGTTCTCTCAATCTTTTTTCGAGAAGACTTCTATCGGAGATTCTAGTTCCTCCAGAGGCGAGTTCGAGCCATCCATACATTAAGTCGAATGATTCTGAGACTTCTGGTCTATCTCGGCATGGCTGGATGTAGAATGGCTTAGAAGCTGTCGGGAAGTGGGTTATGAAGTAGTAGCCTCTATGCTTTTCTCCAAGCTTTCTGAGATGCGGCGTCTGGAAGTCCTCTCCCCATTCGAGCTCTTCTCCGAGTTCCTTAAGGAGTTCATCATACGTAAATCTCTCAAAAGGCGTCTTCGGAACATCCAGCTCCACGCCGAGAATTTTCAATTCTTTTTCTCTTTCCTCGAGAACTTTTTCGTGGACGTGCGCTATCATCTTCTCGAGAACCTTCATCACGTCGCTGTAATCCATGAAAGCTCCCTCGATATCAACCGAAGTGAATTCGCTTAGATGCCTTCTCGTATGCGACTCCTCAGCTCTAAAGAACGTTCCTATCTCGAAAACCCTCTCGAAAACGGTGGTTAATTCTTCTTTATACAGCTGCGGGCTCTGAGCTAGAAACGCTTTTCGATCGAAGTATTTGACTTCGAAGAGGGCGGCCCCTCCCTCGGTAGCGGTAGCAATTATCCTCGGAGTCCTAACTTCAATGAAACCCTCGCTTCTCAGATATTCTCTAATCGCCTCTAAAGCGGTTGATGCTATCAGGAATATGGCCTTATTTTCGGGCTTCCTCAGATCTAGGATCCTATGATCAAGCCTGGTATCTATGTTGGCGGGAACTTTTCCAGTTACATCATATGGGATAGGGCGTTTAGCTCTTGCCAGCACCTCTATCCTCTCTAAGACAACTTCCACCCCCAACTTCGCCTTCGGCTGCTCCTTCACGGTGCCTTCGACGTAGATCACGTCTTCGAAGCCGAGATCTTCAAGCTTTTGGAGCTCCTCCTCTTTCAAATCTTTCTTCTTTACCGTTATTTGGCAGATTCCAGAGATATCTCTGAGAAGGATGAATTTTATTCCACCTAGATCTCTTACGTCGTGAACCCATCCGAGAAGCTTAACTCTTTGCCCATCTATGGCTGGAGTTATCTCAGCCGACTTGTGCGTTCTTTGAAACTTTTCTCGATCGGCCTTCACGCCTTCTCCACCTTTTCTCGAAGTCTATGCTGAGCTTCATCTTCTTGACTTCTTCGACGACGCGTATAAGTGATTCAGGGCTGACCTTTAAATTTCTCTCATGATCGAATATTATCCTAGTCTCCTCCGATCCGTCGGGAAGCCAGATCTTATTCACGGCCACGACTCTAGCCGGAGAAGCGATTCTTTCTATGAACTTTATCGGATCAGGGCTATCCTCTAGTATCCGTGTAGGCTTCTCAAGCTCCTCGGCCAAGCTCTTCCTAAGCTGAGCTAGTTCACGGAAATCTAGGCTTTGAAGGCTTCCCTCCCTTAGGACGACGAAGATAACATCTCCACCATCGACGGTCTTAACATATCCAGCCTTCTGAAGCTTAGTGATCTTCTTCTCGAGCTCAAGAAGCTTCTTCATCACCTTGATGTCTAAATCGGTATAGAGCCCCCTACGTAACTTCTCTGCGCACTGGGGGCAGAAAATGCCAGTCCTAAGATCGAAGGAGCATAATGGCAGGTCCACCTACTCACCTCTACTATCAAACTTATCGCCCACGGGAATTTAATCCTAAAAGCTAATGGAAATATTGGAGGGTGGGAGGTTTAACGCTTTAGCAGTATCTCGATGGTGCTGACGCTCACCGGCTGATTATTGGGGCCAGTAAGTTCCTGGGTTCCCAGCTTTATGTCGGCGATCTTGAGATCTTTGTAGAATCTCCTTTGAAGGACTTGAACGACGTCAACTGCTCGGCTGATGGCTCTGCCTCTGGCCTTAATTAGCAGCTGATTGGCGCCTCCTTGGAGAGTCGTCAGGCAGGCGAAGACATAGTTCATCAGCGGCTTCTTACCTACTAAAACGGTTGGAATCTCGCTCTCGGACATTTTTCACACTCTCCGTGGGCTAATAGACGTATTTTCCTCCATCATAAATACATTCTCCTCCAAAATTGACAAGCCGATTTCAGAAATCTCAACAACATCTTTTTATCAGCAGCGTTGACTCTATAGAAGCCTACGCAAAGCTGGAGTAAATGAAAGCTCGAGAGAATAATCGCTATATTCTGGCATTAATGCTTCTAAACCGGTATGCCGATAAGGGATGCAGCTCTCCTACAATTGGCTCAGAAGAGGCGGCTCTACTATAAGATATGTAGAGAATGCGGAGCCCGAAACGCCCCAACCGCTGAGAAATGCCGAAAATGCAGAAGCTACAACCTGCGATGGAAGCGTAGAGAGATCAAGCGGTAATCCCCTAAATCATTAAGCTGAAATATTTTTCTAAGACATATACATACAGCTTGGATCGGGGCCGGTAGTCTAGAGGCTATGACGCCGCCCTCACACGGCGGAGGTCGTGGGTTCGAATCCCACCCGGCCCATACCATTTACTCAAACAATCTCCAAGAGCGCTGTAATCTGCTTAAGGAGCTCCATGGAAGAAGCTTGACGACTATATCCTTCGATACAGCTTCAACTTCATCTCTAACTCTTTCATATGCCCTAGCTGGAGTAACGCCCAACTTTATGCTCAGTAGGTGCATGGTTAGAGTCAATGCTTGATGACTGGCGATAAGTGCGCCCACTCTCTGAAGAGCTAAGAGGCTTTCAACTTCCTGTGGAGCCATATTTAAAATCAATAGGCAGTCAAGCCCTCGAGCAGCCAATTCCTGCAGGAATCTCAATTGGAGCATTGAGGGAGCATCCGCTGAAATGCTCACAAGGGATCCTCGAAAGATTCCGATCCTTTCTAGGAAATCTTTCAATGGTTCTTCGTAGTGGCCTAGGGTTGCTGCAAACTTTTTGGTGGAAAATGCTTTTTGAATGCTTTCGCCGCGTGGAGTGGGATAGGCTACCCGGATCTTCGTCTCCGTAACCTCCTTTATGTATGCTAGATGAGGCGGCTTCTCGGAGGCTATGGGATTAATCTTAGTTTCCAGCCTTATTATTGACTTAAGCAGGATTTCGTCCTCGGCATTGATGATCATCCATCCATCAGCAGTCCGATCAACTTCCACGCTTCCGCCAGATGCTTCTTCGATGAGTTCTTGAAGTCTTTCTCGAAGCCTATCTCCAAGATCCTCTCTCATATCAAGTCTTTCAGAGAGAACAAGCATGATTCCGCACCCTTTTTTAATATCCTTGCTATAAAATTATTGAGCTATGCTTCTAATCATTGAGAAGGAAACCATAATCGAGCTTGCTAGGCTAGTCGGCGGAGAAGACGCCGCGAGAGTTATGAAGCTCCTCTTGAAAAAGCCTGGAATAGTCGACGAGGAAATAGCATCTAGATTGAAGCTCGATGTCCGAGAAGTAAGAAGAATACTTCATAGGCTTAATGAATTCGGGATCCTACATTATGAGCTCGCGAGGGATAAGGAGACGGAGCATAGGATCTTCAGATGGTATGTTCAACAAGAGCAGGTCATAGGACTCATACTCACAAATATGAAGAAGATACTCGATAGATTGAAGGAAAAGCTAAAGGCGGAATCCGAGAACCAATTCTATTGGTGCGGGACGCTTGGCCACCCAAGGTTTCTCTTCAGTGAAGCCATGGATAAGCTCTTTAAATGCCCTGAATGCGGGAAGCCCCTCGAGCCCCACGAGAACAGCGAGCTAATAAAAGCCTTAGAATGGAAAATTCAAGAGATAGAGAAAGCCCTAGAGGAGATGACTAAGGTTAAGAAAGTTGAAGAGATACTGGAGAAGAAGTAGCCAAGCATGCCGAAGATAACAGTTCTCAGATTAGGTCATAGGATCGCGAGAGATAAGCGGATAACAACTCACGTTGCTCTCGTAGCTAGAGCCTATGGCGCAGACGAGATAATAATCACAGGAGAGCGAGATGAGAAGATCATCGAGAGCATTCGGAAAGTAGTTAACAACTGGGGAGGCAATTTCTCAGCAAGATTCGAGGATAGTTGGAAAAAGGTTATTACACAATGGACAAAAGCAGGTGGACTAGTAATCCACTTAACCATGTACGGCATAAACCTCCCAGACATAATCAATGAAATTCGAAGCCTATGGAACCGTGGCCGTGATCTCCTAATAGTCGTCGGCGGAGAGAAGGTTCCCGGAGAAATCTTCAAGCTAGCAGACTACAACATAGCGATATCAAATCAGCCACATAGCGAAGTAGCAGCTTTAGCAACTTTCCTCGACTGGCTCTTCGAGGGACAAGAATTAAAAAGAGAATTCCCCAACGCCAAGCTAAAGATAATCCCGAGCCCCAGAGAAAAGAAGGTTATAAGACTGCAGGAAGGAAACCGAGAAAAGAGGCCCATCTGATCTGAAAACATAAATCTTGGATAATTTCAAGGGAATAGCGGAGGGCCGGTAGTCTAGCGGCTATGACGCCGCCCTGACGCGGCGGAGGTCCCCGGTTCGAATCCGGGCCGGCCCATTATCCTCAAATTTTTCAAAAAAGCTTTAGGAATCAGTTTTCTACGGCATTTAACTTAAGAAAATAGTCATAAGCGATTTTTCAAGAGTTTTACCATGTGAAGCTGGTTCCATTGGAATAGCTATGGTTGGTGATGAGTGGGAATTTCTCCATTCATATCTAATACTGGAATGTGAGGAAAACTCGTTTACTATATCTGGATCATCATCACCTTGTATGACCGAGCGCGTTGAAGCAAGCTGGTATGAGATCGCATTTTTCCACAATGTTCGGTGTATTCAAGTTGTTAGATGCTCATTTGGCTGTGATAATTACTCATCTCACATTTAACATGCAAATCTCAACATGGATGATGAAGAGTTTCTTTGATGGAGTTTCTAAAGGCTTTGAGGGGTATGCCTTTTGGTTGTTGCGTTTTTGAAGAGGGTCTTTCAGGAAGCGTGTTGCCTGTAAGCTTGTCTGGTTTGATAACTATGTCGGCGATGCTTTTCATGCTTCATTCTAAATCGATAAATATTACTCTCCAACCAAACAGAGCTGGATACGTTCTAAGCGTCGGTGGGCATAAATGATGGGTAACTTTAAGATAATCGTTCTGATTAAGCAGGTTCCAGATATTGAGAGAGTGCGATTTGATGTTGAGACTGGTAGGATTGATCGAAGTTCCGCTCCCGCTGAAACGAATCCCTTTGATCTTAATGCGCTTGAAGCAGCTCTGCAGATAAAGGAGAAGCATGGTGGCGAAGTTACGGTAATCAGTATGGGGCCGAGGCAGGCTGAGTCATCTCTGAGGGATGCGTTGGCGAGGGGGGCTGACAGAGCTATACTCCTATCTGATCCGAAGCTTGCTGGAGCCGATACTATAGCTACCGCGAGAGCCCTAGCAGCCGCCATCAAGAAAATTTCACAATACGATCTCATAATATGTGGAGAGAAAACGGTTGATGGAGATACTGGTCAAGTCGGCCCGGAGGTTGCTGAGCTTTTAGGTTTACCGCATGCAGCCTATGTCTGCGAGATCAGGGAGATCACCAAGGAGAAGATAACCGTGGTCTCAGACATGGGTGACAAATACCTCTATGAGCTGAAACTTCCCGCCCTACTCACGGTAACAAAGGAGCTTAACTCTCCGAGACTTCCAACCCTAAAGGACTTGTTAAAGGCGAGGAGGATTCCTGTGGAAGTTTGGACTGCTGAGGATCTTTCAGACTATGCTTCTCCCGGCGAGCTAGGTTATCAAGGCTCGAAGACGAGAGTCGTGAAGGTTGTGATCCCAACGACTGAGCATAGGAAGGGTATAGTCTTCCGAGGAGATGACGCCGTGGAGAAGATAGCAGAAATCTTACTCGAGGAGGGATTTGTAACATGAGTAAGGCAAAAGGTATACTCGTCTACGCGGAGACAACTGATTCAGAAATTCATCCAATCTCCTTCGAGCTTCTCGGAAAAGCACGCGAGATAGCGGATAAGCTCAACTTCGAGGTTTGGAGCGTAATCCTCGGCCATAACATATCCGACAAAGCCTCAGAACTAATCTATCATGGAGCTGACAAAGTATACGTGTATGATGATGAGCGGCTCCGAGACCTGAATGTGATAGCCTATAAAACCATACTAACGAGTTTAGTCAAGGAGATTGAGCCTGAGATTTTCTTGATAGGCGCGACACCTTGGGGAAGAAGCCTTGCACCACGAATCGCCGCAGCGCTCAATACCGGGCTTACCGCTGACTGCACAGATCTACAAGTCGATGAGAATGGTAAAATTATTCAGATAAGACCTGCCTTTACGGGAAATATTCTAGCTCACATAGAGACTGTTAGCAAACCCGTAATGGCGACCATAAGATACAAGGTTATGAAGCCGATTAAGCGCGACACGAGCAGAAAAGGCGAGATCATAACCAGGAAACCTGAAAAGATTGAAGCAGACGGGATAAAGTGTCTTGGAAAGATTTCGAGAAGAGAGGTAAATCTCCCTGATGCTGATGTGATCGTGGCTGGAGGCAGAGGCTTAAAGAAGAAAGATGACTTGAAGCTTCTTGAAGAATTGGCAGACCTCCTTGGAGGAGTTGTTGGAGTCAGCAGACCATTAGTGGATGAGGGCTGGATCTCGAAAGATCATCAAGTTGGATTTAGTGGAAATACAGTTAAGCCAAAGCTTTACATAGCTTGCGGAATTTCAGGCTCACCTCAACACCTCGCCGGAATGAGAGATTCGAGAATAATCATCGCGATAAATACTGATCCATCAGCACCCATATTCAGACACGCGGATTACGGAGTCGTTGCAGATTTGTATGAATTTATACCGAGGTTAATAGCATTACTTAAAGAGGCGAAGAAGCGTGGAAAGCAAGGTTCTTGAGGAGTTAAAGTCCATAGTTGGAGCAGATTGGGTGATAGCTGACAAGGAATCCATAGCGGGCTACCTATATGATGAAACTCCCCTACCGCTTAGACCTAAGGCTAGCGAAGACGTCGTGGTTGTTAAGCCGAAAAACGCGGAGGAAGTATCCAAGATAATGAAGCTCGCGAACGAATACAAGATCCCGGTCTTTCCAAGAGGAGGAGGCACGGGGCTAGTTGGAGCATGTGTGCCGACGATGAATGGAATAATCTTATCCCTAGAGCGCATGAACGAGATAAAAGTAGATGCTGAAAACTTGATAGCAGAAGCTGGCGCAGGAGCGACTTTGCGAGATTTAATCGACGCCGCTGAAAAAGCTGGACTATCTTTTCCACTCCATCCAGGAGATGAAGGAGCTCAAATAGGCGGTTTGATTGCCTGTAACGCAGGTGGAGCTAGGGCGATTAAGACTGGTATAATGAGAAACTGCGTCAAAGGAATAGAAGTTGTTCTCCCGACAGGCGAAATCCTGACACTCGGCGGGAAGATTTTGAAGAATAATGCTGGCTATGATCTAATGCACTTAATCATCGGAAGCGAAGGAACCCTAGGAATAATAACGAAAGCATGGATAAGGCTGCAGCCGAGAGAAATGGCCTCCGCGACGATAATCGTTCCCTTCGATTCCAGAGAAAAGGCGTTAGCACTCGTTCCGAAAATCTTTCAGGAAGGACTTATCCCACTAGCCATCGAGTACGTTGAGAAAAATTTAGTTGAGCAAGTGGCTGAAAAACTAGGCTTAACATGGCCCTGTAACTCAGCCGAATACCAGCTAATGATAATCCTATCTGAGCCGAGCGAAGAAACTCTCCTAACCGGATTGGAAAAACTTCTGGATCTTTGCGAGAAGATGGGCGCCAAGGAACCTGTTGTGGCGCAAACTAGGAAGGAACAAGAAGAGATTCTCAAGATTAGGAGCGAAATATATTCGACCCTAAAGCCGAACATGGTGGACATCCTCGATACAACGGTTCCTCCCGCAAAACTCGTCGAACTAATAAAGACTGTAAATGAGCTGGAGGCAAAATACGGCGTCTACATACCGACATACGGGCATGCAGGAGACGGCAACCTCCATCTTCACCTCATGAAATGGAATGGATGGACTGAGGATAAATATGATGAACTTCGCAGCATAATCTATCAGAAAACGATAGAGCTCGGCGGAACCATAACTGGAGAACATGGGATAGGCTACCTTAGAAAGAAGTATCTGACCAAGTATCTCGGTGAAAAAACAGTCGAACTAATGAGAGAGATCAAGAAAGCCTTCGATCCTAATAACGTGCTCAACCCGGACAAAGTTCTTCCTTAAATGCGGTACACTTCTCGGCTTCCCACGATATCGTTTTAACCTATTTTTTCAAATTATTCGGTAATGTTTGGTGAACGTTATGCGAGTAGGACGCCGAGGTGTAGGAGCTTCTTCGAGGAAGCGAGGAAAGTTCTCCCGGGAGGAGTATCGTATTCAATAAGATATTTCGATCCTTATCCGATTTACGTTTCGAAAGCGAGGGGGCAAAAGATTTGGGATATTGATGGAAACGAGTATACGGATTATTGGATAGGCCATGGCGCCTTGATTATGGGTCATAGCTATCCGCCCGTGATAGAGGCTGTTAAGGAGCAATTCGAAGAATACCTCCACGTGGGTTTTCCCCATGAATGGGAGGTCAGGCTCGCGAAGCAGGTTATAAAAATGGTTGACAGCGTTAAGCTTTTCAGATTCACGAATAGCGGAACCGAGGCAGCTATGTATTCGACGAGGCTTGCGAGAGCATTCACAAAAAAGAAATTCATCGGTAAGTTCGAGGGAGGCTGGCACGGCGGATATGATTGCTTGCACATCGGCGTTTATCCGCCATATGACGCTCCGGGAAGCCTTGGAATATTGGATGAGTGTTTGAAGTATACGTTAGTTTTGCCGTATAACGATTTGGAGGGCGTTAGACAAAAGGTAAAGGGCGTAGATTTAGCTGCGATAATAGTTGAGCCCGTGCTGGGTGCGGGCGGCTCAATACCAGCTGAAAGGGATTTTCTGAAAGGTTTGCGGGAACTTTGCGACGAAATGGATGCGCTACTAATCTTCGATGAAGTGATCACAGGCTTTAGGCTATCACCTGGAGGAGCTCAAAAACTCTACGGAGTAACCCCTGATCTAACAGTTTTCGGAAAGATTCTCGGAGGAGGCGAATTCCCAGTTGGAGGATTCGGCGGACGCGAAGACATAATGGAGCTCCTCGATCAATTGAAATATCCAGAAGCACATGAAAGAGCCTTCCAAGGAGGAACATTCGCCGCGAACCCGATAACGACTAGGGCCGGATACACTCTACTAAAAGAACTGGATGAAAATCCCGGGATCTATCAGAAGATAAATTCTCTGGGAGAGAAGGCGATGAAGGAGATCGAAGACCTATTCCAAAGATATGATTTCAAAGCACACGTAACGGGAATCGGATCCATGTTCGGAATACATTTTACACCGGAAAAGCCTAAGGACGCGAGGGCGGCTCAGACGCTCAAGGATCAGAAATTGGCAGAATCCTTCTTTAAGCATATGCTGGATAACGGGGTGTTATACATGACTCAAAGCATGCCGCATCTCTACGTTTCAGCAGCACATACAAGCGAAGACATAGACAACCTCGTATCATTCGTCGAAGACTTCATTCGAAAAACCCGCTAACTTTCAAAATCATTCTCTCATGTATGGTCTAAGTATTGCTCGCGGCGCTCTGGACTTCTTTCCTAGGATTGCTGAAAGAGCGACCGTTAATATGTATGGGATTGATTGGAAGAATTGATATGGTATCTGGACGACTACGGTTACGAGCCAAGCCTGCAAAGCGTTTAGGAATCCGAAGAATAGGCATGCCGCCCAAATCCAAGCCGGCTCCCAGTTTCCTAGAACAACGAGGGCCATGGCTATCCAGCTCCACTCTCCTCCCACGTTTAAGTTAAACGATCTCAAATCCACAAGCGAGTAGAAAGCTCCTCCAATAGCCATTAAAGCTCCTCCAATTATGGTTGCTGCATATCTCGCGGCATGAACTCTGACGAGGGAAGCGTCTGCCGCTCTCGGATTCTCTCCAACGGACTTGATTATGAGACCCCACTTAGTCTTAGTTAGAATGAATGCCAGAACGACTGGAAGAACATATACGCCGATATAGACGTAGGGGTTCTGAGAGAATAGCGGCCCTATGAATGGAAGGTTTGCTAATGGTCCAAGTTTAAGAGTTGGGGTCGATGGCACGGTTGGCTCGACCAGCGGCGACCCTATCAAGACCCTATGTATGAAGTATGTCAAGTTCATGGCGTAGAAGGTTACCGCTATTCCTGCGATATGCTGCTGATTTCCAAGGCTCACGACCAGGAATGCGTGAAGCAATCCAAACAATGCTCCTATTAATGCTGCGGCAAGCACTCCAATCAATATGTTTCCTGAGAAGTATGCTGCCATAAATCCCCAACCAGCTCCAGCAATCATTATTCCTAAAATCCCCAGGTTTATGACCCCGGATTTTTCTGTGAGCATCTCTCCGAAGGATGCGAAAATTATAGGCGTCGCGGCTATGAGAGTCATTCCAATTATGCTCGAAATCATTCTCTCGAAGTATGTTCCGCTTACAAATGGTGTTGAGAGCGCTGAAAAAGCAATCAAGAGAATGATCACCGTAATCGCGGTCTTAATACTTTTCGGAATCCTAATCCTTAACCGATTTGGAGAATCTGGTTGAAGCTTTATTGGCTCTACTCTCTTTTCGAGCCTAGGTATCCTCTTGAATCTTAAGATGATTTTGTAATTTCCGAGGACTCCTATTATCAGGAAGAGGATTAGGGTTTGAGCTTGGATTAGATCTGATAAGAATGAGGGGACGCCCGTGTTCCAGCTCATGGCGTTTGCTCCATTAATCAAGATGCTGAAGAAGAGTCCTGCTATGGTTGCGCCTATCGGGTCAAGTCCACCGAGCATGGCTATCGCCAACGCCACGAGCCCATAGTTCGGGCCGACGAATGGGGTCATGTAGTATAGAATTCCCATAACCTCGCATGCTCCAGCTAGTCCAGCAAGTCCGCCGCTAATGAATGAAACCCAGAAGTAGATTTTCGAGACGCTTAAGCCTTCGAGCTGAGCGACTCTAGGAGCTGTAGCAGCTATAATCCAATCCCTCAAAATCGTTCTATTCATCAGGAACCAGAGAACGGCTAAGGTTACGAATGGAATGATCACGCCGAGATGAAGCCTAGTCCCTGGAATAAGTATCGGAAGCTTTGCATTAGCTCCTATCTCCTCGGATTGAGGATACGTCGTATAGGGGGAGCGCATAGGTCCAGTCAATAACCCGGCACATATCTGGAGGATCGCGCTCCAGATTAGAAGCGTGGTTAAAATCTCATCCTGATTTCTGTAAACTTTTAGCCACCAGCTTATCAGGCAGACAAGAGCTCCGCCGAGCCAAGCCATAACCATTATGAACGGGATTAGCAGATAGGGTGGGAGATATTTTAGCTGGACTCCGAGATATGCTGCTATAAGTCCTCCCACTATAAACTGGCCGTGTGGACCTAGGTTCCAGAACCTAGCTCTGAAAGCTACGGCGACCGAGAACGCGAGCATGATCAAGGGAGTTGCTGTAACGAATATCTCAGATGGATTTTCGAACGGCCAGGTCATGAGATAGTAGTATACGCTTCCGAGATCGCCTCCAGCGATGAGAACGTAGATCGATGAGGTTGCGAGAGCGATTGCTGCAGCTAAGATCGGTAAGCTCATCCTCTTTGCGGGCGGCAACGGCTCTCTGCGCTGAAGCTTCAGCTCGAGCAATTTACCATCAACCCGCTTATGATCATTCCAAGCTTCTCAACATCTATCTCTGAAGGACGGTATGTTCCAACAATTTTACCATTAACGAAGGCTGAGACTCTATCGCATGTTGAAAGTAGCTCCTTAATGTTCGGTGAGAATATTATCGTTGTCAACCCTCTTCTCTTCCGCTCCATAACCTTATCAAAGAAGAGTTTGACTCCTCTTGGATCCAATCCGACTGTTGGGTGGAGTGCTATCAGGAGCTTATCCCATCTCCCTAAGACTCTGCCGATGTAAGCTCTCTGCATATTCCCTCCCGAAAGGGTTTCAATTGGATCTCCAAGCCTCTTCAACACTATTGAGAATTCCTTCACCAATTTCTCAGCGATCTCTCTTCTCTTCTTCGGGTTCAGCATCAATTTATGAGCGAAGTAGATTTCGCTTCCAATCGTTAAGTTATCTTCTATGCTCGCATTCGGTATCAATCCGTCAGCAATCCTATCATCTGATAGGAATCCGACGCCCCGCTTCCTAAGCTCTTGAGTACTCTTTCCAGTTACATCTTCCCCGAATAAGATTACCTTTCCCTTTTCAGGCGGCCTGATGCCGTAAATGCACTCCGCTAATTCTTTTTCACCCGTACCTGGGATTGTTGCCACTCCGTGAATCTCTCCGCGCATTACCGTTAGGTTTAGGTTCTTGACTACAAGTTCTCCTCGATCATCTCTAACGCTGAGGTCTTCAATTTTCAAGGCTTCATCGGATGGTGGAGGTAGATCTTTCCTCTTGGCCTCGAATTCTATTAGCGGCACTTCCTCGAACATTTTCTTCATGAGATCGCTGAAGTCCGCGCCCCTCGAACTCATTCTAGACACGATCTTTCCTCCAGACATTATTAGAACTTCATCTGAGACATCTAAGATCTCGGATAGGTCATGTGAAATTATGATAATGGTATACTCCAAGTCAATGAGCTTTCTGAGATATTTTTTAAGAGAATCTTTCTGCTGAATTGGAAGATAAGCTGTGCTTTCATCTAGTATTAGGACTGGCTTCTTGCCAGATTCATGCAGAATCTTGCATAAAATTAAGGCGCGTATAATTTCGAATATCCTCTGCTGGCTTATCGAGAGTTTTTCAACATGCTGATCGAGATCAACTCTAACTCCAAGTTCCTTTACTATACTTTCAGCTTCTCCTCTTAGGGAATCTAGGTCAAAGAAAATGGTGGGAAAGAGGAGGGCGAGGTGCTCGAGGGGGGTTAGGGCTGGTGCGAGGTTTGGATGCTGCTCGACTCGAACGACTCCTGCCTCGATCATTGCTTGATGGAAGTCCTCTATCTTCACTCCATTAACGTAGACTTCCCCTTTGTCCGGCATTATGTAGCCCGCGATTATGTTCGTTAACGTGGATTTCCCCGCTCCATTCGGTCCGACGAGTCCGTAAACCTTCCCCGCCTCCAGTTCTAAGCTTACGTCATCTAATGCTGTTACTCCGCCGATGTACGTCTTCGTTAATCCGATTGCTTTAACGGCGATTCTATTCACCGCACCTCGCCCTCCCGCTCTCTATTTGAAGGATTTTATTAGCTACCTCTCAGTTCAGGCCAGACCTGTTCCGGCGGTAATTCTATGATCGGTATCCACGTCATTCCGCTTCTGATCTTCTGCTCCCACTCGTTCACGAGGTCTAGGATTTCCTGTGTTAACGGTGGACTCGGCTTTCCGAAGTGGTGGAATGGCGCTAGGTATGAGCCGTTGAAGCTCATCCATGAATAGGTTCCTAGGTTGTCGGCTGTGAAGGTTCCCCTTAGAACTCTCTCGAACACGACTCTAACCGTCGACCTCATATCCCAGACTAGGCTCGTTATAGTAACGTCTGGTGCTCTCGAATATTGATCAGCCATGTTGCCGATTATCCAAACCTCCTTCCCTTCCTTGTAAGCTTCTTCGGCAGCCTCTTCCGCTCCAACTCTCTCAGCAAATATTACATCTACGCCATTATCGATCAAGGTTTTTGCAAGCCTTTTGGCAGTTGCTGGATGATACCACGGCGATTCTCCAGGCGGGATGTTTCCAAGCAGGTAGACGACCATTACTTTGACATCTGGATTAATGGTCTTCGCTCCGTAGATGAAGGCGTTCACGATTCTATTGACTTCATTAATCGGCATCGCGGCCACCACACCTATCTTATTAGTCTTAGTAATCTTCCCAGCAATTACTCCGGCGAGGAATGCTGGCTGATGCAGCCAGTTATCGAAAACGGCGAAGTTTGGAGGCGTTGGCGAATACTCGCTTCCAGCCGCGAAGGCCACGTTCGGAAAATCTTTTGCGACTCTTCTCGCGATGTCTTCTTTCAGGAAGGCATCTAGGAAAACTATGTCAGCGACTTTCGCGGCGTCTCTTAATGCAAGCTCAAACTCCTTGGGATCGCTCTTCCTATCAACGAACTTGTAGTCGACCTCTATCCCCTTTGCCTCGTATTCTTTAGCCACGGCTAAGATCGCTTGGTGTATCGCTCCATCCCATGGCTCGCTAACTGGAGTCTGGAAAACTGCTCTAACAACGAGCTTCTTCTTAACCTGGCCTTGAGAAACCGTCTGCGTAACAGTCTTAGTAACAGTTACAGTTTCACCGGTTCCGGCTTGCACGGTCTTAGTGATAGTTGATGTTACGGTCTTCTCGACAACTGTTGCTGGTCTTAGAAATCCTGCGGCCGTCGTCGCTATCAATATGCAGATAATCACAACCAGTATCGCGGTTGTCTTTCCCACTCCAATTTTCCTACTCTCTAAGGGCATATTGTCCTATGGATTATGGACAATTTATGCATTTTTCACCGCAATTTTTCCAATATCGTGGGATGGTTGAACAAATTATTTTCCAAAATTTAACCTCTACCAACAAGAAATAGGTGAAGTATATTCCTCCGTATAAATCAGACTAAAATTTTGGGGGAGCTTCGCTCAATTTTTCAAAGAACGTTTTTAAGTCGGCGTGGAAAATATCAAAAACGGCCCCGGTAGCTCAGAGGGAGAGCGCCCGGCTGAAGACCGGGTTGTCGTGGGTTCGAATCCCACCCGGGGCACATTTTTGATCCTTTGTTCTTAAGCTGTTCACAGCTTTGGCCATTTGTGAGGTCTCAAGGTTTTTCGAGAATTTTCTCAAATTCCGCTAATGCTTGATTGATGTATTCTTTTGAGATCTTTCCTAGCGGGGTTGGCGTTTGATAGATTCTCTCAGGTATTCTCAATCTACCTGGCTTAAAGCCTTCTTCTCGCTTTATCTTCTGCTTTTTGAAATAGATTTTCTTGCCAAGCTCTTTTAATTCATTTTCATCGTATTGATATCCTAGAATTTTAAGCGCTTTCGCGATCCTGTCTGGCGTGTAGATAGATCTTGCAAATAGGCAAGCGACAAGCGAGTTAAGCACCTGTCTCCATGACTCTTCCTCAATTATCCTCTTAACCGCATCGTGAGGTGAGGGTAGTGCATCTCCTTGTGAGAAGATCTTTTCATCAATCGAATACGCTCCGGCGTCTAGGTGTGAGTGCCTAAATCCTATTGCGACGGAGAGAAAGTAGAGTGGGCCGGTGATGTAGCCAGCTGGCTCGACTTTGTTAAATGCCATAGCATATTCGAGTCCACCATATCTCTTCGCCGCTTCCTCGACTCCGAGAGCAAGAGCTTTGTAGAATTCATTCGGCTGTATCACTATGTTTTTAACAGCCTCCATGTATGTTCTCCAATCTCCCCACTTTAGATCAAGCAATGTTTCAGCCTTAGTTATCACTCCTCGTTCCAGCGCCTCTGTGGCCCAAGCTAAGACTACCCCAGTCGAGATCGCGTCTAATCCCCAGTCTTCAACGGTTTTAATCAGCTTTAGGAGGCCGAATCTATCACTTATTCCGAGATTTGTTCCCAAAGCGTAGATGGGCTCGTAGTCGTAGGAAATGAACTCTGTTTTGTATAGGTACTTTTCATCCTCGTATTCTTCCCTAATAGCTGCTAGGTGGATGCATGCGACGGGGCAGCCTACGCAGGCAACTCTTCTCGCCAGCATTTCTTCTGCCAGCTTTTCTCCGCTTATTTCTTCGGCTTTCTCAAATTCTCCGCTGCTAAAGTTTCTCGTCGGCAGAGCTTTAATCACATTAAGGGTAGTGATGTTGGCGGCGGTTCCGAGATCATGATATTTCCTGGTTCCAGGCCCCCTCGTAAGCTCATAAATTTCCCTGTAGATCTCCCTATACTCTCTTAGGTTGGGTATCCGGAAGTTTCTGCCAGCGATTATTGTTATTGCTTTAAGCTTCTTTGATCCAAAGACCGCTCCTAATCCCATTCTTCCGAAGTGTCTGAAGGTTTCAACCATCACAGAGGCATATCTTACGAGCTTTTCTCCAGCTCCACCTATTCTCAGGATACTTCTTAATCCAGCGCCGCTCGTAACTTCTCTGAGAATTCTCCCCACGGTTTCAGCGCTTCTCACACCCCATAGCGCGCTAGCATCTCTAAACCTAACCTTCCCAGGCTCAATTACAAGGTAAACAGGTCTATCGCTTACTCCTCTAATCACGATCGCCCCATATCCTGCGAATCTTATAGCGGAGGCAGATCTCCCGCCCGCATGCGATTCCGCAAAGAACCCGTTCAAGGGTGACTTGAAAACGGCAACGGTTTTCGATATCATGGGATAAATTGATGTTAGCGGACCGACTGAGAATATGATAACATTTTCAGGTCCCAGAGGATCAGCTTTTCGCGGGACCTCCTCCTCATACAAACGTGTTGCGACACCTATTCCTCCAAGCCACTCTTCGAAGAGATCTTCCCTATTCTCAATCCAATAACTCTTCCTCGTTAAATCGATGTAAAGAACTCTTGAGAGGGTATCGATCCAAGGATTGCTCATTACCTTATACCTCCTCCAAAGCTATAACTCCATGCGGGCAAAATTCCGCGCAATATCCACAGTACACGCAGATTATCGGCTTCAGATTTTCAGGATCCATGTTGATCGCGCCTATCGTGCAGGCTTCAACGCAATGCCCGCATCCTATACACTTACTCTGATCCAAGATTACGCCACCTCCAGGCCTAACTTTCAAAGCATTTTCAGGGCAAACCCTCGCGCAAGGAGGATCTGAACAAGCTCTACAAACGATCACGGTGAATCCGCGCTCCACACCTCCTGGAGTGAGAACTCTTATAGCAGACTTAGTTAAACCAGCATATCCAAGCCTGCTGGAACAGGCGAGCATGCACAGTTGGCAGCCAACACACCTATTTGCATCCAGGATAGCTAACCGCTTCGCCAAGACCAAAGTAACTTGGAATGCCTCTCTTAAAAATCTCTTGATAGACTGCCTCATAATCCTATGCTAAAGATTTAAAGTGAATTACTTCACGCCCAGTATCGTGAGCATAAAGCTGAGGAGATCTAAGAAAAACCCGATACTCACAGCTCGTGGTGATGATTGGGAATCGCTTGCAGTCTTTAATTGCGGAGCTCTAAAACTCGGCGATAAGATTCACTTACTCTATCGAGCTGTTGGAGATTATGTAAAATATGCTTCAAGCCTCGGCCACGCGGTTCTCGACGAAGAACTAAATGTTATAGAAAGAAGCGATATACCCGTATTTGGTCCAGACTTGAAATTCTGGGAGCTATCGATCGAGGATCCCCGTATTACGAGAATCGGCGATGAAATATACGTAACCTACGTCGCGACAATTACGCCAGCGCCTCCCTGGGCTATCAGAAGAAAATTAGGACTCCCAAAACCTAGGCAAGCTCACTCAAGATGCGCAGTAGCTAGAACCAGCGACTTCAAGAATTTTGAAAGACTTGGCATAATAACTCCTTACGATGCGGAGGAGAGAAATCTCGTCCTCTTTCCAAGGAAGTTTAACGGCAAATACGCGGCGCTGCATAGGCCAGCTAACTGGATTGGAGAAAAATATCGAACAGATAAGCCTGGAATATGGTTTGCATTACTTGACTCAATTCCTGGAATAATGCATGATCACAAGCTTGTGATGAAGCCTGAGGAAGAATGGGAGAGCAGGAAGATAGGTGCTGGCCCGCCTCCGATAGAAACTGAGAAAGGTTGGCTGCTGATTTACCATGGTGTAGATGAGAATGAAGTTTATCGAGCTGGCGTCGCGCTGCTAGACCTAAAACAGCCTTGGAAGGTAGTTGCCAGACTTTCCGAGCCGATCCTGGAACCCGAGGAGGATTATGAGAAGTATGGGGACGTTCCTAACGTTGTTTTTCCAGAGGGCGCGGTCGTCATCGGAGATGAACTTGTAATCTTTTACGGAGCTGCAGATAAAGTTTGTTGCGCTGCCAGCATAAATATTGACGACCTATTAAATGAATTACTACGATGAAGATAGGCTTGCTTTCAAGATGGAATACTGCCTGCGGCGTCTCCCTTCACGCAGAACTTATTGGAAGAGAATGGGTTAGAATGGGACATAAGCTCACGGTCTTCGCTCCAAATAACATCCGACCCGTAGGAGAAGACGAAGAATACGTTATCAGATGTTTCTCGGATGAGGGGGATCATGTAACGGAAACTTTTCTGGATCCCGAGCCATTTCTAACAGAAGACTACGAGATATTCGTTGCGGAGCGAATCGAATGGGCCCCGCTGAAACTCCTTCTAGAAATATTTCCGAAAATAAGGAGCAGAGCGAAAACTGTCTATGTTGTTCATGAGCGGAAGCCGCCAACCAATCCAATCTTCTATGAATTTGAGTGGGATGCCATAGTCTGCTTTGATGAGCGATATGAGAAACAGTGGTCGAAGCTATATCCGGGAAAGATAAGGATAATTCCATATCCCGTCCCCCGAATTCGAAGAGGGAATAAATTTGAAGCAAGGAAAAGGTTTAGGCTCCCGCTGGACGAATTCATCATAGTTAGCTATGGATGGGCTCCAAAACTCCACGTATTCCCGATTCTACCATACCTACGAGAATTAGCCGAGAAATATTCGTTCAAATATCTCCTGCTCGTAGATCCTGAAGCCTCTGAAGCCTTACCAAATCTTCCCTTCATGATCGTGAGAAGGGAAAGACCTCCATTAGATAGGATATATGACTATCTCCACGCCGCGGATCTCTGCCTGATACATAAGCAACCTGAAGAAGTTAGAGAAGGAGAAGTCGTTGTCTCAAGCTCCGTATTAATGTGCTTAGGAGCGCTAACCCCCATAATGACCTCAGACACCGAGTTCGTCTCCTTCCTAAATCGAGAAGTGATAAAATACCGAGACCCCAGCGAATTTAAGGAACTATTATCAAAGATCATACGAAGGGAACTAGACTTAAATGAAGTCTTAAAAGCAGCTGAAGAATATGCGGAGAAAAACTCCCAGACGAATGTAGCCCGAGAATTCTTGAGACTATTCGATGAGCTTTAATCAGGCTTATGATTTCTCCGAGGATTCCCAGGTTATTTCTGTGAATGAGGTGACGCGATAAAGTTAGGTGAGTTAGTGCGACCCCCTAATACGGTCAGATGCACGAGTTTCGTGAGAGGTTTTAGGTGGGTTCTAGTTTCTTAATTATCGGATCTGGTGCAGGTAGAGCGGCTCTAACAAAGAAGCTTGCCTCGAAACTTGTCGCCGAATAAACTTACTCTCGAGCAGTCATAAAACAAACAATTTCATGAGCCAGCTTAGCTCTAGAATGTGTTTAGGATTTATAGCAGAGCAGCGTCAGAATGAATACTGAACTGAGAACTTGATTAGCATAGGATTCTACGGCGGAGTCGGGGAGATCGGAGGAAACAAGATCCTGATATCTAGCAGAGATGGCTCGATCTTCCTAGACTTCGGGCTTAACATGAAGAGAAAAAGAGAATACAGTCTTGGATACGGGCATGAGAGGATCTCTAGGATCCTTAGGAACTATCTCTTGCTCGAGATCTTGCCGAGAATCAGGGGAGTCTATAGACGTGATCTTCTCAGAGAAGATCACTACTTACGCGGAGCCGAGGAAATAGATCTACATGCGTGCCTGATTTCCCATGCTCATCTAGATCATTACGGCTTAGTAGGCTTTCTTAAGCCAGAGGTGCCTATAGCTCTCAGCACTACGACTTCATCCTTAATCAAACACTCCATAGAAACAGGCCACCTAACCGGGCCGGAGGGGGATATCTTCACCTATAGGGATCGATTTCTTCAAGAACAGCTTAGGATGATTAATGACGTTAGGAGGAAAAAGGAGCTTAAGGATAGATTGGTTATCGAGAGATCTCAGAAGATTTTCTCGGCTGGAAAACCTATTTCGGACATGCCTTTTCATGTTGAGCCTTATCCCGTAGATCACTCCGTTCCAGCATTTGGGTTCCTACTAGATTTAGGTGAAGCGCAGATAGCCTACACAGGAGATCTGAGACTGCATGGAATCGTCAGACATTACACGGAAGAATTTATCGAGAACGCTCGCGGGGTAGATTACCTGATAATCGAGGGAACGAGGATAACTGATTCGACTCAAATGACCGAATCGAAAGTTAGGGAATACGCGTTCAGAGAGCTGAAAGATAAAGAGGGAAAATTCGCCGCCGTGATGATTTCAAGCTTAGATGTCGATAGGCTGCGAACCATGATAAATGTAGCAAAAGAACTTAATCGAACCCCAGTCCTTTCCCCCAAGCTCGCTCACCTCTTGAAGACTCTGAAAGAAAGTGGAGCACATATCCGATCTATACCCGAACCGGGCAAAGATTTCCTAATCTATCATGAGAAGAGAAGCTTAACCAGCGACGGCTACCTCCTCGATTCCCAATCCTATTACCCATGGCAGAAACAAATCTACCGAGAATATGGTAACCACGCAATAAAACCAGAGGAGATAAGCATGGATCAAGGAAATTACTTGCTGATCTTTGCCGGGCTTACCTACGTGACGGAGTTAGTGGACATAAATCCAGAACCTGGGTCGCTGCTAATAGAATCGACGAGCGAGCCTTATGATGAGGAGCAGGAGATAGAGTGGGAGAAAGTTGAGCGATGGATAAGCTTACTCAGAATGGATCGTATACAGATTCACGCATCGGGTCACGCGAATCGAGAAGACCTAATCCAGATAATAAACAAGATAAAACCGAAAACAGTGATTCCAATACACACCGACAATCCAAGAGAATTTAAGAGATTACTCCAATCCGAAGGCTATCAAGTAATCATACCAGAAGAGGGAAGCGTTCTTCGCCTCAGATAAGGCCGCATATTTTTGCCCGCACCACTGCTTTTCTCATCAAAACTCCTGTTTGAGTTCTTGAATGATTTTTGTTCCAGAGCTGGTTCCTATTCTATTAGCACCAGCTTCAAGAAATTCGATAACCTGCTCCGCGGTTCTTATCCCTCCAGCGGCTTTTATCTTCACGTTTGGCGAAAGAATTTTCCTGAGAAGCTTTACATCGTCAACTTTAGCTCCCGCGGGGCCGAAGCCTGTAGAAGTTTTAATGTAGTCAGCTCCAGCTTTCTCAGCGATTTTAGCAGCTCTTATCTTTTCTTCATCCGTTAGGTAGCAGCATTCTATGATGACTTTCAAAACCTTATTGCCGATCGCTTCCTTAACCTCCCTTATCTCTTCCTCCACATACTCGTATTTACCCGACTTAAACATGGATATATTCATCACCATGTCTATTTCCGATGCGCCGTTATCCACAGCCTTTCTCGCTTCCAATGCTTTAACCTCCTTAAACGTGGCTCCAAGCGGAAAGCCGATTACCGTGCACACCTTGACGTCTGAATTCTTAACAAGCTCATATGCTAAAGGAACGTAAATGGGATTCACGCAGACAGCTGCAAACCCATACCTCACACTCTCCTCACAAAGCCTCCTTATCTCAGCTTCTGAAGCCTGAGGACGTAGAAGCGTATTGTCAATTGCCTTCGATATCCGCTCTACATCAAACGCCGCCATCGAAGTTAAATCAAGAATCCTTCTGATAAGCTTTTCAGGGAACGAGACATCGAGTTTCTTCAAGTCTTCAACCCCCATCTCAACCCTGCCGTAATCAAAGCCCCATAGCTTATTTCTTCCTAGATTTGGAATACCAATTAATGAAAATTATCCAATACAGAAATAGCAATGCGATAATGCTAATCCAGTATGGTTTTTCGAAAACGGGTTTCGGTAATGTATTGAGATATGCTATCACACTTACTGTTACTATTACCGAAAGTATGCAAACGATAACTTTCCGCAG
>CAZDPL010000002.1:0-1747 GCA_964507345.1 uncultured Nitrososphaeria archaeon
ACGCCGTTCCCGCGAAGGTGGTAGAGATACGAGGAGACATGGGGATAGTTGACTTTGGAAATGGAGTTAGGAGGGAGATCATGCTCGCAATGGTTAACGCCAAGGTCGGAGATTATGTTCTAGTTCACGCGGGATATGCCATAAAGGTCTTGGATGAGAAAAGCGCGCTCGAAATTCTGAAAGAGTTTAAGGAGATATTAGAGCTTGCACAAAGTGAAGGCTAACCTAAATCTGGAACCCGGCTTTGATCATAAGCCTCCACAGGTTTGAGAAGAACGGGATTATTCAGAAATATTCTCAGAACACGATATACTGGCTAGCTTATCGCCGAATTTAGGAACCTCATAATGATATCAGGATATACTCCGAGGATTAACGAGACTATGGCGAGCAGTAGCAGAGGTATGGTCATAGTTAATGGAGCTCTCTTAACGTTTCTCAAGCTCTCTGGAACCGGGCCGAAGAAGATCCTTTTAACGGGCCAGAATGTGTAGACGAGAGTTAGGAAGGTCGCGAAGATTCCTATTAGGGGTATCATAAGGCCTGTTAGCGATCCATGGAATCCCTGCCAGAAGATTCCCGCAAACATTATCCATTCTGCTTGGAATCCGCTGAGCGGCGGTATGGCAGAGAGGATCATTGAGCCTAAGACGGCTAAAGTTGCTGTTAGCGGCATATTCTTAGCAAGTCCACCTAACTGTCTCATATCCCTTATCCCTGTTTGATAGACCATTATCCCAGCTACGGAGAATAGTATGCACTTACCAATTATGTGACTTATGAAATAGAAGAGTCCTCCAACTACTCCCAATATTGTGCAGCTACTTATACCTAATAGGGAGTAAGCCGTCTGGCTTATGGTAGAGCAAGCGTATAGCCTCTTAACATCATCCTGAGCTATTGTTAGGAGCGCGCCATATATCATCGTGATTAACGACCAAAGCATTAAAGGCACACTAAATATACGGAACACCTCGAACAATTGTTCTATAAGCAACCTGACTATTACGTAATTTCCAAGCCCAACTATCGTGGCGATTATCGCTGCAATGGAAGTTGGATGCTCACCATGCGCATATGGTAACCATACGTGGAAGCCGAATACCGCCATCTTAATGAGCCATCCTATTAAGACGAAGAAGCAAGTCCAAAATGCGAGCTCATTTTTAAGAGTAGCTAAAGCGGTGATTTCAAAGCTTCCAGTTCCTATATAAGCTAGAACTATACCGATTAAAAATAGTCCCGCTCCCAGATGATTCCAGATGAAGTACATCATGGCGATCCTATGCCTGTCATGATACCCATATAGGTCTATCATGAAGTATGACGGAATTAAAGTCAACTCAACAAAAAGATACATAGCAATCAAGTTTGTAGAAAGTGCTACGCCGATTAGCCCGGTAGCAAATAGTAGATAGAGTGCGAAATAGAGGCTATACAGTCCATCCTTTCTGCTGCCATAAAGCATCTCAATTCTGTGCCTAATGTAAGGTATTGAGTAAAATGCGCATGCTGTGCAGATCAAGTTCATGACTAAGGCTATTGGAAGGCTTAACCCGTCAGCTAGAAGACCGAACTTTAGAGCCTTGAGATAACTCCATACGTATTCTTCATGAATAGGCTTCAGAGTACTCCATATTTCTAACCCCACAGACATTAATAGAATCGTAGAATAAACTAAAGCTAAACAAGCAAGTAATCCCGCTATCCTTGCGAACTTCCTCCCAACGATTCCTAAAATCATCGC
>CAZDPL010000002.1:1847-9473 GCA_964507345.1 uncultured Nitrososphaeria archaeon
TTCAGCGACCCAGTATCCGATAAGCCCTATTCCGAGGCTGAGGGCTGAGAGAACTCCAAACGGGATCCACATTAATGAGGATTCGTGGTGGAGGTTCTCGGATTCGGATTCAACGGATCTAGAGTGGAATATGTAGCCCATCATCCTGATCGTGTAGAAGCAGGTTATCCCAGCGGTTAGGAGAGCAGCTAGGAATAGCGCATACTGGCCCGAGCCCATGCACGCTAGTAAGATTTCATCCTTGCTCCAGAATCCTAAGAAGGGCGGGATTCCGGCGAGCGATAAAGCAGCGAGCCACATGAAGAACCAAGTAAACGGCATATGCCTTCTAGCGATCGACTTTTCATGGATGTAGATCGATCCGGTTGCGTGGATTACAGCTCCAGCGCAGAGGAACAATGCGGCTTTGAATAGCGCATGGCTGAGCAGGTGGAACAACCCTCCGGCATATCCAGCTATGGTTGCCTGCGCGCTCATTCCAGCGACTCCTAAAGCGAGCATCATATACCCTATCTGGCTCATAGTTGAGTATGCGAGGATCTTCTTAAGCTCGAGGGAAACCATAGCCTCGGTCGCTGTTAGAAACGCCGTCAACGCCCCGAGCACCGCGATCACCTGGAAGAAAACCAAGGCCTCCGAGAACCCGTTCACCCAATATCCGTTGAAGAATATCGGGAACAGTCGGGCAACTATGAATACCCCAGCCTTCACCATTGTCGCCGCGTGTATCAGCGCGGATACCGGAGCAGGCCCAGCCATGGCTTCTGGAAGCCATACGTGCAGTGGGACTTGTGCAGACTTCGCTATGGGCCCTCCCAACAGGAGGAGGATCGTCAAGGTCATTATTCCCGGACTCTTGGCCATCTTCGCCATCCATGTATTAGTTGTCAGGAACAAGGTGAGGAAGTTGAAGGTCCCAGCGTAGAGGTATAGGATCAGGACTCCGGCGAGCATCGCCACATCTCCGAAGGTCGTGACGAGCAAAGCCTTGAGCCCGCAGGTCGAGGGCTTCTGAAACGGATACGGAGGAGGACCACCAATCCAATACTTCTCCTCATCCGAGTAGTAGTGGCCGATTAATGCGTAGCTGCAAAGCCCTACGATCTTCCAGCCTATGAAGAAGAAGATGAAGTTATCAGCTAAGACTAGGAGAAGCATTCCGCCCACGAAGAATGACATTAGCGACCAATATCTCGCCTGACCCGGCTCGCCCTCCATGTATTTTATCGAGTAGACTAGGACTAAGAAGCTGATGAAGGCGACTATATTCGCCATGATTATGCTCAATGGATCCAGCAGTATTCCGACGCTTACAGGCTCTCCGTATGGAAGCGTTATCCAGCCGATCCTTATATCACGCAGACTATGAGTAAATGCCTCTGGAAGCATCGCGAGCGCCATGAGCCATCCTAAGAACGTGAAAGCCGATGCTATTGCTCCCTTAAGCTTTCCATTTTCCTCTCCACCTACTACGAGAGATAGCAGCGCTCCTATGAATGGGGAGATCCAACATAGCCAAGGAGCATAATGCACACTAAATTCTTCTAACATATTCTCCCACCTCCGCAAAGCATTGAGGAAGAACTCTCTATGAAAGCGAGAATTGGATCAGGCCATATTCCAAACAATATCACGAGAAAAGCTAGAACAAGCATTGGAGCCAGCATCAAGAGAGGCGCTTCTTTTACGTTTGCAACCTTCTCGTTTGGCGGAGCTATCAATACCTTTAAGATCCTTAGATAGTATCCCGTGGATACGGCGCTGAATATCACTAGGAGTATTCCGAGCCAAAGCATTCCAGCCTCGAGGCTCGACGTGAAGAGGATAAGCTTGCTTACGAATCCGTTCAATGGAGGCATTCCGATTAAACCTAGTATCGCTAGGATGAAAGCTGAAGTGGTTATAGGCATCTTCCGCCCGACTCCGATGATGTCGTCGAGCGACCTCGCGTTAAGCCGATAGATTATCGCGCCGATGCATAGGAATGCTAAGGCTTTTAGTATGCCGTGATTGAATATGTGTAGAAGCGCCCCGGTTAATCCGAGCTGGGTGCCGGCGGCCACCCCTATGAAGATGTATCCTATGTGCGCGATGCTGGAATACGCGAGCATTCGCTTTACATCGTCTTGAAGCAATCCCGCGACGTTTCCGATGAGCATGTTTAGGACGCTGAAGGCCGCGAAGAACATGGTCCAACTCGTGCTCAGATGCGGGAAGAGGGAGAAGAGGAGCTTGCAGATAACGAGCGCACCTAATCCCGTCGAAGCTCCCGCGATTATCGCTGAGACCGGGGATGGGGCCGCGGTATAGGCGTCTGGAAGCCACGTGTGGAGTGGAACTATCGCCGCCTTAATGCCGAATCCGGCTATAAGCATCAGGAGAGCTATATGTAGCAGCATTCCTCCTTCAGCGGATTCAAGTATGGAAGCGAGCTTCGTAAGGTTGAGAGTTCCTGCGAATCCGTAGAGAAGAGACATTCCGAAGAGTATGGCTATAGAGCCCGTTACACCCATTACGAGATATTTGAACCCAGCCTCAACAGCCTCCCAAGACCATTTCCTAAAGGCTACGAGCGAGTACGATGATAGAGCCATAAGCTCCCAGAAGACGTAGAGGGTGAAGAAGTCGTTAGCCAAGATTACGCCAACCATTCCAGCTACTAAGGCGAGTAATAGCAGGTAGTATCTATCGATGATTTCGATCTCAGATTTGGACTTAAAATAGCTTAACGAGTATACGCATACTGCTAATCCAAGCCCACAGAACATTATCGAGAAGTATAAGCCGAGATAATCGAGCTTAAGTGAGGCCGTCAACGGTGATTTGGGGCCGACCACTATGAACTCAGCGACCTGCACACCATGATAAGCTTCCCACGAGAAGAGCAATAGGGCTATTGCGAGGATACAGGCTGCTAAGCACCCCCGCCACCTAATGGCCCCTATTTTCTCGAGAAGCCGATCTACCAGGAGTGATGCCAAAGATCCTCCGAGTAGGAGGAAGAGTGGGGTGAACGGATTCATTCTCTACCACCTTAATCTTCTAAGCTTTCTAATGTCAAATGTCCCGTAATGTCTGTAGATGTTCATTGCTATGGAGAGAGCCAGAGCTGCGACGGCGGCGCCTACCGCCATAGATATGGCAACCATGCTTTGGGCTAGAGCATCAACCTTATAGGCTTCTTTAAAAACCCTAACCCCCATAGTAATTATAGCAAGATTAACGCCTAGTGTCATGATCTCGAGTCCAAGAATGATCTTGATTAGATTTCTCTTGGAGATTAGGGCGTATAGCCCGAGAACGATTAAGATTATTGAGACCCCTAAGTAGAGCTCATATACATTCACTCTTTCCTCACCTCCCTTTCTTCACGCCTCTCCTTCATAAGCTGGGCAGAAATCGAAGCAACTACAACTAGAATTATGAATGCTTGAATTAAGAGATCAAGCCACCGATTAACCCAAAGAAACTCTGGATGCTCCTCGAAGCTCATAAGCCCAAGCAGGGGTGCTTTCACGCCTTCTATGATCCTAGGAGAGTGTATCAGAAGTATTGCTATGAGGAGCACGGCGAAGATAATGGATAGAATTTGGAGCTTCGTGAAGATCGTATCCCTCGCCTCCTCACGCTCCTCCCCGACATGGATTGTGACTAGGAATAGGATCGTAACGGCGCCTGCATAGATCAGTAGCTGGAAAACCGCTAGGTATGGCGCTCCGAGCAGGTATAGGATGGCGGATAGGGCTACATTCCCTCCTGCGAATGAAAGGATCGCTCTAAGGAGGTTTCTAAACTCGATGGATAAGATGAATAGGCCGATCATAAAAGCTATCATGATTATATGCTCTATCAACCCGATTCACCTCACGACCAAATCCTCCTTCCTAAGAGCTATGTTCTCGAAAGACTTGCTCAAAGTTATCGCCTTCCTCGGACAAACTTCAGCACATTGACCGCAGTAAATGCATCGATAGATTAGGAAGACTGGCCGCTTTCCCTTCTCATCTTGGATCACTTCTATCGCCTTCGCTGGGCAAACTCTTGAACATAATTGGCAGCCTATGCACTTTTCCCGATCGAAGCTTATTCTCCCTCTGAATCCTTCTGGAAGATGCACTTTCTCAACCTCTCTGTAGGGATACAGTATTGTAGCCCTCTTCTTGAAGAGGTTTTTCAAAGCCTCTACTATGAAGTATCCCGGGATCCTCATGTTAGGCAGCCACCTCCGCTAGTATGAACAAGATTATCGCAAACGGCATGAGCCACTTCCATGAAAACGACATCATTTGATCTATCCTAAGCCTCGCGAAAATCGTCCTCACGATCGTGAATATAAGCAGCATCACGATGGACTTGATGAGGAAGTAAATCGTATAGAGAACTGGCTCCAGCCCAGGCACTACGGGTCCAGCCGGACCTCCCAAGAACACCGCCGCACCTAGCCCTGATAACAGGAATAGTTCTAGATCTTTTGAAAGCCTGAAGAGCGCGAGCCTCCTTCCGGTGTATTCGACTTCCCATCCGGCCACGATTTCCTGCTCGGCTTCAGGTATATCGAATGGTATTCGCTCCATCTCTGCTTGTGAAGCTATGATGAATATCGCGAATCCAATTACCTGTGGGCCGAATATGAACCAGAGGCCACGTTTAAGCTGAGCCTCGACGATTCCGGAGATGCTTAATGATCCAGCTGCGATCGCCGCGCTCAATAGAGCTAGTGTTAATGGTATTTCATAGCCTAGGAGCTGGAGAGCTGCTCTAGTAGCTCCAATCGATGCGAATCTATTGTTTGATCCCTCGCCAGCGAGATAAACTATTATCGTATAGATTGAAAGCAGAGCGATTAGCACTATCAAATCTCCCTCAAATGAGATTATTCCGGAAAGCCCTGCAATAGGTAGGAACATGCAGCCTAGGAGGATCAGAGTAGGAGCTAGAAGTGGAGTGAGGGTGAAGAGGAACTTATCCGCTGCCGCTGGAACGATATCCTCCTTCGATAGGAGCTTGATCAAATCTGCTACTGGCTGAAGTATTCCAAATGGGCCTGCTAGATGTGGCCCAACTCGATTCTGAAGTCTTGCATAGAATTTTCTATCAATCCATTCGTAGATTAATGAGATTGCTAGGATGAATACGGCGCCGGGGAATAGTAGCAGGGCTAAGATTGTGTTCAACATTTTCTAACCCCCTTTTCGCGAGCATATCTCTCAAGATCTGTGAGCGTAGTTATTTTGCGAGTCTTTTTCACTTCATCTGTGATTATTACTCTCGCTGTGCAGCATATGCATGGATCAATCCCTCCGAGAATCGCTGGAACGTCGGCGATGTATACTTGATAATCGCCCTTGCTTTTCAGCATCACTATAACTGATAGGAGGTTTGCTAGCGTCGGGGTTCGCACCTTGTATCGATATGGGGTTGTTCCGCCTTTCGATATCGAGTAGTGGACTAGCTCTCCTCTAGGCGCCTCTACTCTGGCAAGCGACTCGCCTTCAGGAGCCTTGAACAAGGGTGGGATCTTGATTCTATAATCTCCTGATGGAAGATGGTCGAGCGCATAGGTGATCATGTTTATCGACTCATATACTTCGCCGATTCTGACCTTGACTCTTCCGTAGCAGTCGCAGCTATCATGCGTCACCACATTGAATGGTATCTCATCATGACCGCTGTAGGGATCATCATACCGCACATCATGTTTTAGACCAGAAGCTCTTAGATGCGGGCCCACAGCTCCAAGCTTGACCGCGTCATCCGGCTTCAGTATCCCGACTCCCTGAGTCCTCGCTAGGATTGTGGGTTCATTGTCTATGACTTTCTCGTAATACTTCACCCGCTCCTCCAAGTATTCCAACGCTTTTCTAAGCTTCGACGCGACCTCCGGCGTGATGTCCCTCCTCACCCCGCCTATCGTGTTATACGCTGTTGTTACGCGGTTTCCGGTGATGAGTTCGAGCATATCCATGACGCGTTCTCGATCTCTCCAGAAATACATGAACAAGGTTTCGAAGCCTAGGGTGTGGAAGTAGTGACCTAGCCAAAGCAGGTGACTGTGAATCCTGCTAAGCTCTTCGACGATTACCCTGAGATACTTTGCTCTTGGAGGAGCTTCTTTTCCGAGAAGTTGTTCGACGTTTAGGCAGTAGCATAGGGAGTGAGCGCAATTGCATATTCCGCAGATTCTTTCAGCAAGATAGAGGCCTTGGATGTAGGGTCGGAGTTCGAGCCCTTTTTCTATCCCCCTATGCAGATAGCTTACATCAACGTCCACGTCAACAATTAGCTCTCCTTCCACCTTCAATCTCAGCATCAGGGGTTCGACATGGATTGGATGCTGAGGACCTATCGGGATCTCGAAGCTCACTTTTCTCCACCTCCTCTCACGGGCTTCGGATGCTCAGGAGTGTAATCTTTTCGAAGAGGATAGACTCCCTGAGGCCAATCTTCTGGGAGAAATATCCTTTTGAGATTTGGATGACCCTTGAAGTTTATTCCTAAGAGATCGTGAGCTTCCCGCTCATAGAGATTCGCGGCTGGAATGATATCCGTGATCGAGTCTATCTCGGGCCTGTCTTTTGGTATTGAGGTTTTCACCAAGATGCACGTAGAGTATCCTATGTGAGCGACTACCTCCAGCGAGTCGCCTCGATCTATTCCTGTTAAACAGCTTAGGAAACTTAATCCGAGATCATTCGCCACATATCTCACGACTTCTTTGTAGATTTCAGGCGGCACTGTTACGTATGCTCTTCTCTTACCTATCACTTTCGCTTCAAGTATCTTGTCTCCGAATCTTTCACTAATCTTCTTAATCGCCTCTTCTTCGTTCATCGTCCCTTTTACACCTCGCCTTTCTCTATTTTCTCGACGAGTATGCTTATCGCTTTCAGGACGGCTTCAGGTTTGACAGGGCATCCAGAAACGTAAGCATGAACGGGAATCACGGAATCTAATCCGGGATATGTATTGTAGCACCCCCAGTAAGCTCCCCCACTTGTAGCGCATGTTCCAGCCGCAACGACGAATTTTGGTTCAGGCATCTGCTCATATATCCGTATAATTCTATCTCTCGCCTGCCTAGTAACGGGGCCCGTCACCACGAGGATGTCCGCATGTCTTGGGCTACCTTTTAAGAGAACGCCGAATCTCTCGACATCGTACCTCGGAGTTAGGCATGCTGCCACCTCTATGTCACAAGCATTACAGGCACCAGTATCGAAGAGAAGTATCCATGGACTTCTTGCACGGCACTTTCTGACGATCTTACTAACTAATCCCATTCTATCTCCTCCCAAGTAGATGAATCGCTGTTGCCAAGATAACAGCATAGATTATTATCAGGGATAATATGTCAAGCTTGTAAGCTGGAGGAATCCTAATCGTGAAAGCTAAGAAGAGAGCAATAACATCAAAAACCATGAAGAGAGCCGCGAAGTTAAAGAACAACAACCTCACGGGGCTTCTAGCCGGAGGAAAATTTTCTCCGCAAGCATAAGGCATTAACTTATTCTTAGTCTTCGGAGCGGTAGGCGAGAGAGCTTTTCCAATGAGGTATATGATAACGATGACAATAGCTGCTAGTATCAAAGCTATAACTAATTCCATGAAAGGTCACTAGTATCCCAG
>CAZDPL010000002.1:9573-12138 GCA_964507345.1 uncultured Nitrososphaeria archaeon
AGCATTAGGTCTAATGGAAGTTCGTGAGTTGATATCGTCTTTCCTGAAGACTCAGCCGGGCTCATAATCTTTATTTCGCCCGGTTTCCCGCCGAAATCGGCTGCATCGAAGATCAATATTAGCCCGGGATTCAGCCCTTTTAGGAAGCTTGGAATTAGGTCGACTCTATCCTCGACGATTAAGATTTTAACTTTCTCAATTTTTAGCTTGGATTCCAGCTCTCTAGCAATCTTAACCCCGACTACGTCGTCTCCTCTAAGTGGATTACCTACCCCGATTAGGATTATCTGCTTATCTTCAGCTTCCATAGCCGAGGCCAACAACTTTTTGAGAATCTCTCGCCAGCTCATTAGCTTCGCAAGAGCAGATGATTCTCTAATTTGATATGATTTAAGGCTTTTATTGAGAGCATACGTTGAGAAGTTGAGAACGAATTGGCTGCTGACGATCTGATTAAGCGGATACTTTTAAAATATCGTGATCCCAAGCTAGCGAAAACTCTCGTTCAGAAGATATGGGAGCTAGCAAAGGACTTAGAGACCATTCGGATAATGCATGTATGCGGAACACATGAATGGACCATAACGCACTGGGGGATTCGAGCGCTCCTCCCCGAAAATGTTAAGGTTCGCGCTGGCCCCGGCTGCCCCGTGTGCATAACTCCGGCATCAGATATCGATTCTGCAATAAAACTTGCCAAGGATGGGGTGAATGTTCTTACGTATGGAGATATGTCGCGGGCTAAAGGATCGAGGATGATCTCGCTGGAGGATTGCAGGGCTGAAGGAGGAAGGGTGAAAGTCGTTTATAGCTTCATTGATGCTGTGAAGATAGCTAAGGCAAATCCGGCTGAAGAATACGTGTTCCTCGGAGCTGGATTCGAAACCACTGCGCCGATCGTGGCTTACAGCGTGCTGAAAGGAATTCCAGATAACCTGAAAATAATATCAGCTCATCGATATGTTCCTCCAGCCGTCGGAATAATCGCTGAATCGGAAGACATGGCCATAGACGCTTTCATAAATCCAGGTCATGCCTCAACCGTAAGTGGCATGAAAGCGTATAAGCCATACTTCGAAAGTTCCAGGAAGCCCATGGTCTTCGCAGGATTTGAACCACTTGACATACTGCTTGCAATCTACATGATTTTGAAACAGCTTAACGAGAGATCTCCGCGCATGGAAAACGAGTATACGAGATCGGTCACATGGGATGGAAATATTGAGGCGCAAAGATGCTTAAGAGAAGTCTTTGACTTCGAAGATGGTTACTGGAGAGGAGTCGCGGTGATCCCAGCCAGTTGGATGAACTTTAAAGAAAAATTTTCCAAGGTCGACGCTAGAAAGATTTACGGACTGGAACCCGGAAGAGGAGATAGCTTTCCTTCAGAAGCCAGGTGCGCTGAAGTAATTAAGGGATTGATAGATCCGCCTGAATGCCCACTCTATCTGAAGAAATGCACGCCCGCAACACCTATAGGGCCAGCGATGGTCGGAGCTGAGGGAACGTGCAAGATATGGGCTGAGCATAGGATCATCAATAAAGGCTTCAAATGCGTCAGTGGCATATGTCGCGTGGAATCTGAGGCTGTTAAGCCTCGTAGGAGAGCGGGAGAATGAGCGAGCAAGAAGATAAGATCAGCATTCTTCACGGCGGCGGAGGAGTCTACATGCATAAGCTGTTAAAGGAGCAGATAGTCCCGAGGTTTAAGCCTAGAAAGAGCCTAGAAATACCTCTAAGCTTACTAGCTGATTCAGCTGTAATCGAGGAAATAGCCTTCACAACAGACTCCTACACCGTCAAGCCAATATTCTTTCCAGGTGGAGATATCGGAAGGCTAAGCGTCTCTGGAACCATCAACGACTTATCCATGGTCGGAGCTAAGCCACTAGCAATATCATGCGCGCTAATTCTTGAAGAAGGTTTTGAGTTCTCTAAGCTTAATAAAATACTTGAAAGCATTCAAGAGACGGCTGAAGAAGCTGGAGTCGACGTGGTTACGGGAGATACCAAGGTAGTTGAGAGAGGTAAACTCGACCAGATAATAATCAATACAGCAGGCATCGGGAAAAGACATGAAAAACTTGACGAAAATCTTAGGAAAGCCTCTTCAGATGGAAGATCCCTGAAGTCGAGATGGCTCGATCCGCGGAACATAAGACCTGGCGATAAGCTTATTCTTTCGGGAACCATAGGCGATCACGCAATAGCTATAATGGCCGCTAGAGAAGAACTTGGATTAGAAGCTCCAACCGTGAAATCTGACGCTGCTCCACTAAATGGCTTAATCTCAAAAGCCCTTGAAATAGGAGGAGTCGTGGCCGCAAAAGACCCAACTAGAGGAGGGCTCGCAGCACTTTTAAACGAATGGCATGAAGTAACCGAGATCGGATTGCTGATCAAAGAAAGCGAAGTGCCTATACGAGAAGAAGTTCGAACAGCATGCGACATACTAGGCATCGAGCCTTTCGAACTAGCAAATGAAGGGAAAACAGTACTAGCCGTCTCCAGGCAATATGCAGAAGAGGTTCTTGAAGCTATTCGCAGTCATCCACTCGGCAGAAA
>CAZDPL010000002.1:12238-13825 GCA_964507345.1 uncultured Nitrososphaeria archaeon
CAAGTTCAAGGAACTCTCGGCGACCAATATTACCTCAAGCAAAGGGAAAAAACGCTGATAATCGTTGAGAATTGCACGAATCCTGGGGAAACCTGTTTTTGCGCTACAATGGGCACGGGGCCACTAGCATCTACAGGATTCGATATAGCATATACTAGGATCGATAAAGATACTGTTTTGTTCCAGCCTGGTAGCGATCGAGGTGTAGAGTTACTTAGCGAGCTCGACTTGGAGCCAGCTACTGGAGAGCAGATAGATCGTTTAAAGAAAATCTTAAGGAAAGCTTCTGAAAAAGCGCGTGCAGACTTTACTTTAGAAAATCTTCCCGAAGTCCTCGAGACCGCTATAGAGTCTAAAATCTACGAAGAGGTTGCGGAAAGATGCCTCGGCTGCGCTAACTGCAACATGGTTTGCCCAACATGCTTCTGCTTCGATATAATCGACGAGCCGGAGCTCGATGGATCTGCTAAGAGAATTCGTGTTTGGGACGGGTGCCATAGCTATAGCTATGCGCAAGTAGCTGGAGGTCACTTTAGAAAAAGTCTCTCAGCGAGATACAGGCATTGGGTCCTGCACAAATTCGTTTACTGGTTGAGGCAATTTGGAAGCTTTGGATGCGTTGGCTGCGGGAGATGCATCACGTGGTGTCCAGCTGGAATAGATATCAGAGAAGTCGTTTCGAAAATAGTTAGGGAGGTGGAGGAAAAATGCCCGAGATAGTTAAGACGCCCCTCGATCCGACTCCAGCTAAGATCCTCAAGATAATTCCAGAGACTCCTGACACTAAGACTTTCTGGTTTGAAGTAGATAGGGGGCTTCCCGAAGAGCCTAAACCCGGTCAATTTACTGAGATCTACATACCGGGGGTAGGCGAAGCTCCTGTCTCAATATGCGAATGCGGGGATGGAAAGACGTTTGCTCAGACGATAAGATCTGTTGGAATTTTGACGGAATATCTATTCAAGCTTAAGGAAGGCGATAGAATAGGATTGAGAGGACCGTATGGAAATGGATGGCCTCTTGAAAAACTTGAGGGCAAAGACGTACTCATAATCGCCGGAGGAATAGGGCTCGCGCCTCTCCGAGGAGTGATCAAAGAGATCGAAAAGAACCGAGAAAAATACGGCAAACTCACGATACTTTATGGAGCCAGAACCCCTGACCTATTGCTCTACAAATACGAATTTGATGAATATCAATCCATTCCTAATACAGAGTTTTTGGTAACTGTTGATCGTGCTGATGAGAAGTGGAGGGGAAACGTCGGCGTCGTTACCCAGCTCATACCCAAAGCTAGAATAGATCCCGACAAAACGATCGCCCTCGTCTGCGGTCCAGAGATAATGATGCGGTTCACGGTTAAAGCTCTCGGAGAAGCAGGCTTCAAGGACAATCAGATATACCTATCCCTAGAAAGGAGAATGAAGTGCGGAGTTGGATTATGCGGCCACTGTCAAATCGGCCCCTACTTCGTTTGCAAAAATGGCCCCGTCTTCCCGTATTGGCTTATTAAAAAATACTTCTGGGTGGATGAGATATGAGCGTGGGAAATGGTAAGATTAAGCTAGCGGTTTTCAAATTCTCATC
>CAZDPL010000002.1:13925-29572 GCA_964507345.1 uncultured Nitrososphaeria archaeon
TTGAGAAATTGGCTCAACTACGATGAAGTCAAGAAAAACGTTTATCCAAATCCAGAATGGGTGGCAAGCCTTGAGAGATCTAACCCCATATCGGATTATATTCACGTAGACTACTCGGTGAGCGGATGCCCTGTTAATAAGCTTCAACTTCTAAGCGTTCTTAAACAGGTTTTAATCGGCAGAAGACCCTATCACAGGGAAGAAAGCCTCTGCCAAGAATGTAAGCGAAAAGGAAACGTATGCGTAATGGTCGCTAAAGGTGTCCCCTGTCTAGGCCCCATAATGAAGGAAGGATGTGGAGCGCTCTGCCCAAGCTATGAGCGAGGATGCTACGGATGCTTCGGCCCGATGATAGACCCGAGACCAGAGGCACTTGCTAAAAGATTTGAAGAAATGGGATTGTCCGAGGATGAACTTGTTTTGAAGTTTAGGAGTATAACTAGTTGGTCTGAACCTGTTAGGAGGTTCCTTGAGAAACATGAGCGAAGGTAAAGTTCTCGAAATTAAGGTTGAGCAACTTGCACGAGTCGAGGGAGAGGGAGGAGTACTAGTCAAAGTTAAGGATGGGAAAATCGACTACGTTGAAGTGAACATCTTCGAACCTCCGAGATTCTTTGAATCATTCCTCAGAGGAAGATCTTATCTAGAAGCCCCAGATCTCACTGCCAGAATCTGCGGCATATGCCCATTAGCCTACGTCATGGCTGCAAGCCGCGCCATGGAAAAGATCTTAGGAATAGAAGTCCCTGAAGACGTTAATAGACTTAGGAAGATAGCCTTTTACGGAGAATGGATTGAAAGCCACGTCCTCCACTTCGCATTCCTCCATGCCCCCGACTTCCTCGGCCGCGCCTCAGCATTTGATGTGGCAGAAGATCATCCACAATTTGTTAAAGACGCCATGGCGGTGAGAGCATGGGGAAATAGGGCTATTGAGATAATCGGCGGAAGAGCGGTTCACCCGGTAGGCTTCAGAGTCGGCGGACTTCACAAAGTCATAAGGAAAAAGGATCTTGAAGAGCTTCTAAAGAACTTTAACGAAATTGAGGAAAAAGCTAAACGTCTCCTGAGATTCGTCCTAGAGCTGCCAATTCCAGAAATAAAATACGATATGGTTGTAATGTCTCTCAAAGGGGAGAAGGAATATCCTATACTCGAAGGCATTGTAGCTAACAGCCTCGGCGGAAGATTTCCAGAAGATCAGTTTGAGGAAAACATACAAGTCGAGCAGAAGAAGTATTCAAACGCCCTTCACTATAGGCTGAAAAACGGTAAACCATACATAACTGGCCCATTAGCGAGATTCAATCTAAATTACGACCTACTGGCGCCCGAGGTTAGAGAAATCTTAGAGGAAGCTGGATACAGAGCGCCGCTCAAGAACACCTATCAAAGCATTATCGCTCGAGCTGCAGAAACTTATCACTCTGTGCTCGAGATAAAGAAGCTTATTGAAGAATATTCTGAATTATCGGAACCATATATTGAAGCTGAGATAAAGCCCGGCGAGGGAGCGGCGATCGTGGAAGCGCCTAGAGGAATGCTTTATCATCGATACAGAATTGACGGCAGGGGAAGGATCCTTTATGCGAATATCGTTCCGCCGACAGCTCAAAACTACGCTGCCATGGAAGAGGACATAATCAAGGTTGGAGATTTAATCCTGAAGGAGCCATATGAAAAAGCTAAAGCAATCGTGGAAACGACTATTAGAAACTATGATCCATGCATCTCCTGCTCCGTTCACGCTATAAAATTGAAGATCATCAAAGATTAAGCATTAAATTTGTTCAATCTATATTTTGTCGATTAGCTCTTTTCTACACTGGACTAGGTCTCCATGAAAGCCGTAAAAATCTATGTCGCTGGAATGGTTCAAGGCGTGGGATTCAGACCCTTCATAAGGAGAATAGCCTATCTCGCCGACGTAAGGGGCTACGTCAAAAACCTTGGGGGAGGAGAAGTCGAAATTCACGTCGAAGCAAACGACGAATCCAGAATCGAAAACTTCCTCAAGCTACTCTCCGAGAAAAAACCTCCTCCAGCCAGAATCGAGAAAATGGAGATAATGGAAGCCGAGCCGCTGAATCTAACAGAATTCAAGATATTAAAGAGCGGGACAGTTAGAGTGCTGGCTTCCGAAATTCCTCAAGACCTCGCCGTCTGCGAAGACTGCCTACGAGAGGTCCTCGACCCCAAATCGAGGTGGTACATGTATCCATTCAATAGTTGTGCCTGGTGTGGGCCGAGGTATTCGATGATCTATAAGCCCCCATACGATAGAGAAAACACGGCGATGAGGGATTTCTCACTTTGCGAAGAATGTCGAAGAGAATATGAAGACCTATGGAACGAGAGAAGATACCACGCTCAAGGGATAAGCTGCCCTAAATGCGGTCCGAAATTAACGCTGCTCGATAAAGAGCTGAGGAAGATCGATGTCGAAGATCCGCTTTCACGAGCTGTTGAATTAATCGAATCTGGATCAATCTTAGCGATCAAGGGTCTCGGAGGATACCATATAGCATGTTTAGCGAGCGATGATCAAGTAGTCCTCGAACTTAGAAGACGGAAGAAGAGACCTAGAAAACCTTTCGCAATCATGGCTTTAAACCTCGAAGTTGTTGAACGGCTCGTCGAGATTCCCGATGATGTTAGAAACCTTTTGACGGGATTCATTAAGCCAATAATAATACTTCCGAAGAAGCTCGGTTCGCCCGTCTCGGATTACGTTGCTCCCTCTCTAAACACTCTAGGCGTCATGCTTCCCTACACGCCCCTTCATTACCTCCTGTTACGAAAAACTAGAGATAAGTTCCTAATCATGACTAGTGGAAACGTTCACGGAGATCCGATGATAAAAGATGAGGAAAAGTTGAAGGATTTGATGAAAATCGCCGACTACGCCTTGATTCACAATAGGAAAATTGTCCACCGAGTAGATGACTCAGTGGTCAGGCCGACCTATGGAGGCCAGGTCATTTTAAGATATGGAAGAGGATATGCCCCTAGGATCATGCGGCTGAGCCGTAAATTGGTTAACTGCGTGATAGCTTACGGAGCGGAACTCGAAACTGCAGGAGCAATAGGATTCGATGACAAGATCATCCTTGCGCAATATTCGGGAGACACGGATAATCCGAGAGTCCTAGATGAGCATGAGGAAAATCTCAAATTCCTATCAAATTGCTATGGCTTACATGAAAGGGGAAAAGTAGTTGTCGCAGCGGATATGCATCCCGGCTATCGTTCTAGAGCTGCCGCCGAGAAGTTTTCCGCCGAGAATGGATTCGAGCTTAAGCTCATTCAGCATCATTTCGCCCACATAGCCTCCGTAATGGCTGAAAATGATCACGATCCTGAGGAGCCAGCCGTTGGGATAGCTATGGATGGAGTCGGATACGGTCTAGATGGAGCCATATGGGGTGGAGAAGTCATCACTTGGGATGACGGCTGGAGGCGTGAAGGATTTCTGGAATACGTTCTCATGCCCGGAGGAGATTTAGCAGCATTAAGGCCAGCGAGAATGCTTGCTTCAATTCTATCCAAGTTCATGACTTTCAAGGAAATCGAGGAATTCTTCAAGAAGAGAGGGTTATTGAAAGGATTCAAGTATGGTGAAAAAGAGTTTCAAGCAGTCCTAAACCTGATTGAAAAAAGCAAGAAACCCCTCACATCTAGCACGGGAAGATTCCTCGACAGCGTTTCCGCGCTCCTTAACCTATGTTTTGAGCGGACTTATGAGGGGGAGCCGGCCATAATGCTCGAAGACGCGGCTATTGGAGGGAAATTAATCGGCAAGCAGCTAGATGTAAGCTCATTCCTGAAGGAGGGAGGTCAGGTGAGAATCTTAACGAGTGAGATCATGAGATATCTCATCGAGAATCTTGACGAATCTAGGAAAGACCTTGCATACACTGCGCAATATATCCTAGGAGCCTGCCTCGGAACGGTTGCCGCCGAGAAAGCCAGAGAACTGGGAGTGAAAACAATCTATGTCTCAGGTGGAGCTGCGGTCAACTACATACTTTTGAAGGCGATAGCGGAGAATAGCGAGCTTAGCTTGAAAGTGAATAGGCTAGTCCCCCCAGGAGACGGCGGCATAGCTGTAGGCCAAGTGTACGCAGCGGGATTAATGAATTCATCAAAATGATGAAGATCGTATCAGACTGATCCCAATTCATCATCAAATTCAGCCGTGTAGGGGTTTCATCACAAAGACTCTCAGTTAACGATTTGTTAAGCTAGTTCATAAACTTGTAATCACTCAATTGAAGAAGATCCCTGTGATTTTCCTAGCGGAGTTTGAGGTATTAGATGGCTTCCATCACAAGTTTGGCTGGTGTTAAGTTCTGGAAAGCCCTCTCTACACGTAGCGAACGTCAATCCTACTCTAGCGCATTCATCTGCTATGCTCTTCATGAGCTTGAAGCGCAGCGGTCTAGGAAGATAGAAGCTTCTGCCAATCCTTTCGCCTTCCTCGAAGTAGAGCGGCTTGAGCTTAGCGCACGCCTCGGGGAAAGCCTTTTCCATGCGCTTCCATCCGTCGATTCTAGGCTTAAACGTGCTCGCAGTAACGTGTTGAGCTCCAGCATTCTTGACTTCTCTAACAAGTTCCTTCACTCCATCATCGGTCAGGAAGGGAATTACGGGATCTATTCTCACTCCAACCGGTATACCTTCTCTTGAAAGAATTGAAACAGCGTCTAGTCTTTTCGATGGGGGTGGAGCTCTAGGCTCGAGTTTTCTTGCGAGATTTTCGTCGAGGGTTGTGATCGTTATCGTTACAGCCGATCTAATCTTGCTCAGCAAGTCTATATCTCTGACGACGAGATCGCTCTTAGTTATGATGAGAAGTCTGAGCCTCCTTCCAACGAATTCTTGTAAGCATTTTCTCGTAAGCTTTAACCTAGATTCCATAAGCGTGTAAGGATCAGAGCTGTTCGACATGGAGATCAAAGCATTTTCGGGAAGTCTCTCCAAATCTCTCCTAACCTTCGCCAACAAGTTTTCCTTAGGTCTACATCGATAGAAGTCCCGAATATATGAGGAAGCATAGCAGTAGAGGCATCCATGCTCGCATCCCGTGTATGGGTCGAATGAAAACTTGAATGGACAAGTGCAAAGCCTACCTCTCCAAGGATCAAACGGTCTGATGACGTAGGTTCTAAATTCTCTAAACATTCCCAGGAATTCGCTTAAGCCGTATCCTAAAAAGATGGCCACGACCTATTGGAAAGCCTTAAAGTCTGCTTCCCAAACCTTTCGAAGAGATTCATGTCAAAGCAGCCCATCGTAATCGATTCTAGGGAGGCTGTCCAAGCTCCCAGCATAGTGGAAAAGTTAAAGGAGAATGCTCCTATCACAATTGAGCCTTTAACAGCTGGAGATTATCTAGTTTGCGATGTTCTTATCGAGCGGAAGACTCCAACAGGATTGCTTTCGGATGTTAAATCAAAGAGGCTTTGGAGTGAGTTAGATAAAATGAAGAGATGCGAGGGTGTTTCTCCCCTATTAGTTGTTGAGGGAAGCTTGGCAATGGCTGAAAAGTTTACGAACTGGACAGCTAGCCAGGTCATAGGAGTGGTAAACAGCGTAATCCTAGATTGGCAGATACCAGTAATAGTACTTCCAAGCCGAAGATGGTTTATAACCTATCTCCAAGAACTCTATAAGCGTAGGACGGCCGAAGGCAAGCTTAAGCCGCATTCTCTTAGAGCTAAGGAAAAAGTCGAAAAACTCTCAGATAAAATCAGACTCGTGGTCGAAGGACTTCCAGGAGTTAGCGGGACGAGGGCCATAAAGCTTATGAGGAAATTTAAGACCATCAGAAGGCTCGCAAACGCCTCACTCAAGGAACTGGAAAGCGTTGAGGGAATAGGTGAGAAAACGGCGAAAGCAATATACGAGGTATTGAACGCCGAGTTCGTAGAGGAGTAAACAGGTTGGTAGGTATAAATACCTCCTAATCCCACCTACTCTCGGATCTAATCCTCTGAGGTGGAAAACGGCTGGTGGGAGATCGATCATATGAATCCGCAGGCGGTTATCTGGATTATCAGCGGCAAATGTAATCTTAGGTGCGTTCACTGTTATGCCAGCAGGTTTCTTTCGGCGAAAGAGCTAACCACTAGTGAGAAGTTGAAACTTATTCGAGAGCTTGCCGAAAGCGGTGTAGCCCACGTAGGCATAACAGGCGGAGAACCGTTCTTAGATAAGAATCTCGAGCTATATCTAAGAGAAATCAGGGACTATGGAATGACTTGCGATATCAATACCAATGCCACGATAATGAGCAAAGAGCTGGCGAAGCTGCTTAGAAAACATGACGTTTTCCTCTACGTGAGCATAGATGGAGCAAATAAAGAGACACATGAGCGAATCAGAGGACACGGAACATGGGATAAGCTCATGAAAAACTTGGAGATCATAAAAAATGAGGGGATTGAATTTTCAACCGTATTCGCGATCTCCAAACTCAACTACTTCGAAACGGGCGAATACGTTAAATTAGCTGAAAGGCTCGGCGCGTTCAGCGCCTGCATGATACCACTCATGCCCGTCGGAAGAGCCAGCAAAGAAGTTATACCATCTAGAAGTGAGCTTACTAAAGCCTTGAAATCAGCCGAGGCGGCGGCGGATGAAATAGGTTATTGGATGAGCGTTTGGTGCTTTAGAGCAGCTAAGCTAATTATAAACCCGAGATACGTCTCGACTTGGGCTGATTGCAGAAAGGGGAAGATTCTAGACATAGATCCAGCTGGAAATCTAATGCTATGCGACGTGTTAGACATAGTGGCCGGAAATGTTAGATCAGGATTTAAGAAAGCATTAGAAGAATATTCTAGAAATGAGGCGGTTAGGAAAGTTATGAACCCTGAACTCAGGGAGCCGTGCGCCTCATGTCCATTGAAGAACGATTGTATGGGAGGATGCTATGCGAGGTCTTACATGTTTTACAAGACCCTAGATGGCCCCGACCCATATTGCCCAAAGGTCGCAGCAGTTGAAGAATTACAGGAAACTGTGTAGGCTAGATTTGATCAGGTGGAATCTTATCGGGCGGATAACCTGTTAAATATCTTAATGAATACTTTTTCAATCGCTCAACAACGTGAGGATAAAGTATCAGCTCTTCGATCTCCAATTCCTCTGCGAAAATCGGATTAATCTTCCTCAATCTTTCCACGAGCTTCCGAAAGCTCTCCTTGGAAGAAAATGAAATCATGACCGCGGGATGGCATTCTGCGCCAAATTTTGAAAGATTTTCGAGAGCTTTTAATTGGAGTTCAAAGCCCTCCGGCATGGCTCCGGTTAACATTGAGAATTCATTTTCATTGCATCCCTTGAGAGAGACTCTAACGTGGAGGAAATCGTATTTCGCCAGTTGTTTTGCGTAGTCTTCATCCCAGCCTATTAGTATGCCGTTTGTTTCTAGTATGAATGGTATCCCCTCGCTCTCAAGCTCGGATAGGAGCGATAGTAGATGATTCTTCCCTATGGTTGGTTCTCCTCCGCTGAGCCTTAGCTGCCTTATACCGCTGCGCCGCACTAATTTCAAAAGCTTTTCCGCTACCTCTCTAGGTTTATAGAACCTCCCAACGGCTTTGACGCGATATCGAACCTTATCTGAAACCCAGCAGAATTTGCAAAATAGGCCGCATCCAACACAGTCTCCCGTAACTATTCCACCGTACCATCGATCGACTCGAAATCGATAATATTTCCTCTCTTGAAGCCCTCCGCTCTCCCTAACGACCAGCCTTTCGATTGCTTGATGAGCTTTCACCGGATCGTACACGTAATCGCCGGCTTAGAATCGGTTATGGCGAAATTAATTGTTTTCAGAGCTTGCTTCCCTGGTTTCATGCTTCCCGGCTTCTTCGGAAGCTTTTGCAGCTTCTTTGACAGGCCTAACTATTATCTCTCCATCGCCGTAATCTACTTCGACTTGATCACCTTCCTTCAAGCCGAGTTTTGCGGCGACCTCGCTTGGTATTGTAATTCTCCTACCCGAGAGAACTTTCTGAACCTTCTTTTCCCCATTCCCCTCTTTCGGAGATTCGAGGCTTTCCGATCCTCTTCTACCATACCGTTTATGCATTATGGCGTATGCGCCGAGACCTGCCGCAACCGCGGCCGTCTGAGCGAATAAGATGTTCTTCGTTAGATTGCTTTCTCCGAGCGTTGCCTCGTAGATCTTGCTTAATGCTCCGTAATCCTCTTCGAGGTCGCTTAGCCTCTGCCTCAGACTTGAGACCTCCGCTATCAGCTCATTATGCCTGCTCTGAAGACTTTCATGCCGCGATTTCAGGTCGAGGTACAAGCTCTTATAGGATTTAAGTTCGGAAAGCGTTGTTTCATAGTCTTTTAGCAGGGAGCTGTATTTTTCCTCCAAGTCTCCGTAATCCTTCATGAGAAGCTCATATTTCGTCTTCAGTTTCTCTAGATCTACTAATGTTGCATGATGCGAGTCCTTTAAGGATTGGTATTCGTCTTCGAGCTGCTGGTACTCCTCGCTAAGCGCGTTGAAACTCGACTTTAGCTGCTGATACTTCTCCAGAAGAGAAGAATAATTCGTTAGAAGCTCCTCGTAATCGTCTTGTAGATTTTGAAGCGATTCTATCTTTTCGTCAAGCTCTGACTGCAGATCCTCTATTTGGTTTTCTAAGTCCTTTATCGTGTTCTTGAGATCCGCTATCTCGGACTCCAGCTCATCGTAAGTCTTCGACCTAACTATGGACATATACCACTCATATCTCAGCTCCTTATCCGTTCCATTCAGCTCATAGCTTATCTCCAGCTGAGCTCTTACATATGGATCCTTGGGAGCAGCTCTTGGAATGCATATTTGAATGCTTTTAGATTCCGTCCACCCTGCTTCAACGGAGTCCTCGCTGATTATTGTATTGCTGTATAGGGGGTTGGCTGAGGAGTCGGAGTGATAGTAAACTGTGAGGACGACCAGCAGGTCTGTCAAGTTTTGAGCCGCCTTCATCCAGAAGGTTACCGTCGAGCACGTGTCGATCTTCATCTCCACTGGATAATCTACCCTGAATTCTATATCGTCTTCAAGTACCGAGTATCCGTAACCCCATGCGCTGGCAGCGGCTACGCTCGTTACGAGCGTTATGAGAACCATTAGCTCTATGATTCTCCTATGGGTCATCCTAAAATGAATGGAAAATTTCCAGCTAATAAAGTGCTCCATGCGAAAATGCTACAAAGAAACGTATCGTAGATGTAGCGTAGATGATTAGGTTAACGATTCCCGCCGATAACTATGACCTCCAACGGACATTTGAACCATCCTTCGTTTCCAGCATGTATGAAAAAGTGCATTCGAGGAAATGGATCAAGATAACTGGAACCTTTAAGGGGATGACACTTGAGCAAAACAGAAGCGAGGTCGTGGTTACGTTTCCGAGCCACGTAAGCGAGAAGGCTCTGAGAGAGATAGCTATCGCTGAAAGCGGGCTATGGCATGAAGCATTTGAAGATCAACTATCGAGCGTGAGCAGGAAATTCAGGAACATCCTTGAAGCCTTAGCCGAAGCATATCCAGGAGTAAGAATTCCAGTAGCGCTTCACGATCTTGGACGTATCTTGATCTCGGTTCTCTTATCAAAGAGAGCGAATTACGACATGGTTAGAGCTTGGTGTAAGAAAATTTGGAGCAGGTATGAAGATCTTGAAGGATTATTAAAGGCTCCTAGGGCGGAAATCGAGGAGATCGGGCGAAGCTATCAGATTTTTGAAGCTGTTGAAAGCCTCAAAAATCTCATCAAAAATCACGGAGATGGGGACTTACAATCATTCCTCCGCGAACTCTCGTCAAAGCCTCCAGAGCTAGCGAGGATCACTCTCTTATCAGGGAAGGGGATTGGTCCAAAAATCGCTGACTCCATAATTTTATCGGCCTATAAAGCGCCATATGTTGCGCCATGCGATGTTCATTTAGAGAAATTCGTCAGGAGAACTCGAATAGTTGAAGAATTCTCCATGCCCGTCAAAGCGTTATGTCAAAAATATGTTTGCACGAGAGATGCCTCAGAAAAGTATGGTTTACCGATCTGCCCGAGAAGGGAGAGGTGCTTGAGAGCTATCTTGACTTCCTCCCTCAGAGACCTTGCTGGCTGGTTCCAGACACTAACCTACCTACATGGGAGAAAATTCTGTAAGACCGCTAATCCGAACTGCAGACAATGTCCTCTGAGGGTTATTTGTCGACGCTAAAAAATTTAAGGCATTGATCTCGAAATCGCAGTAGATTAGAGTTGGGAGATGAACACTCTGAAGAAGCTTAAACCCAGAGGAACGCTGATCTTGGAAATCGATGGGGTAAAAGTAATTGATGAGAATTTAGCAAGACTTTTGCTACTTATACGGAGGAGGGAATCCATACTCTCGGCCGCAAAGGCGCTAAACATACCATATTCGCGAGCTTGGGAAGCCATAGCGAAGGCAGAGCGAATCCTGAATATCAAGCTAATTGAACCTAAGCGCGGTGGCCGAGGCGGAGGCGGAGCGAAGCTAACAAGCCGAGGAGAAGAAATCCTAAATCGTTATCTCGAAGAATATCGAAGGCTATTCAATAAAAGGTTCAGCATAGAAGAGGTTGAAGCTGAAGCCCCTGAGATAGTTTACGCTGGAAGTAACGACCCATTACTCGAACACATCATGGGATTCATGAGAGATCAAGGAGTAGAATCCATAGAGATTGCTTGGATCGGATCAACCGGAGGGCTAACCCTACTAATGCTCAAAGAAGCCGATCTAGCCGGAATACATCTCTACGACCCCGAAACCGGAGAATATAACCTGCCATACCTATCGAAATACTGGCTTGAAACAAAGGCGATTCTAGTGAGAGGATATGAAAGGGAAATAGGCTTCGCTTTTCGCAAGCATTTCGATGATCCTCTTAACGCGCTTGTCACAGGTGAGGCAAAGATAGTTAATAGGAATTTGGGATCTGGTACGAGGGTTAGGCTCGATTACCTCCTAAAGAGGAAGGCTGAGGAAATGGGGAAAACCTTCAGAGAACTCGTCAAAAGCATCAAAGGTTATGAGAATGAGGTGAAGACTCATCTAGAAGTTGTGAGAGAAATTATAGCAGGCAAAGCAGATCTAGGGCTAACCATTAGGTGGGCTGCTGAGAAATACGGTTTAAAATTTAAGAGCTTAGGCTGGGAGAAATTCGACTTCGCAATATCCTTAGATTCATATAAGCGGCCTCAGCTGAGAAAATTTCTGAAAATACTCTCATCGAAAGATGTTAGAAATCTGGCCGAGGAACTAAGGGGATATAGGGTTGGAGAGGATTGTGGAAAAGTAATTTATGAGCCGTAACAGGGAATCACGATTGCTTAAACTAAGTAAGAGAAGGATATTAGCTGCGGTCCCGAGGGAATAACTTGGAGATCATTATGAAGATCGTTTATACGATCGGTCATTCAAATAGAAGGCTTGAGGATTTTCTTAGCTTGTTAAAGGAGGTGGGCGTGGAGCTTGTGTATGATGTTAGAAGTTTTCCGACGAGCAAGATAGCTCCACATTTCTCCAAACACATCCTCTCCAACGAGCTTAGCCGAGCTGGGCTTAAATACATTTGGGATGGAAGGCTTGGAGGGTATAGAAAGTTTGGAAGAGATGTTGAAGATTTCGGGATAGCTCGCTGCTTTAAGTCTGAGGGATTTAGAGCTTATGCGACATATCTCGTTAAGAACTCGGAGGCGAGGCGGGCGTGTAGAGAATTGGCATTGATCGCCGAGAAGAACGTAACAGCGATAATGTGCAAGGAGAGGATTCCTTGGAGATGCCATCGCAAAATCCTCTCCGATTTCATGATTTCTCAAGGCTTCAAAGTGATACATATCATTGACGAAGATTGGAAAGCTGTTCATAAGCTTACTAAATGCGCCAGAATAGTTAATGGGGAATTGACGTATGTTTAGATTACTCAATCAAAGTCAGCTTCGGGAGAGGATATCCCTTCGATAAATCCTGCTCAATAGCATAGAAGGGCGTTCTAGGCTTTACGCCATAAAGGAGGAGACAGCCATTCCTCTCTACAAGCTTAAGATAGATTGTCGAAAGCGGGACAAGCCTCTTCAATATCTCAGGATATACGCTCTTAAATAGCCAAATCGTTAACGATCCAAGCTTCTTAGTTCTGGTGACGTCGAGGTTCGCTAGCGTTACTAATCCTTCTTGACCATGGTAGTGAGCAACTCTATCTATCCCTATGAACCTTAACGGGGGGTGGCCGGTCGATTCCATTAGTGAGCTCTCCAGCTTTGCAAGCTCCTCAAAGTCTTTCTCAGGAGAGGTTGGCGTCCATTTTAACACGCATTCATTTTTAACTTCCCCGATTTCCTTCACGGGCTCAATTACTCTAATAAGCTTCCTTAACTTTTCATCCGGCACTCCGAAAAGCTTGAATGTCTTCAAAACATCTTCCCAACCTACTCCCGCTGAGGGAACTATCACGCAGGGTCTGTCAGCTGCGAGAACATAGTTGAGAACGATCGGATCTAGGAGAAGATGATATTGCTCGTAAGACACTTCAGGATCTAGTTCAATCAGAACTGTTGAACCCTTCCTTAGTCCACCGCCTAAAGCGTCATCGAGTACTGGAATGCCCGTTGAATAGCCTTGAGGAGGCTCTGATATAGGCTGATAAGGCTTCGTGAATAATTCTCCTCGAACCTTCCAAGGAGTAAAGACTCTCAACCCCTCTCGAATGGTAAAGCATGTTAACGGATTTCTTATCCTCGCACCTCTAAGCTTTGATATCAAGAGTTCTCTATAGATCCTGCCATCAATTATCCTAGATTTTAGCAAGATTATTGCTGAGGCGATGAACTCCTCGAAGCCATAGCCTATTCTCTGGTCGCCGTAAGGTATCTCTTCTACGAGAATTGTCGTGCATTTCAACCTCTTAATGATCTTCGTGAAAAGCGCGTGGAGAAAGACTCGGACTTCTCTCGGATCTTTGAAACGGTAAACCATCGCTGAAAACGAGTCTATTACCAGCCTCTTTGGTTTAGATTCCTCAATATAGGTCATAATCTCGGCGAGGAGAGATTTAGACGCCTCCTCCCTTACCGTGAGAAGTTCTAAAAACTCAAATAAGCCGCGTTTCTCAAGTTCTTCGAAGTCGAAACCTAGAGAACGCATATTCCTCAGAAAAGCCTCTTTATCCTCTACCAGCGAGACATAAACACCCTTCTCGCCGAATTTCACGGCCCCGTTATAGAGAAAGCTTGCGGAGAAAACTGTTTTACCAGTCCCCGGCCTACCTGCAACTATTACTATCTCACCTTCTGGGAATCCCGAGATTAGATCATCCAGACCCGGAATCCCCGTAGCTACGAACATCATTCCCCACCTCCTGCCTCGGCTTTAATTAGCTTTCGAAGAAGTTCTCGAAGTTTTTCTTCGGCACCTTCACATCTTCCGGACAACATGGCGACGACGTCCTTTACGTTATATGCGGTTATCGCATATTTCGAAAGTAGGGTTGAGGCAGTAATTCTTAGGAATGCATCCGTTCCAGACCTGAAGAAGTTATGCAAAATTTCATAGAAGGACCTAGCATCTTTTAGCAGGAGTTCGTAGGGGTCGGATGATGAAATCCTTCTGAAATTATATTCTAAAACCTTCACTCCAGCCTCGCCCAGGATGGTCTTGAAAATGTCGTGGAAAACTCTTCTCGCGACTTCGACTTCCTTATCGCCTTCAGCCATGAAATCCCTTGGAAGAATTCAATACATGCCGTATAATAGTATTGAGACCTCGAAAAATCTCGAATATTTCCAGCGAATAATCACGTTAATACATCAAGCATGTGAGAAGCTTGTTTCAAAAAGTTTCCGAAAAACAGATGCATTAATTTCGCGGAAACTCAATTTTCTAGAACTTTAGAGGTTAACGTTTTAATCTTAAAGCAGCGAAACGATCCAATGGTTGACGGTTCCTTGGCCGTGGTGAGAAGAGTTGGAACATCGGGATATACTTACTTCTGGAATCCTGGAAAACCGTCTCCCTTTAGGTGGTATCTTTCGAGAGGATTTAAAACCGTTGAGATAAATGCTTCGTTCTATAGGTTTCCTCAAAGAAGTTGGATCAATGCCTGGCTGAAAGATTCTCCAGCTGATTTCGATTTCAGCATAAAAGTTCACCAAAGCATAACTCATAGATCTAAACTCGGCCCAGCAGCGCCGAAACTTTGGGAGAAATTCTCACGAACTTTAAAGCCTATGAAAGATAAAATCACCTTCTATCTCTTTCAATTTCCAAGCTACTTTAAGCCGACTCATGAAAACGTTTTGAGAATTAAGAGCTTCGTGAAAGATATGAGTCTTGAAAATGTCGCAGTTTTCGAATTCAGGCACCCGGGCTGGTGGCAGCTAACAAACGAAATAGCTTCCTGCGGCGGCATCTTCTGCTCGGTGGATGCTCCCGGACTTCCCAAAGAGATCGTCGTATCAAATGACACTATTTACCTAAGGATGCACGGTAGAACGGAGTGGTATGCCTACTGCTACACGAATGAAGAACTACTTGAGGTAGCTGGGAAATTAATGAAGAGTCGGGCCGAGCGAATCTACGTATATTTCAACAATGATCATGGAATGCTTGAGAACGCTTTACAAATGAAGAAGCTGATAAATGGCTGATTTGTGCAAAAATTTTTAGGAATCTATCTCAGAAGATTATTGAAGCTTCATGGAGATATCGATGCCATATGGGGAAGGGAAGTTAACAATTCAACTTGAAGAAGCGATTATCATGGAATCAAGGAAAGTTGAACCATTAAAAGATCTCGAGACAGAAGTACTCCACACGCTCGAGAACCCCATTGAAAGCCCATCGCTTCGAAAGCTCCTTGAGAAAGCCGAGAAAGTATTGCTCATAGTTCCAGATCACACGAGAGCTTTTCCCGCGAAGGAAGTTCTCCCAATATTATTGGATTACATTAGAAAGGTTAAGCCAGATGTCTCCTTGAAGATTTTAGTTGCTACAGGACTTCATCTCCCGCTGACCGATGATCAGCTTCGTGAAATGCTTGGTAAAGAAGTTGTGGAGAATTATGAAGTCACGTCCCATGATGCGTCAGATGAAGATCAAGTAATTGACCTGGGGAAGAAGACGAGTTATGGAACGCCTGTTCAGGTAAACAAGCATGTTATGGATAGCGATTTGGTCATCGCAACGGGATTAATAGAGCCTCACTTTTTCGCAGGCTATAGCGGTGGAAGGAAGAGCTTGTTACCCGGCGTCGCTGGGAAAGATTCTATCCTGAGGAATCATGGGTTTAGGATGGTAGGTGATCCGAGGGCTCGAGCAGGAGTACTTGAAGGTAATCCAATACATGAGGATATGCTAGAGTTCATGAAATTAACTAAATTGGATTTCATCTTGAACGTCACCATAAACAAGGAGAAAAAGGTGACTGGAGTTTTCTCGGGAGATCCTGTGAAAGCCCACCTAGCAGGTGTAAAGGCTTTAGAAAGCTATGTTAAAGTTCAATTCAAAGAAGAGGCCGACTTAGTGATAACCACGAATGGCGGATACCCTTTGGATAGGGACATTTATCAAGCCGTTAAGGGAATGGATACAGCGGCATCCGTTGTGAAGGA
>CAZDPL010000002.1:29672-37057 GCA_964507345.1 uncultured Nitrososphaeria archaeon
ACCAATTTTCGTTGAAACATTAATAAACGATTAGGGAAGCTAAGGGTGGAAGATGCAGAGACCAGATTTCGAAGCCCTCGAAAAGGCTAGAAGGGAGTATCTAGACAAGATTATGAAGCTCTCGCCATACGACGGTTTCGATCAAGAAAGATGGGAGGAGTTAAAGAGAACCGTCTACGAACCGATTCCCCTAAATGTCGACGTAATAGTTGATGATACGACTCTGAGAGAAGGCCTTCAGATGGCGGGTCTTCTAAACCCGCGTCCAGAGGAATATCTGAAGATCGCTTTAATGCTCAGGGATATAGGAGTTGAAAGGCTTGAGGTGATGATCTACACAAAGTCGGATAAAGAGTCTGTTAAGCTTATGCAAGACCATGGGCTTGGACCAATGCTCGCCGCATGGTGTAGAGCAAATAAAAACGACCTCGACGAAGCAATAAGACTTGACTTTGAGCAGGTTGGAATATCCCATCCAGTCTCCTATATCCATTTTGCAAAATGGCCCTCCATGTCTCTCGAAAGCTTAGTTAATCGCGTTGTCGAATCTGTGACCTATGCCAGGGAGCATGGGATGAGGGTATTCGTCCACGGCGAGGACAGTACCAGAGCGGATTGGGAATTTGAAAAAGTATTCATAAACGCGGTGGCTGAGGCTGGAGCAGAAGTCTATAGGATATGTGATACTGTAGGATGCGGTATAGCTGATCCACGCGCTCCGCTTCCACGAGGAATTCCCGAGAAAGTTAAGAGGATAAAGGCCGAGACTAAGATCCCGTATATCGAGATTCACGCTCATGACGATTTAGGAAATGCCGTTGAAAATACGATGGCGACCATCAGAGCTGCAAACGGTCTTTATGACAAGGTTTACGTAAGCACAACTTTCCTAGGTCTCGGAGATAGGGCAGGGAACGCGGAAACGGAGAAGGTGATAATGAATTGCTACATGCATTATGATATCAGGAAGTGGAATCTGAAACTGCTTAGAGAACTCGCCCTCTACATAGCGTCATCGCTTGGCTATCATCTGCCAGTAAACAAGGCGATCGTTGGTGACGCGGCTTTCGCTCATGAATCTGGCATACATCTTCACGGAATCTCAAAGCTACCATTAACGTATGAGCTATTCCCGCCGGAGCTTGTGGGTCAGAAGAGGTCGATAGTCATAGGCAGGAGATCAGGAAAGCATGGAATTAAACTTAAGCTTGAGGAGGTTCTGGGTAGAAAAGTTAGCGAAGATGATCCTAGATTGCTGAACCTAATAGAACTCATATCCTATGAATTCTCTGCAAGAGAGCGAAGATATCCGATAGGTGAACAGGAGTTCAGGCTTCTCGCAAGACGAGCTGGCTTCGAAGTCTAAGCCTTCACCCCATATTCTTCAAGCGCTCTCAAATCTACTGAAACTCCTAAACCTGATCCTCGAGGCAGCTCCAGAGATCCATTTTCAAATTTTAGGGGACTTTCGATCAAGTCGTCTTCCAAGAATAGCGGGCCTACGATTTCAGCTCTATAGCGAATGTTTGGACAGGCTACTGCGAATTGTAGACCTGCAGCTGTTCCCACACCCAGCTCCAACATGCTTCCAAGCGAGTTGGCTAGCCCGGCGGCTTCACATATTGCAGCAACTTCCTTCGCTTTCAGCAACCCGCCGCTTTTCATGATCTTTATGTTGATTACGTCTACTGCTTCCGCGGATGCGAGCTTATATGCATCTGATGGGTTATAACAGCTTTCGTCGGCCATCACTTTCACTCCAGTTTGCCTAACCATTTTTAATCCTTCTAAATCGTTTTTCTCGACGGGTTGCTCGAATAGACTCACCCCCAGTTTTGAATATTCTTCACCAGCTTTAACCGCGTCTTCCCTACTATAACCTTGATTCGCATCCACTCTAAGCGGTATCTCTGGAAATTCTTCCCTTAGGGCTTTAATTCTCGCGAGATCTTCGGTTAAATTTTCCCCTACCTTGAGCTTCAATTCCTTGAACCCAGATTTTACAGCTTTTCTAGCTTCCTCCATTACGAAATCCATGTCTCCTATGCCTATCGGCCATGCAAGTTCGATGCGTTCTCTAAGCCTTCCTCCTAAGAGTTGATGGACGGGCATATCGATCATTTTCCCTAAGAGATCAAGCAAAGCATTCTCGATAGCACATGAAGCGTAGGATGATAGCTGAAGCTTATCGGATAATAGCCTTAGGAGCTTGATTAAGTTTAGCTCTCGATTTCTCAGGAACTCCGCAGCCGCTTTAAGTTCCTTAACCACTTCCCGTTGCCCCAGCCCAGAGAAAGACGGCATCGGCGATGACTCTCCCCAACCTTCAAATCCTTCAGATGACCTTATCTGCAGGAGAACGTACTCGGCGGCGGGGAGATATGCTCCTGAAGCTAATTTAAATGGCCGATTAAACGGGACGCGAACTGGATGGACCTCAACCTTCAGAATTCTCCCAAGAGTCCATAGGGTCATGAGCGATCCTCAAGATTTTCTTAGTTCTGTGATTTTAAGCGTTTATATGATCACCGCGAAAGGTTAAAAGTAATATTTCAGGAACTCTGAGAAAAGCTAGTTTTCTAAGCTGGAGTGATGCGTTATGGCGAAGAAAGCGGCATTAATCCGTGGAGATGGCGTGGGGCCAGAGCTTGCTGATGCGGCGTTGAAGGTTTGGGAAGCAGTTGAGAGCGATGTCGAGATAATTCCCGTGGAAGCAGGATATGAGTGGTGGTTAAAGCATGGAGGAGACTCACTTATACCCAAGGAGACTTGGGAAATCCTCGAGCAAGTCGACGCCGTGCTTAAGGCTCCGACGACGACTCCACCAGATATCAAGCATCTTAAAAGCGTCGCCGTCAGCATTAGGCAAAAATTTGATCTATATGCTAACATCAGGCCAATAAAGACTCTTGGCGGAATTCCTGGAAGGCTCGGACCAGTTGATTTCATCTGCGTGAGAGAAGCTACTGAAGGTCTTTACACTGGCGTGGATATTAGAGTTACACCTGATGTTGCAATAGCCTTTAGAAAGATAAGCAAAAGACAGTCTAGAAGAGTTGCGAAGAAGGCTTTCGAGATAGCTAAGGAAAATGGTTGGAAGAAAGTGATAGTGGTGACGAAGAGAAACATAATGAAGGAGTGTGATGGCGTATTCGTGGAAGCTGTTCAAGAGGTTTCGCAGGACTATCCAGATATAGCTTGGGAGGAATACTTCATCGACAACTTAGCCCAACAGCTCGTCAAAAACCATCAAAGATTCAATCAAACAGTCATCCTCGGAAGCAACCTCTTCATGGATATAATCAGCGAGGAAGCAGCCGCTCTAGTCGCCAGCATAGGGATGGTCTACTCAGCTAATATGGGAGACAATTATGCCATGTTCGAGCCAGCGCATGGAAGCGCTCCAAAATACAAGGGGATGAATAAAGTCAATCCGACTGCAACAATATTATCAATGGCTTGGATGCTTGGATACCTCGGAGAGAAAGAGAAGATGGATGCTATATTCAAAGCGGTTGAGCAAGTGATAGCTGAAGGAAAGAAGGTCACCTATGATTTAGGAGGAAGTGCATCGACTTCAGAAATGGCCGAGGCTGTAGCCGAGAAAGCAAAAGAAATCTTGAAGCAGCAATGAACTAGATCTTCTCAATCTTCACCGTAACTTTTTCTCTGCTCCTCACCTTTTTCAGATCCTCTAGTCCTTCGGTGATTTTCCCTAGAGGTTTGACATCGCTATAAGCTACTGGTTTCTCTCCCTTGCTCGCAGGCGTTTTCCCAAAGAATATGCATAAGCTATTTCCTTCAGGCCAATAAGCGATCTCCCCTATCTCCATCTCCGTCCTCTCCCCTTCAAGATCTAACTCAATTGGAAGGTCGAAGTAAATTTCCTCCCCCCATAAATTCACCTTAGAGGTAAATGGCGACTCTTTCGCAAGTTTCTCTAATTCGGTTAAATCATCGAGAATTCCCGTCGCTTTAACGCCGCCGCCGAACTCGAACTCAACTCTGTAAGGCATATCCATTCATAAGGATCAGCCGCTATTAAGCTTTAGAAATCGTGTTCTGGATAATTCAAAAACTTTTGAAAACGAATTTATTTGAGAATCCTTCCGCCTTTGATCGTTCAATTAAAGCTTTTCCGAATTTTTGATAAGATTGCCCAGCTAATATTATCGGATGGGATGCACCTCAGTAAGGTCGTTGGTGAAGAAGAGTTAGAGAAGCTATTGAGAAAGCTTCATGGAAAGAAGTATGGAGCATATAAGAGGCTGCGCGGAGTTGTGTTCAGCTACGACATAGCCGAGGCCACGTTCACTAAGATACAGGGAGACCCATACGCACCCCCATCGATTCTGGAGATAACCATCCCGCCAAGCGTTCACGGTCTCCCAAGCAAGTTTTTCGATGAAAGATCCGTAACGCCCTTCCTAGATTTCATCGCGAGGGAACTTTATCTAAGTAGTGTGAAGCTTAGGAAGAAATGCGGGACAGGGAATAGTGGTTACCTCGGGATTCCCAAGCCGGGACCTTGGATCTTGAGAAGATCTTGTACGGAAGTCTCTGGGAGAAACATAATTCTCAGATTGTTCGTGGGTCTTCCGGCCAGAGGGAGGAGGATATTAGGCAACATGGCCTTGGAAATTCTTCTCGATAAGATTCCTGAAATCGTTAAGTCGACCATACTTCGCCCAGATATTGAAGAGCGGATAGAGGAGCATGTTGAGAATTATCTAGACCAAGAATATTTGAGAGAATGGCTGTATGAGAATGGTTATGCAGCCTTCGTCGCCGATGGAAGTATTCTTCCTAGAGAGTCAAGTTATTCTCAGAAGCCTATGAAGAACGCTATTCCATTCAGATCTCCGCGAGAGCTTAGAGTTAAGGTTGAGCTTCCGAGTGGAAAAATTGTCACAGGAATGGCGATGCCAATGGGATTTATCGTAATTACTGGTGGAGGTTATCATGGTAAGACGACGCTTCTCGAAGCCATTCAAGATGGGATATACGATCATGTAAAAGGTGATGGAAGAGAACTCGTGGTCTCTAGAAGGCTGACGATCACCGTTAAAGCAGAAGACGGCCGAATAGTTCACCACGTAGACATTTCCAGCTTCATATCAGATCTCCCCAAGAAGAGAAGCACCGAAGATTTCTCGAGCCTGGATGCGAGTGGATCATCGAGCATGGCTGCTTCCATAAATGAATCCATTGAGGCTGGGGCAGAGATTCTTTTGATAGATGAGGATACCAGCGCCACGAACCTCCTTTACAAAGACGAGGTCATGGCTAAAATCATTAGAAGAGAACCGATAACGCCTCTCAGCTCTCAGGGAAGAAGTATAATTGAGAAGACTGGAATCGGGATAATAGCGGTAGCTGGAGCTTCTTCCTCACTCATTCAAAACGCCAGTGAAGTCATTTTGATGGAGAATTATGAGCCCATTAGGATAACTGAAGAAGCAAAGCAGTATGTGATCGAGCCTATAAATGAAGCCGAATATAAACCGCCGAAGCGCAGGATCTTCTATGGAATAAGGGGGCTGAGAAAAGTGAAGGCCGTAGGATTCAAGTTGATGGCGAAATACGAGGATGGAACCGTATTCGAGCTAGATCTAAGCCGCTATCCGAGAATCGTTGAGAAGGGTCAAGTCGCTTTGATAGCCCACGCATTAATGAATTTAAAGAGGCCTACAAAGCCCATGTATGTTAGCGAGCTCGTAAAGCATGTTAATAAGCTATTTAAAGAGAGGGGATTTCAAGCCTTCGCCGACCCCGTTCCACCAGACCTCACCGCCATTGATGGCTTCGATCTAGCATGGGTTCTAAACAGACTTCATAATGCATCCTTCGAGATAGCCTGAATATTTTAGAAAGCTCAAAACTTAAGCGAAAGCCTCTCATTTCTAGGAGCGTGGACGTGGAGTCGAAATCGAGGCAGTTAGATGCCTTAAGGAAAGAGGTTGAGAATTGCAGGAAATGCTCCTTATGGCGAACGAGGAAAAACCCTGTATTTGGGGAGGGGCCTCCTAGCGCGGAGATAATGCTGATAGGTCTCGGACCTGGGAGGCAGGAAGATCTTCAGGGGAGACCTTTCGTTGGTGCTGCTGGGAAGTTTCTAGATCAATTACTTGAACTTGCTGGTCTTAGGCGGGAAGAGGTGTATATCACGAATGTGATGAAGTGCTTCCTTCCCGAAAATAAGGCAACCGAAGATCAGATCAAAGCCTGCACTCCTTATCTCGATCAACAAATCGAAATCATTCAACCTAAGCTCATGATAACTCTCGGAAACGTGGCGACAAGCTATATCTTTGGAAAATTCGGACTAAAAATCGATTCCATGGAGAGGCTCCATGGAAAAGTATTCGAGATATCTACGCTGACTTTCTCTGCTCACCTCATTCCCATGTATCATCCAGCATCAGCGTTGAGAAATCCACCGCTAAAGAATCGATTGATAGAGGATTGGAGAGAATTGAAGATGAAACTCAAGGAGATGAAGCTCTTATGATAAAAATCCGAAAACTTTATAGCAACACCCCTCCTTTAGTGAAGGATTGAATCATGAGAGTGCAGGTAAAGTATTTCGCATCTCTCCGAGAGCTGATGGGCGTTTCTGAGGAAGAATATGAGATTAGTGGCGAAGTAACGTTACGCGAGCTATTGACCAACCATATACCAGAGAGACATAGGGAGGCTTCGGATACTTGGAGAGAGAAGATCTCAAGCTTTCTGAAAGGAGAGGAAGCAGGCTACATAGTCATAGTTAATGGTAGAAGGATGGATTTGGATCAGAAGCTGAAGGATGGCGACGTCGTGGCGGTGCTTCCCCCAATCGGAGGGGGATAAGGATACCAGTCATTCTCCAGAAACCCAATATTCTCCTAAATCCGTTATCTCCTTCTTCCAGATTGCTGCTTCCTTTTTCATTCGGTCGATCGCCTCTCTTAAGGCTTCGAATACTTCATTTCTATGGCCTCCAGCCACAGATATGTAGACTATGTCTTCTCCAACGTTCAGCTCCCCAACAAAGTGATGTATCCTGACATCCACGATCCCCGGCTTCTCAAGAATTTCCTTAGCTATTTTTTCTAAGCTTTCCTCAGCCTGCTCCTTATATGCTTCAAGTCTGAGCTTCTTCACCTTTCCACCCTTTACTCCGATCCCGCGAACTATGCCTATGAAAACCATTATCGCTCCAGCTTTCTCGAGATCCTTATTCATCTTAATTTTGTTAAGTAAATCCATTAAGCTTATCTCATCTTTTTCATGAATCCCAACACTGTAATTTTTCATTTCACGATTCACCCGCCGAGCGCCATAGCGACTACCAGAACCTCTTTATCAGGGTCTATCAGCTCGTCAAGCTTTCTTAAGATCGACAC
>CAZDPL010000003.1:0-31833 GCA_964507345.1 uncultured Nitrososphaeria archaeon
ATTCATTTGTACATACGCCTAGAAATTTTCTTAAAAGCATGGCTCCAGCTCCTTCAGCATCAATCACCCAAGAGGCGTGGAAATCCTCGCTGGTTGTTCTAAGCGTGAGTGAATTCATCTTTTTCTCGATGTCTTTGACGCGTGTTTCGCAGAGTATCTGCGCACCAGCTTTCTCCGCTTGCCTTGCGAGTTCTTGGTCAAAATGCTTGCGGTTTACGACTGCTGCGACTGGTCTCTGAGCATCGATGACGTAACTCTTTCCGCAAACGTAGAATATCGCTCCCGAAAGGATGTTCTGAACATATTTTCTCGACAAAGGGATTGAAAGCCTTCTCAGCCCTGCGAGGTTAAGCAGTCCAGCGCATCTCTCAGGTTCGCCTATTTCGGGATCTTCTTCAAAAAGTATCACGTCTAATCCTTTTCTCGAGGCTTCTCTCGCCGCGATTAAGCCAGCTGGTCCGCCTCCGATAACCGCTAAATCGAATACCATCTGATAAAGGGTTTCTCAGCGGAATACTATAAAATATCCCTCAATCTAGATTAATTCGATCTAAGCGGTGAGCGTGAAGAGCTTTGAAGAAGGTTCGAGCTCACGTGATAATAAGTGGAAGAGTTCAAGGAGTCTTCTACAGGGTTAGTGCAAAGAAAATGGCTGATAGAATAGGAGTGAAGGGCTGGATTAGAAACCTCCCAGATGGAAGAGTCGAAGCCGTTTTCGAAGGAGATGAGGACGCCGTAAAGCGTATGATTTCCTGGTGCTGGGTAGGACCGCCTGGAGCTAAGGTAATGAACATTGACGTGGAGTGGGAGGAATACCTAGGAGAATACAAGGATTTTAAAGTCCTCTACTAGCCCAGATAGCTATATCTACTCCAAACGCCATAAGCATTTGACGAAAGCGTTATGAGGATTGAGACGCTCAGGGTTGCGAGATTGGCCTTATCTACGGCATTAGTCTTAACTGCAACTGCAATCGTGAATGTTTACGTGCCAGCTACGAGAGGCTACTTCAATCTTGGAGAAACCATGATATACTTAACCGCGTTGTTGTTCGATCCTTTAACCGCGGCATTTGCTGGGGGCGTTGGATCTGCTCTCGCCGACGTAATCTTAGGCTATAGCATCTATGCTCCTGCAACTCTGCTCATAAAATCAGCTGAAGGCGCCGCAGCCTCTTTTCTCGTGAGAAAATTTAGGAAATGGAAAGCTTCTCAAAAAGTCATATTTGCCCTATCCCTCATTACCGTTGCGTTATATTTCATGATTCTACTGGCGATCGGCTACACACTCTTCGTTGGAGAAGTCGAATTTAGCCTCACGGGGCTCGCAACTCTGAAGGGCTTCCTCACTCCCTCTAGCTGGATGTTGCTCGCAATTCTCGCGACCGCGACGCCATTTTACCACTTAATCAGGCAGCGAGGCGAGATCGGATTAATCATAGTCGCGCTTCTCCTAGCAGGTGGAATAATGATCAGCGGCTACTTCCTCTACGAACAAGCAGTGCTGGGATACTATGCTCTAGCCGAAGTTCCAGTGAACTTTGGTCAGGTTATCCTGGGGATTGCGGTCGCTATTCCAATCTACAGCATACTAAAGCGGTATCAAAAGACTTCTGAGAATTCCTAGGTTTAACGGGCACTGCAAAGTGATGTAAAGGGTTATAAGTTCCACTGCTCTAAGGTTCGCTTGGAGTGCTAAATGATGCGTGGGAGGAGTAGGGGGCCTGAAGTTCAGCTTAGGGTTGCGGAAGCTCGTCAGAGAGATATCGGTAGGAAGATTGCGAGAGTCGATAGCAAGGCGATGAAGGAGCTTGGTCTCAGTCCAGGAGACCTTATCGAGATAATCGGCAAGAAATCTACTGTAGCGATAGTTTGGCCACCCTACAAGGAAGATGATGGAATGGGGCTTATCAGAATAGATGGAGAAATTAGAAGAAATGCGGGGGTCTCCGTTGGAGATTACGTCACTATTCGGAAAGCTTATGCGAAGCCTGCGACGAAGATCGTGCTCGCCCCCTTCGAGTCCTTACCCTTCGTCGGAGACTTCTCTAGAATCGTTAGAAGCCAGCTGATGAACCTCCCCGTAATGAAGGGAGACATAATAGTCGTCCCAGTCCTCGGAATGGGGATCGAGCTTAAAGTCACCTCAACCAGCCCCTCAAACGTCGTCATAGTCACAGAAAACACCCTGATAGAAATCAGCTCCACCCCGGTTAAGCGAGTTGAAGAAGTAGGCGGAGTCACCTACGAGGACATTGGAGGACTCCACGAAGAACTTCAAAGGATAAGAGAGATGGTGGAACTCCCGCTCAAGCATCCAGAGCTCTTCCGCCACCTCGGAATAGATCCACCAAAGGGAGTTATTCTCTGGGGGCCGCCAGGCTGCGGAAAAACCTTAATCGCCAAAGCGATAGCCAACGAGACCGGCGCGCACTTCATCTCCATAAATGGACCAGAGATCATGAGCAAATTCTATGGTGAAAGCGAGGCGAGGCTGAGAGAGATCTTCAAGGAAGCAGAGGAAAACGCGCCAAGCATAATCTTCATCGACGAGCTCGACGCGATCGCGCCGAAGAGAAGCGAGGTAACTGGGGAAGTCGAGCGGAGAGTGGTTTCCCAGCTTCTAACCTTGATGGACGGCCTTAAGACGAGAGGCCAAGTGATAGTAATCGGAGCAACAAATAGAATTGACGCAATCGACCCCGCATTGAGAAGACCTGGAAGATTCGATCGAGAAATCAGGATTGGAGTTCCAGATAGAAACGGTAGGAAAGAGATCTTGCAGATCCATACTAGGAGGATGCCGCTAGCAGACGACGTAGACCTCGACGAGCTTGCGAGCATCACGCATGGCTTCACGGGAGCAGATCTAGCCGCCTTATGCAGAGAAGCAGCCATGAGCGCGCTGAGACGCTTCCTTCCGAAAATAGATCTTGAAAAGGATACTATCCCAGCTGAAGTCTTGGAGGAGCTTAAGGTTACCCGAGAAGACTTTGCTAATGCTTTGAAGATAGTTCAACCCTCAGCCCTCAGAGAAGTCATACTTGAGATCCCGAACGTGAAATGGGAGGACATAGGAGATCTCGAGCGAGTTAAGCAAGAGCTAAAAGAAGCGGTTGAATGGCCTCTAAAATACCCAGACGTATTCAAGAGACTGGGGATCAAACCTCCGAAGGGAATCCTGCTCTACGGCCCGCCTGGAACCGGTAAAACGCTTCTAGCTAAAGCTGTTGCAAATGAGAGCGAAGCAAACTTCATCTCCGTTAAAGGTCCTGAAGTTCTGAGCAAGTGGGTGGGTGAGTCGGAGAAGGCGATAAGAGAGATCTTCAGGAAAGCTCGTGAAGCCGCTCCATGCATAATCTTCTTCGATGAGCTTGACGCGATCGCTCCGCGCAGAGGCATGCACACCGATGCTGGAGTAACGGATAGGATAGTTAACCAGATCCTTACTGAGATGGATGGCATTCAAGTATTGAAGGACGTGGTAGTTATCGGCGCAACCAATAGACCTGATATCCTAGACCCCGCACTGCTAAGACCTGGAAGATTCGATAGGATAATCTACGTTCCGCCGCCAGATGTTGAGGGAAGATATCAGATACTGCTAATCCATACGCGTGAGATGCCGCTAGCGGATGATGTTGATCTCAGAAAGATCGCTGAAATGACTGAAGGCTACACCGGCGCGGATCTCGAAGCTGTTTGCAGAGAGGCAGCGCTTGCTGCTGCGCGAGAGAACATAAACATAGACAAGGTATACATGAGGCACTTCAGAGCGGCTCTCGAAAAGGTGAAGCCGAGCATCGCTCCAGAGCAGAAACGCGAATATGAGAAGATTCTAAGCGAGTTCCGAAAATCCCTGGCCTACATCTCTTAGGCAACAGGCAGATTAGCTGACTTCAAAAACTCGACGAAGCGCGCCGCGTCATCAGCCATATATACATTATTGAAGAGAACGTAAACGCTTCTTCCCTCCTTAATTTCTTTCTCAACTATTTCACGGAGTTTTACCAAGTCTTGGTCGGTGTACCTGTATCTGTAGTTCACTTCTTTACCGCCTATTCCATGGAGTCTGAAGTAGGTTAACCGAGCTTGTGAGACGGGATTGCATCTGAAGGGATCAACTACGTGGATGAGATCAAGCTTCTCGCAAAGCTTCTCCACTTCGGAGAGATGATCTCTCCAAGTCCCCCGCGGTTCCCAGCCTATCAGTACGCGGTTCCGTTTGATTGATGAGAAGAAGTGCTCGACGTTAGAAACATTTTCACTGCTATATCCGAAGGCTGCTGGGGTTTGGATCACGCAGACCTCGGCTTCCATGGCTTTACAAATCTCGAGAGTCTTCTCCCATGCTTCGAAATTCTCCTCTGTTGGTCTGAGAAAACCGTACCTATCGTATTTTGACTTCGGAATTTTTACTCCAGCCCTCCTCCAAGTTGGGCTTGTGGGTGGATGCGTTATCGCTTGCCAAGCCTTCATGCAGAACTTGAAGTTTTCCGGAGCGGCTTCCCTCCATTTTGAAACGGTCTCAGGTTTCGGAAGCTTGTAGAAGGTTTCTTGGACTTCTACGATTGAGAACTTTGAATAATATGCTTTCTTCCCACCCTTAACGCACCAGCCACAGCAGCCTACGCGAATCTCCATGCGGATGAAATTCGCCTTCTTTGAGATAATTCTTTCGCAGAATCGAACGAATGAAATAAAAAGCGGCGCATGAACGTATATCACATGCTTAAGGTAATTCAGCTCGTGAAGAAGAAGCCGGAGGTTTCCTTTGAAGACTTCGAGAAACAGATACTTGATGTCTATGCTAAGAACGCGAAAAAGCTTCCAGGAGTCAAGAGCTTCGTGATAAACATCGTTCGAGGAGGATATGAGCTGGAAGAAAAGCCAGTAGACTGCGTAGCGGAATTCGGCTTCGCAGATGAAGAAGCGTTCACTAAAGCGATTGAAACTCCCGAGGCGAAAGCTTTACTTGAGGAATTGGAAAGAGTGGCGGAGAGGAGCGAGTTCATATATTCTGAAGAAAAGGTCGTGAAGAAGCCCAGAGCTCCAGCTAAGCCGAAGAAGAAAGCAAAGAAAGCTAAAAAGCCTGCCAGAAAAGCGAAGAAAGCCAAGGCTAAGAAGAAGACTAAAAAGAAAACTAAGAAAGCTAGGAAGAGGAAGAAGTAAAGCTTTTTCAAAAGAAAGGAGCTGCGCCTTTGAGCCTTTCTTATTTCCATCTCTCTTTCTCAGGGTAAATCCTTAAAGCACCCCATCTAGAGTATATGTCCTGGTGCTGTTATGCCGCAGGTTCCACTTGAGAAGGTTGATGAGGTAATCTGGAGGATTCCGAAGTATCGCTCCGACATGCGAGTTCCAGTCCTAATCTTTGCTTCTGAAGAGCTTTTACAGAAAATGAAGCAGGATAGAACGCTTATCCAGGGCGCAAACGTTGCAACTCTTCCAGGGATCCAAAAGCATGCCGTCGTCCTCCCAGATGCTCATGAAGGCTACGGTTTCCCGATAGGTGGAGTCGCGGCCACGGATTACGATGAAGGCGTGATCTCGCCAGGAGGAGTCGGCTATGACATAAACTGCGGAGTCAGGCTCATGGTCACCACCCTCGATGAGAAAGACGTCAGACCTAAGATTAAGGAGCTCATAAACACGATCTTCCACAACGTCCCATCCGGCCTAGGCTCAAGGAGAAAAGATTTCCAGGTAACGAAGAGCGAGCTCGATAGAATAGCGATTGAAGGTGCACGCTACGTGATCGAGAAATTCGGCTTAGGCTGGCCTGAGGATCTGAAGCATATCGAGGAGGAAGGATGCTTAGAGGGAGCAGATCCAAGCTACGTAAGCGCATCCGCAAAGCAGAGAGGATTCCCGCAGATAGGAACGCTCGGAAGCGGAAACCATTTCCTCGAAGTCCAAGTAGTCGATAAGATCTTTGATGAGAGAGCTGCAAAGAAGATGGGCATAACCCACGAAGGCCAAGTAACTGTTCTAGTCCATACAGGGAGCAGGGGGTTCGGACACCAGATCTGCAGCGACTATCTAAAGGTCATGGAGAGAGCTGCTCATAAATATGGCATCAGGCTTCCAGATCGAGAGCTCGCCTGCGCGCCCTCCAAGAGCCGAGAAGCAGAAAGCTATCTCAAAGCCTTCGCATGCGCCGTCAACTTCGCCTTCGCTAATAGGCAGGCAATAAGCCACTGGGTGAGACAGAGCTTCGAGCAGGTCTTCAAGCAGCCTGCTGAAACCATGGGACTAAAGCTAGTCTATGATGTTGCGCATAACATCGTCAAGCTCGAAGAGCATGTAATAGACGGCGTGAAGAGGAAAGTTTGGGTTCATAGAAAAGGAGCTACCAGGAGCTTCCCAGCAGGACACCCACTTATCCCTGAAGATTACCGAGACATAGGGCAACCTGTTCTAATACCCGGCTCCATGGGGACTGCGAGCTGGGTTCTCCTAGGAAATCCGAAGGCTATGGAGATGACTTTCGGAAGCACGGCGCATGGAGCTGGAAGGACTGCGAGCAGAGCTGCGGCAAAAAGAATGCTTAGAGCAAATCAGGTTCTAAGCGATCTGAACCGCAAGGGGATTTACATCAGAAGTGATAGCTTGGAAACCGTGGTCGAGGAGGCTGATCAAGCTTACAAGAACGTGGATATAGTAGCCGAAGTCAGCCATCGAGCAGGAATAGGAACAAAGGTTGCTAGAATGGTACCGCTCGGCGTCGTCAAGGGCTGAAAAATGCTCGAAAAACTAAACCTTTTCACCCTGATCGGAATATTTTTCATAATTCTCGGCTTGATATTCCTGATCCTACCAATTCTTTTAAGACTGGGATTTTCCCTTGAAAATGTTCATCCGCTCATATTATGGGGGAAGAAATTCGATGGACTCTATATCGGAACGTCTCCAATTTTAATAATAATCCTCGTCCTAGTCTACCTCGCCTTAACGCTTCTCAGAAAATCTCCCTAGGTCACTAGCCTCTTCGCCTTTGAAAGATACTCTAAAACCTCTGAATCACTTAGCTGAGAAAAGTCCGCGTAAAATTGACCTATTGCGAAGAATGGTGAAGGTGTTTCAACGCATCGAACTTCATCCGCCTCGCTTGCGAGCTTCGGCAAGATCTCTGGAGGAGCTACGGGAACCGCGATCACGATCTTCTTAGGATTCAGTTTTCTCAGGAATCTAACGGTTGCCATAACAGTCGCCCCAGTCGCCACTCCATCATCAACGACTATGGCCACGTAGTCATCTAATCGCGGAAGAAGTTTCCCAGCTCGATAAACGCTTATCCTTCTCTTCACCTCTTCTAGCTCCCGCTCTGCTTCAAGCCTTATCCAATCATCACTTACACCTACCGTACTGGCTATAGATTCCTCGACATAGATCGTGCCATCCTCCGCCACGGCTCCGACAGCAAGCTCAGGGTCGCCGGGAGCGCCTATCTTCCTAGGAACCGTTACTTCTAGCGGCGCGTCCAGCCTTAATGCTACCGCATAGCCTACGACCACCCCGCCCCTCGGTATAGCTATCACAGCGCATCTCTCGCCCTTAAGATCCATGAGCTTGTCAGCGAGCTTTTCTCCAGCATCCAATCTATCTCTGAATAACATCTCCTCCTCTCCCTGAGTTCTTGGAGCGAGGGCTTATCAAGTTTTTGAAAAGCAAATGCTTAAAAGGCGGAGCTAGGAGACCATTCTCGGAAATGTCCTCTCAGCCGGGTCCTGAGGAAAAGATCCTCTATCAATGTGTTTGGTGCGGCAAGGTGTTCGAGAAGAGGATGCTCTCCAAGATAGCTGAGACTAGGTGTCCTTATTGCGGATTTAATGTGATAAAAAAGGCGAAACCTTCCGCGGCGAAGCTCATCGTAACCTCAAAGCTCACCGAGGAGCAGAGGCTCTTAACAGAAGTCTAGCTACTCTTTATTCCTCTAATTTCAGCTACCTTCTTCACGATCTCGTCTAGGAAGTCTTTGGCATCTCCAGGATCTATTATCGAGACGCTGCTAGCGTTTACCTGCAATCCTGCTGCTTCTCCGAGCTCCCTCTTCGAAGACACGAATATGTACGGTATCTTTCTTTCATCACATAACGTCGGAAGGAATGCGACGATCTCAGGGGGATCAACGTCCATCGCTATAACCACGAATTTCGCTTGCCCTCGCTCAATCGACTTTATCACTTCATTAACGCCTTTTCTAATCTTCCCAGTTTCCCTAGCCATCTTGACAACTTCAAGAGTCGCCTTCATCAGCTCTTCCGGTACGTCGAAATTGACATAATACGGCTTCGGATTAGGCATGTGCCCTCACTTCCTCATCAGCCCAGAGAAAGACGCATCACTCTACTAAAAACCTTTACTCTCCAGCCAGCTTGCTCACGATCTGCTACTATCCGCGGGTAATCTTAAATGGCTGCCGAGGCTTCTAGGCTTGAAGGAATGGATCTCGAAGAACTGGCGTTGAAATGGGCATTAAAGAATGCAGTGGATCATGATGGAAAAGCGATGATCGGGCCGGTTATAGCGAAGATCCTCGGCGAGAAACCAGAATTAAAGAAGTCGATTCAAGATGTAAAGAAGGCAGCTGAGGACGCTGTTAAGAAAGTGAATGAGATGAGTCTTCAAGAGCAGCGAGAACTCCTTCAGAAGCTAGCCCCCGAGCTTCTTGAAGTCAAAAAGGTTGAAGAAAAGAAGCTTCCACCTCTCCCGAACGCTGAGAAAGGTAAGGTCGTTACGAGGCTCCCGCCTGAGCCGAGTGGATACATGCACATAGGCCACGCAATGAGCGGTTTCCTCAACTATCTCTACGCAAAAATGTATGATGGGAAAATTTGGCTGAGATTCGAGGACACGGATCCGAGGAAGGTTAAACCCGAATACTACGAAAGCTTTAGACGCGGGTATAAGTGGCTTGGAATAGAATGGGATTACGAGAAGAACAACAGCGATGACATGGAGCTGTTTTACAAATATGCTGAGCAGCTCATTAAGCTTGGAAAAGCGTACGTCTGCACATGCCCAATCGAGAAGATAAGAAGGCTTAGAGCCGCAGGAGAAGAATGCGAACACAGAAGCCGAGGAGTGGATGAAAACTTGCATCTATGGAATGAAATGCTGGCGGGAGCATTCAAGGAAGGAGAAGCGATACTCAGGCTCGTCGGAGACATGAAAAGCAAGAATACCACCATGCGCGATCCAGCGCTCTTCAGAATAATTGATCACCCCCATCCATTGACTGGGAATAAATATCGAGTCTGGCCGCTCTACGATTTCGCCGTCTCAATAGAAGATCATCTCTGCGGAGTAACCCATGTTTTGAGGACGAGTGAGTTCGCTCTAAGGGATGAATTGCAGAACTACATACGAAGCCTGCTCGGAATGCGGAATCCGATCTACATAGAGTATTCAAGGTTCGAGTTCAAGGGAACGCCGGTCTCGAAGAGAAAGCTTAGAGCGATTATTGAAAGCGGATTGGCATCAAGCTGGGATGATCCCCGATTCCCAACGATCGAGGGAATTAGGCGTAGGGGAATAGTTCCAGAAGCGATTAAGGAGTTTACGATAACTCAGACCGGCTTCTCATATGCGAAACGCGAATACGACTGGAGCCTACTTTTCGCGGTCAATAGAAAGATCCTAGACCCTAGGGCGAGGAGGCTCTTCTTCACGCCAAACCCCATTAAGCTAATAGTCAGACACGCACCCAAGATCTCGGTTGAAGTCCCCTACCATCCCTCAAATAGCAGCCTGGGATCAAGGAAAATCGAAACCGAAGGAGAATTTTACATAGCTGGCGCCGATGCGGAGAAGATGAAACCGGGATCTCTCCATAGGCTGAAGCACCTCATGAACTTCAAAGTCATAGAGAAAGGCGAGGGAGAGATTCTCGCAGAATTTGCTGGCAGAGAATTAATCAAGGATATCCCAATAATTCAATGGGTTTCGGTTAAGGAAGCTGTTGAAGTCGAGGTGCTGATACCAGACGTTCTTTACGTGAATGACGAAGTCAATCCCGAGAGCTTGAAAATGGTTAAAGGATTTGGAGAGAAAGCCGTTGAATCTGTTAAGGTTGATGAAATTGTTCAGTTCGAGAGGTTTGGATTCTGCCGAAGAGATTCTGAAGAAAAATTGCTCTTCATAAAGGCTCATGACTAGACGACATTCTCATCTAAAGTTTCTTCAATCTCTGCCTAATCCATTCGAGAAGAGGTCCTAACAGCACGTAGTCTGCTTTCTTTAGATCGCTTATCGTCCTCGATCCGGTTAGAAACATGGCTGCCTTCAGCTGCTCTGCGATATCGTTAAGAAAATTCGTTACTGCTTCAGGGCCTTGAGTAGCTGGCCTAAGCAGAGGCTTCGCGATTCCAACCATATCCGCTCCGAGTGCTAAGGCCTTCGCAACTTGAAGGCCGCTCCTAATCCCCCCGGACGCTATTATCTCCACGTCTCCCACCGCTGAGGAAACTTCGAGTAAAGACGCTGCGGTCGGTATTCCCCACTCCATGAATACCTCTCCAAGAGAAAACTTCCGCGGATCTTCTCCCCGCGCTCTCTCAAGTTCTATCTTAACCCAATTAGTACCTCCCGCTCCCGCGATGTCGATTGCTTTTACGCCAGCTTTCGCCAATTTTTTAGCAGTTTCTCCAGAGATTCCTGTACCGACTTCTTTAACGATTATAGGCACTGAGAGCTTTTCAGCTGCCTTCCTTATAGATTCAAGGATCCCCCTAAAGGTTGTCGTCCCTTCTGGTTGGACTAATTCTTGGAGACTGTTCAAATGTATTGCGAGAGCATTTGCTTCGATCATTTCTACGGCTTTTTCCGCAGCTGATACGCCTTCTTTAGCAAGCTGGACTCCGCTCAGATTTCCTATCAGGAAAACGTTTGGAGCTGTCTCTCTAGCGATCTTATATGTGTCTTTGAGATCGGGGTTGTCTAAAGCTGCTCTCTGACTTCCGAGACCGAGTGGTATCCCAAGTTTTTCAGCCGCTTCAGCGAGGTTACGGTTTATTTCGTATGCTTTGGCGGTTCCTCCAGTCATTCCTTCGATTATGATTGGGAGTTGGAATTCTCGACCGAGAAACTTCGTCTTTAGAGAGATGTCTTGTAGATCAAGTTCTGGTAGAGCTTCATGAATTAACTCGACGTATTCAAACCACGTCGTCTTCACGGAAAACTCTATCCTAGTATCCAGGTCTAAGCATATGTCTATATGCTCTCTCTTTCTCGCCTGCGTTTCGTCGGGCATACCTTCCCGAGTTGACGGCGAATGATAAATATTTGGGGTTAATCGAGGAAATTCGGTGGAAGACTTGGCTAGGAGGATGCCAGCGGTTGCTGGAATGTTCTACTCATCCTCGAGAGAAAGCTTAGAAAAAGAACTTGAGAACGCTTTCTTACATAGGCTCGGACCTGGAAGGCTTCCAACCCACAGTAGAGGAGAGAAAGCCGCGCCAGCTCTAATCGCGCCTCACGCAGGCTACATGTATTCGGGCCCTATTGCCGCCCACGCCTATATTCAATTGGATAATAGGCGGAAACCTGAAACAGCGATAATTCTCGGCCCGAATCACTACGGCGTTGGAACACCTGTTTCAATTTATCCGGAAGGCGAATGGGTGACTCCTTTGGGGAGTGTGGAGATCGATAGAGAAATCGCTTTAGAGCTTGCAAAAAGCTCGGACGTGTTTTCTCTTGATGAGCTATCGCATGAAAGAGAGCATTCTATCGAGGTTCAGATACCATTCCTCCAATACGTGATCGGGAAAGTTAAGATAGTTCCGATATGCTTACTTGATCAAAGCATTCAAACCAGCATGAGAATTGGAAGGGCGCTCGCTGAAGTTCTGAGAGCACATCGAGACATAACCTTAATTGCTTCAACCGATTTCACCCACTACGAACCGCATGACGAGGCCAAGAAAAAAGATGGAATAGCATTACAGAGAATTGAGAAGCTGGATGTGGAAGGACTTTACGAGGCAATCATGAAATACGATATCTCGATGTGTGGATATGGAGGAGTGGCGGCAATCCTTGAAGCATGTAGAGAACTCGGAGTTAAGCGCGCTGAAATATTGAAGCATGCGACAAGCGGAGACATAACAGGAGATTATAGCTCAGTCGTCGGATACGCGGCGATAAAGCTGGAGTTCGAGTAAGCAGAATCCCGATTATCCTCAATATGAAATTCTATTGCGCAGCCCCAGCAACGCGGATAATAGAACCACCCTAATCCAAGTAGGCATAAATTCTCAAAATCTCCAGGGGACGAACGACCTTCTCCAGCCCAATTATTATGGTTTTCTCTCTTTCCCAAGAAGCTTAGAAGCCATTCGCCATCTTAGAGATCTAGACTTGTTTAAGAGGAGGTGGGCAAAGAGTTAAGAAGAGACTCGTCGCCTAGAGTTCTTGGGGCTTGCGATGAGCAAGAGGGCTGAGAAAGTCGAGGAGCCAGTTCCAGCGGTTGTGGAGCAGATAGTTGGGAGGACGGGGGTCACGGGCGAGGTTACACAAGTCCGAGTGAGGATACTCGAGGGGAGAGATGCTGGAAGGGTTATTTCGAGAAACGTTAAGGGACCCGTTAGGGTAGGCGATATCCTAATGTTGCTTGACACCGAGCGTGAAGCCGAGAAGATAAGGTGAGGTGAATGAGCTTGCCGACAACTCATAAATGCGCCTTCTGCGGCAGAGAGTTCTTGCATGGAAAAGGGATACTCTACGTTAAGAAGGATGGAACAAGACTCTGGTTCTGCTCTAGGAAATGCAGGGTCAGCATGATAGACTTCAAGAGAGATCCTCGAAAGCTTAAGTGGACTGAGAAATACTCGCCAAGCTCGGTCTAAAACAGGTCATCGCACCTTTTCTTTGGCCAATAAGCTCTTGCCCGATAAGAGATAATAACTCTAAATTCTACCACTTTCCTAAAAGTCTGTATGGAGAGAACATTTGTCATGCTGAAACCGAGCTGCGTTCAAAGGGGATTAATCGGCGAAGTAATATCAAGGTTTGAGAAGAAGGGGCTTAGAATCGTTCAGATCAAAGTTGAGAAAATGACTAGGGAGAAGGCGGCTGAACTTTACAAAGTCCATTATGGAAAGCCGTTTTACGAAGATCTGATAAATACGATATCAGGTAAGACCGTGGTGTTAATGGTCTTAGAAGGAAGAAAAGCGATAAGCGTTGTGAGGAAGCTCATAGGCGCCACCGACCCAGCGGAAGCCGAAGCTGGAACCATTCGAGGAGACTTAGCAATAGAGCTTACGGACAATCTAATCCACGCATCCGATAGTCAAGAATCCTATGAAAGAGAGCATAAAATCTTCTTCGACGAAAAGGAACTTCAAACCCTCTAGCAGTTGGGTAAATGGTTAAGAGTTAGGCTGACCAGCGATGCGCTGGTGGAGACTTGTCCACGTTAAAGCCCCTTCCCACTCAACCTGAAGTAAACATAGGAACTCTCGGTCACGTTGATAATGGAAAAAGCACGATTGTTCAAGCAATCACGGGAATATGGCCCGCGAAGCACTCAGAGGAACTGAAGAGAGGGATCACGATTAAGATAGGATATGCTGATGCAGCGATTTACCGATGTCCGAGCTGTGAGGAGCCCTTTAACTACACAACTGAGGAAAAGTGCCCGAAATGTGGTAGTGAGACGGAGTTCGTTAGAGCGGTCTCATTCATAGACTGCCCAGGCCATCACTCGCTCATGGTCACGATGCTTTCGGGAGCTGCTCTCTTTGATGGGGCGATATTCGTCGCGGATGTAAGACACAAGTTTCCTCAACCTCAGGATCGAGAACATCTCCAAGCAGCCTTAATTCTAGGAGTCAAAAACATGGTCTTCGCTCAGAATAAGCTCGACGTCGTCACGAAGGAGCGAGCCATAGAAAATTATGAAGAAATCAAGCAATATGTCAAGGGAACGATCGTGGAAGATGCTCCAATAATCCCGGTCTCTGGACAACATGGAGTTGGAATCGATATCCTACTCTGGGCCATGGAGAAATTCATACCCACACCTAAACGAGAACTCGATAAGCCTTTCAGAATGCCCATCCTAAGATCATTTGACATCAATCCTCCAGGAACTCCAGCGCATAAAATCAAGGGAGGAGTAATAGGTGGATCTATCATAAGAGGAGTCGTTAGAGTGGGTGATGAAATCGAGATCGCTCCAGGAGTGCCCGTCGGCGAGAGAAAATATGAGCCCTTGATAACAGAGGTTGTAAACATCCGAGCCGGAGGAAGGAACGTTAAGGAAGCTAAGAGCGGAGGACTAACTGGAATTGAAACGAAGCTTGATCCAGCCTTAACGAAGTCTGATGGAATGACTGGAAACATGGCTGGAGCTCCGGGCACGCTTCCGCCGACGCGCTATGACATAACGATTGAGTATAAGCTGTTCGAGCAGGTGGTGGGGCTTAGTGGAAACGTTACAGTCGCTCCGATAAGGCAGAATGAGCAACTCGTATTGAACATATATTCCTCAGTGACGAGCGGCGTGGTGACTAAGCGGACGAGTGATACTCTTGAGATAACTCTGAAGAGACCTGTCGTCGCATCAGAGGGCGATAAGGTTGCGATATCCCGAATTATAGGATCTGCCTGGAGGCTAATAGGCTACGGAGAAGTCGTCTAAGGCATGAAGGTATTAGTTGATACAAGCTTCCTGATGCTATGCGCGGAGAAGGGACGCGACTTCATAACGTTAGCTGAAGAAACCCTAGGAGAAAAACTGGAATGCTACGTGCTGGAAGACGTGCTTAACGAAGTAAGGATGCTGGCTTCAAGAAAGGGTAAGAAAGCTGTTATGGCGGCTGCTGCCTTAAAGATAGCTGAAAAGATGCGGGTCTTAAAGTCGGAGATCGAAGGTGTTAGAAAAACTGATGAAAAGCTTCTCGCAGAATCCAGCCGCAATAAATTCGTCTTAGCCACGGTCGATAATCAGCTGATAAAGAAAGCCAAGGAAAGAGGTCTACCAGTATTGACGGTCAAGGAGGATCAAAGCATACTCTTCATCGGAACTCTCCTTTAAATCTGAGACATCGTATTTTAGGCGCTTTCGCGAGAGAAAGCCTTAAATCATGAATAAATAGCTAAATTTCGGCAGTTTTATAAGTGTTGGGAAAATGTTCTCGCTTATCGAGATTGAAGATGTCGTGGCGATTCCGCCCAGAGATTTTGGTAAGCCGCTTAAGCAGGTAGCTTTAGAAAGGCTTAGAGAAGCTTATGAAGGCAAGATCATCGAGGAGCTGGGCTACGTCGTGATGGTAGTCGACGTGGAAGTCGATCCGATCGGAATGCTCCTCCCCAGAGATGGGGCAACCTATCACAAGGCCAAGGCTAAGCTCCTCTGCTTTTCGCCGAAGCCTCAGGAGGTGGGTGAGGGAGAGGTGGTGGAGATAACTGAGTTCGGAGCATTTATCAGAGTTGGCCCGCTCGACGCCCTGCTCCACATTTCTCAGATAATGGACGATTACATTACCTATGACGAAAGACATTCGGTCTTAATGGGCAAGAAGACTGGAAAGAAACTGGAAGTCGGAGATGATGTGAGGTTCAGAATCGTGGCAGTTTCACTAACCCACGGAACAACTGGAAAAGTCGGGGTAACGACTAGGCAGCCTTACTTAGGGAAGTTAGAGTGGATAAAGGAAAGCTTAGAGAAGGCTGCGCCGAAAGCTGAGCAGGAGAAAGCTAAGGCGGTTGCAGGTGAGAAGTGATGCCCGCTCGAGAACGTGCATGCCGAAATTGTAAGATGATAACGACTAAGAGCAGCTGCGAGAACTGCGGATCCACGAATCTCACGGTCAACTTCTCAGGACTAATCATTATTTTTGATGAGGAAAGATCTGAAATAGCGAAGGAACTTGGACTCAAGAAAGGAGCATATGCCATCAGAGTCGCCTAAATGGCCGCCAAAAGAAAAGATAGTCTTCTGCGAAGAAGTTAAGAGACTCCTAAAGAAGCCCGCTGGAGAACTCGTAAAGGGTCAGCCCAATGAAGTAGCGGAAAAAGTTAAGCAGATAATTGAGAAGGAGAAGCCTCGAATGGTGGTTATCGTTGGAGATTACACCTCTAAAAAGCTTCGAGAAAAAGGTGTTGAAGCAAAGCTCTACGTGATAGACGGCAAGACCGAAAGAAGAAGGATACCAATCTTCAATCTAGAAGGTCTCCGCGTTGAAAGAGTGAAAAATGAGCAGGGTACATTAAATCCGGAAGCTGTCAAGAAACTTCACGAGATACTCAATGATCCTGAGGCGAAGAACGTCGCCCTATTGGTAGATGGAGAAGAAGACCTACTGACTCTCGCAGCAATCCTATCAGCTCCGGAAGGTTCGTTGATAGTTTATGGTCAGCCGGGAGAGGGAAATGTTCTCGTTAGAGTAAATTCTTCCTCAAAGAGCTATGCAATGGAGATTCTGAAGCTGAATGAAATGCGTTCTCGTAAGAGGTCTTGAAAAGGGAAGCTATTGTTTTTGCTCCGTCGTCTTGAATTGCGTGTAGTGGCAGTGGCCACAGTAGTATCGATCTCCATGATCCGCCATGATGTATCCTCTGCCGCATCTCGGGCAGAAAACCACATTGCTTACGAGCTTTCCGCCCTCCACTTTATACTTCTTCCAGAGCTGAGACTGCTTACCCAACCTGCTTCACCTCCTGCTCTAAGAGGCCGTGTCTTCTGAGAATGTGTTTTCTCTCATACTTCTTCGCATCTTCTACAGTATCGTAGATATGGACATGAGCGCGAGCCTTTCTCGCTCCGAATAATGAAACCATCTTCTCAATGATCACCCTCTCGACCTCAACTCCATATTTTTCAGCTATCGCCTTTCTCACCTCATCTCTCTTTGGCGTTGATGATTCATAGATTATTAGGAGGTCCAACTCCTTCCTGCTGAGAAGCGGATTATTCCGCTCCTGTATTATTTCTAGGTTCACGCCGCCTCAACCTCCTTCTCCTTCTTGACTGGCACTAAAACCGCGTTTATCTGAGCAATCGCGTCGCTGATCACGTTCCCCCTCACAGTCTTCCTCCTCCTAAGTCCCTTCTTCCTCCTCCTCTGCCTCTTCTTCTTTTTCTTTGATGGAGGCTTTTCACGCGGATGGAAGCCGACTCCTCCAGATAACAGGATCCTCACTCTTCGAGAGCCGCTTACATCCGGTCTCATCGGGAAGCCGTCTCGATCGGTTCCGCCCGTGATTCTGATCTTGTATCCCTTCATCCCGATGATTGAGCCATCTAGCTCGTCTCCGATCTTTTTGCCTATGAAGAGGGAGAATACCTTTGGGTCAAGTTCTATGGTCTTAGCTGTTCCATCCTCGGGATTCGACAGCACAAGCTTCGGCGCAGCGGCTTTCTCCGACATCCTTGAAAAAGGAAGATATTAGGCACTATAATAACCTCGCTTCGCCGCCTCAACATCCTCTCCGAGTAGAGAGAAAAGCCATAAATAGCCTAATTCGACGAGAACAGCAATCTATCTGGCCCAGAGCGGGTCTATGCTTCTCCTGATTTCAACTATCTCCTCTAAGGCCTTTTTCGCATCTTCATCTAGCATGTCGTTATATTCTTTTAGGAGGAGCCTTGCATCGTTTTCGGGCACGGCGACGTAGAGCGTCTCCCCCTCCCGTATGTGTCTTCCGACAACGGGCTCCCTCATCGAGATTGCGACCTTCATTCCTTTAGTGGCCTCGGGTATGCTTTGGCCTCGATCCTGTATCTGGGCTATGGTTCCAACAACCTTTCCCTTAGCATTCATTAGAGGATACTTCGGCTTAATTATTCCAGCCAGAACCTCGATGCCGACTATCGCTGGCTCACTTCTCCTAAATACATAGCCTTCTAGAATCTTTATCTTACCAGGCTTAATCAGGGATTCGAATGTTCTAAGCCTCCGCTTAGTAGTCTCCTCCCGCACCCACTCTAAGTAATTCTCGATTAGCCTGAACAGTACCCGCTCCTTGAATACTCTTACACCCTTGTTATTGGCCTCAAGTTCCAGCTCTGGATCTACTTTGACGTTGAATGCGAGGATCACGCCCTTGTATTCATCTTTCATTCTAACGACTTCCGCCTCAACTATATCCCTCTTGGAGACGTCGCCTATTCCAGCTCTCCTCACAGGGATCCCACGTTCTCGTAGAGTTTGTATTGCGGCTTCTAGAGTTCCAAGCGTATCCGCCTTCAATACGACTCCCACTTTATCGGTGCTCAAAATTATTTCTCCGACCTCGGATCTAACCTTCTCTAAGATCTCCTTCTCTTTTTCAGGAGACTCGACCACGAAGATCGGCGAACCAGCTATCGCTTTATCCAATCCCTCGGCCACGATCTTGACTCCGACGGCTGCTTCAACCGCCTCAACCCTTCTGAATTTATCTCTCGGATCTCTCATCTCATCTAGGGGCTTCGGTAAGAGCAATGCTCTAACCCTTGTAGTGAAGGGGCCGTCAATTCCCATTAACGCGATTCTATCTCCAACTTTCAGAACTCCGTTGCTGATTATCGCGTTGATCGTCGTTCCTATTCCTTCTTCTTCCAAGACCTCTAAAACAGCTCCTTCAGCAGGTCCCTCATGAACCATTAACTGCTCTTTCATGAATGCTTGAGCTAATCCCAGGATGACCAGTAATAGGTCGGGTATTCCCTCTCCAGTCTTCCCGCTTACGGGTATGATTGCGAGAGTTTTCGTGAAGTCTCTGATGTTTGAGTAGAGATCGGAGTTAAAGCCATAGAAGGATAAGTCTCCCATCAGGGTGTAAATTCTATTCTGCAAATCTTCTTGAACAGGTTTAGATTGAGCATTAAACGCCTTGAGGAATGGAACCGTTCCCTGAGGCTTCCAGCCAGGGATTAAATCTATCTTCGTGGCAGCTACGACGAATGGAGTCTTCCTGGCCTTGAGAAGCTCTATACTCTCCCTAGTCTGCTCCTGCACGCCTTCCATTATATCAATGACTAAAATCGCTAAATCCGCTAAAGAGCCCCCTCTTCTCCTAAGGTTTGCAAAAGCGGCATGACCCGGAGTATCGATGAACAAGAGACCTGGGATCTCAAGCTTCTTAATCTTAACCTCTCCTAGGAGAGTTTTACAGGTCTCTATTATCGCGTCGAGTGGGAACATGCTGGCTCCAATATGCTGAGTTATTCCACCAACCTCCCTAGCCGCGACTATCGTTCCCCGCATTTTATCCAATAAGGTGGTCTTACCGTGATCAACATGACCCAAAACCGCGACTATTGGAGCTCGAAGCTTCGTCAAGGCTCCCCCCATCATATTCATTCCATTGGCAGCCTTAAAAACTATACACGGCTTTCACCGTTTCAGCTTCTGAAGCGTTGGCGGTTTCCAATAAGGCTCTCTTAAGTCAACTGCCTTGAGAAAAAGCTTCTTGACTTCTTCGTCACTTGCTCCAGCTCTCATGGCTTTCAAAAAATCTACATGATTGTCATTCCGCATGAGACATGGCTTAAACTTTCCATCATGCGTGATTCTTAGCCGCGTATCATTCATGCAGAAGATATAGTTTCTGGTAGGTCTAACGAACTCTATCCAAACGCCATTCGGAAGGAGATACTGAGTCCTGAAATGAAGTCTCCGAATCACTTTCTTAACAGCTCGCCTTCCAATTTCATTTTCCACTTCAGCGAGATTACAATAGTTTTTCCTAAAAATTGAAGGAGCGCTACCGCATTCGACAAGCTCTATCAGTTGGAGTATTACTCTTCCTTTAGAATTGAGTTTTTCCGCGAACTTGATCAAATCTTCCAATTCGTTTTCATTTACTCCTTTCAAGACGACGACATTAAGCTTAACAGGATCGAGCCCAACTTCGATGGACTTCTTTATTGCCTCAATTGTTTTATTAAGGGCAAATCTTCCCCGCTCCGGATCCCTTAACCCGGTAATGAAGGCGTATTTCGCGGGATCGATCGAGTGCAGGCTTATGTTTATTCGCCTTAGTCCCTTCTTCCTTAAATCTCCTGCAAGCTCGGCGATTCTGAAGCCGTTCGTAGTCATGGATAAGTCTTTAAGCCCCAGCCTTCCCAATCTTTCCACGATTTCTAAGATATCGGTTCTCATCATGGGCTCTCCGCCAGTCAGCTTCACAGAGTTTACGCCAAACTCCATGGCTATTCTAGTGACTCTTTCAATTTCCTGAGGAGTCATTGCCACGTCTTCGACTTCTTTCCCCAGACCCTCTGTATGACAAAAGATGCAATTTAGATTACATCGAGAAGTAACGGAAATCCTAAGCCCGGTTACCGGTCTTCCGTAACGATCGACAATCGTCATTAATCTGAGACAAATCCTAACGAGATGGAATTTAAGCTATCTCCAACGATTTAACTGTGTAAACAGCAATCGTCATTGAATGACATCATAATATTAAAAAAGGATAAGGTCCTAGATCATGACGCTATGGTTAAGTCTCTAGTAGTTAATCCCGATAAATGCACAGGATGCCGGCTCTGCGAACTCGCCTGCTCCTATCAGCACTTCAAGGTAATGAATCCTGCGAGATCCAGAATCCACGTAGTTAGACGCCCTCATGAAGCAATAGACACGCCGATATTTTGCCTTCAATGCGGACTCTGCATAAGCGCTTGCCCGTTTAACGCATTATCCAGAGATTTAAAGACTGGAGCAATCAAAGTCGATGAAAGCAAATGCACGGGATGTGGAGAATGCGTCCATGTATGTCCCTATGGCGCCGCAACTATAGACCCGGTTAACAGAAAAGCCCTGATATGTGATCTCTGCGGAGGAGATCCCGAATGCGTCAAGGTTTGCCCCGAAAATGCTTTGCTATTCTTAGATGCAAATCAGGCAGCGAAATACAAGCAGATAGCGTTTTCAAAGCTTCAAAGAAAAGAGCTTACCGCCCTCATGCCTGATAGGAGGTGAGAGAGATGGCTCAGGAGAAGCTATATGGTTATGCTGGAAAAGTTCTCCGCATTGATCTAACGAAGAAAAAGATAGTTAAGGAAGAGTTGAAGAAAGATTTCCTGAAGCTATATCTAGGAGGAACGGGATATGGCGCTAGGCTGCTTTGGGATGAGCTTCCAAAAGGCATCGATCCGCTGGGCCCTGAAAACAAGATCGTGGTGACAACTGGTCCACTAACAGGAACTTTAACACCAGGTTCTGGAAGTGTTGAATTCTGCTTCAAATCTCCATTAACGGGAATATTTGGGCAAACTAGGGCTGGAGGAGCCTTCGGACCTAAGCTGAAATATGCTGGCTACGACTTTATAGTGATTGAAGGAGTATCCGATAAGCCCGTTTACATAAACATCTTCGATGAGGATGTTGAGCTGAGAGATGCATCGCATATTTGGGGAAAAACGGTTCATGAAACCACTGATATTCTTCTGGAGGAAGTAAGCAATCCGAACGCGTCGGTTGCCTGCATAGGCCCGGGCGGAGAGAAGCTGATACGTTACGCGAATATTATGATTGACTACGATAGAGCTGCTGGAAGATGCGGCGGAGGCGCTGTAATGGGTTCGAAGAAGCTGAAAGCAATCGTAGTTGACGGAGATAGAGATATCGAACCTGCAAAGCCGGAAGAGTTCTATGAAGCTGCAGAAGAAGCTATTAAGGCGGTTGGACTGCAAAGAGCGGATCTCGGCGCGCTTGGAACGATCAGAATAGTTAATCCGCTTAATCAAACGGGGGCGCTTCCATCTAAGAACTTCCAGACATGCTACTTTGAGGAAGCTGAGAAGATGTCGGGAGAGGAGCTTGCAAGAAAATACTTGATCAAGCGGAGAGCATGTTTCGGCTGCGTGATTGGATGCGGCCGATTCGTCTGGGTTCCGGCCGGCAAATATGCTACCCCACCTCACGAAGGCGCTGAATACGAGACCGCCGACATGATAGGTATTCAGTCTCTAATGACTTCCCTCGAACCACTTATTAGAGCAGACTATCTCTGCAACACTTATGGAATAGACACGATATCTGTTGGAAATACGATAGCCTTCGCAATTGAAGCATTTGAAAGGGGATTGATTACGGAGAAGGATACGGGAGGCATAAGGCTTAGATGGGGTGATCCAGACGCCGTTCTCGCCCTCCTAGAGATGATCATTGAGAGAAAGGGGATAGGCGACCTCCTAGCTAACGGCGTAAGATATGCTGCCGAGAAGCTTGGAAGAGGTGCTGAAGAATTCGCTTGTCAGGTTAAGGGATTAGAGGTTCCAGCCCACGATACTAGAGGCACATCAAAATCTCTGGCGATACAGTATGCTATTGGAAATCCGAGAGGCGCATGCCACATCGAGCCAGCATGGTCTCCGCTCTGGGATTATAGCAGGCTGCAGATGGGATTAGTCGAGCTAGGGTTACCATGGCCTCCTCCAAGCAGATTTGATGAAACTGGTGTGAAGAGAGGCCAGGCCTGTAAATTAATATGGCTATTCGGGGAATTGGCGAGCATTCTAGGAATATGCAGGTTCCCAATGCAAGGCGAGAAAGATAGAAACCTAAGCCCGCAAAGGCTATCTAAACTCGTCTCAACGTTGACTGGATGGGAGCTTAAGCCAGCTGATCTTATGCTGATTTCGGAGAGGGTTTACAATCTGAAGAGATGCTTCAACGTTCGAGAAGGAATAAGCAGGAAAGATGATAGATTGCCTAGAAGACTTATGCAGCCGCTCGCAACAGGTCCAACTAAAGGGCAAAGTGTCAAGAACTTCGACGCAATGCTCGACGAAGCATACGAGGCGCTAGGATGGGATAAAGCTACCGGAAAGCCGACGAAGCAGAAGCTTGAAGAACTTGGACTAAAAGATGTGGCGGAGGTAATCTGGGGAAGTTAGACCATTTTTCCTCAACTATTTATTTCATTTAGGATTTCTTTAGCGAGGATTTAAGGAGTCTTAGATCAATTATTCTTCAAGGAAATGGGGGAAGAGAAGATAGTTCTGGGCATAGAATCAACCGCGCATACCTTCGGCGTTGGAATAGCCTCCTCCAGCGGAGAGATTCTAGCCAACGTGAATTATACCTACAAGCCTCTTGAAGGCGGAATACATCCAAGAGAAGCTGCTCAACATCATAGTGAGATTGCATCACGAGCCATAGGAGAAGCCTTAAAAACAGCAGGAATCGAGCCTCAAAGACTCGACGGCATAGCATTCTCGATCGGCCCTGGAATGGGGCCATGCCTCAGAGTTGGAGCAACTATAGCGAGAGCCTTAGCATTAAGCTTGAAGAAACCCCTCCTCGCCGTGAATCATGGAATCGCACATATCGAGATAGGGAGGCTGGTAACTGGATGCAAGGATCCCGTCGTGCTTTACGTAGCTGGCGGAAACACTTTGATAACAGGCTACCTTGATGGAAGATATAGAATCTTCGGAGAAACTCTTGATATAGCTGCTGGAAACTGCTTAGACGTCTTCGGGATTAAGGCTGGAATAGGTCCCATGCCTGCTCCAGAAGAATATGCTAGAAAGGGTAAAGAGTTTCACCCCCTTCCCTACAGAGTTAAAGGAATGGATGTATCATTCTCCGGGCTTTTGACCGCTGCCCTGAAGATGCTTGATAAAATACGCCTTGAAGATCTATGTTTAAGCATTACCGAGACTGTTTATAGCATGCTTACCGAAACTCTTGAAAGAGCTTTAGCCTTCACCGAGAAAAAGGAGATATTACTCGTCGGCGGATTAGCCAGAAGCCGTAGATTAAGGGAGATGGTGGAATCTATGGCCGAACTTCACGACGCAAAGGTCTACGTCGTCCCCCAGGAGTACGCTGGAGATAATGGAGCCATGATAGCTTGGACGGGGATTCTGCAATTACTTTCAGATCAAGTGATATCTATTGAGGAAAGTAAAGTCAGGCCGAGATATAGGATAGACGAAGCTGAAGCCTTTTGGAGAGAAAAGGGGCTTTAGTCAGCGAGGGTGAATTTATGGCAACATTTAACGTCGAATCCGAGATCATAAGGATAGGCGCTGAGGCCATTGTCTCGAAGCTTGAGTGGAATAATTTCAAACTCGTCTCTAAACATAGGGTTCCAAAGCCTTATCGAATGCCCGATCTCGATAAGTGGGTGAGGGATAGGCGAACCCTCCATGAAGCAAAGATAATCTCAAGCCTAAAGAAGGCAGGCGTCCCATGTCCAGCCGTGATAATGATGGACAGGAGCGAAGCAACTTTATACATGCAGTTTATAGAGGGAAGAGAATTGAAAAAAGCGCTTCAAGACCTTCCCACAAAGGTAATTGAATCAATAGCGAGAAACTTGGGAGAGATCGTTGGAAGAATGCACCAAAGCCGCATAGCTCATGGAGACCTAACAACCTCCAACATCTTAATCGATAAGGTTGGAAGAATCTATCTAGTCGACTTCGGATTAAGCATGGTAACAGACGACCTAGAGGAGCTCGCAGTTGATGTACATCTTCTCGACAGGAGCCTTGAAAGCGCTCATCATTCGATCAGGGAGATGTTCATAAAGAACTTTCTTAAAGGATACTCAAGCATTGTTGGAAGAGAATTCACCTTGAAGATAATTGATAAGGTTAAGGAGATTAGGAGAAGGGGGAGATATGTCGAAGAGCGGAGAAAGAGGTCTTAGATTCGTCGTCGTCACCACGAATAAGGGTAAGGCGAGGGAATTCGAAGAAATATTTTCAAAATATGGACTCAGATTCAGGATAGAGCCTTTAGAAACTCCAGAAGTTCAATCAATGGATCTCAAACAAGTTGCCACTAAAAGCGCGCTCTACGCATACAGCGTCCTGAGAGAACCTGTCATGGTCGAGGATGCAGGCCTTTTCATAGATGCTCTTAAAGGATTTCCAGGACCCTTCAGCAGCTACGTTTTCAAAACAATCGGTATTCAGGGCGTGCTCAAGCTCATGGAAGGAGTCAAGGATAGAAGAGCGCGATTCAAATCTGTTTTAGCATTCTACTGTCCATTAAGTGATTCCGTTTACACCTTTACTGGAGAAGTAGAGGGCTGGATCGCTGAGAGACCTAGAGGAACGAAGGGTTTCGGTTTTGATCCTATATTTGTTCCAGCGGAGGGTGATGGGAGAACTTTCGGAGAAATGGATGTTAAGGAGAAGAATGAGTTTTCGCATAGGGCGAGGTCGGCTGAGAAGTTTGCTAAATGGTTTGTTGAGAGATATAAGGTGATTCCGCCGCCATATGAGTAAGCTCTTAGATGAGCCCTATTCTCCTCTTCAGCAGCGTGGAAGGCATCCTTCGAATCCAGTTTAAGTCATTGCCATAGAATACCCGAATGTCATCTAAGTCGTAGAGCGCTAGGGCGAGTCTCTCCAATCCGCCACCCCATGCTAAAACCCTATGCTTAACGCCTAGAGGTCTCGTAACCTCGGGTCTGAATATTCCCATTCCAATTAATTCAAGCCATGTTTTCTTATCTTCGAGATACGCCACCGCCTCAGCTGATGGTTCTGTGTAGGGGAAGTAGCTGGGCCTGAATCGAACGTTCTTTAGCCCTAGCTTCGCATAGAATTCTTTGATCAATCCCAAGAGATCTCTGAATGAGACGTTTTCTCCCATCACTATTCCCTCGATCTGATGAAATTCTGCGAGATGCTTCCAGTCAATTCTCTCATTCCGATAGATCCTATCAACTGAAAAGACTTTGACAGGCGGCTCTCGGTGATCAGCTAAATACCTTATCGTCGTGGCGGTAGTATGCGTTCTCAGAATAAGCTTTCTCGCCTCTTCTTCGCTCCACTTATATCTCCAACCAATCGAACCCGTGTCTCCGCCATTCTCATGAACCTCCTTAACCGGGTTTACTAGGTGGCTGGGGAGATCTCCGCGCTCGGGCTCAGCCAGATAAAACGTGTCATGCATTTCTCTAGCAGGATGATCCTGAGGCTGGAATAAGGCGTCGAAGTTCCAGAAAGCGAGTTCGACGAGGGGGCCGCGGATCTCCTCGAAACCCATCTCGACGAAGATCTCTTTGATGATTTTAATGAGCTCTCTTAGAGGATGCCTCTTCGAAGCGAACACTGGAGGGGTTGGCGCGTAGATATCGAATTTGCTGAACTTGACTTTCCTCCACTCTCCAGAAGCTATTAGACTCTGGGTAAGCCTTGTAACCTCCCGCTCTTCTAGAATCGAGTCATCTAGCTTCAACAGCTTTTCAGTAGGCTTCATTAGATGAATCTTCTCGACCTCGGCTTCGACAACATTTGGCCTAGTTGCTAGGGAGAGGCATGCATCTCTCAGTTCTTCGGGAATCTCCTCAAGTTTCTTCTCGCCCTCTTTCAGGAGGTTCAGAACCTTCTCTTCAGGAATTTCCTGAGGTTTGTTTAGGAGCTTTACAAAGACTCCTTCTGGCGATTTCTCTATAGTTACCCATCCCTTCCTCCTAGCCCAGCTAATGGCTATGTTGAACTCCTTTGCGCCAAGCTTATTTCTCAAGTCCTCCAGCTTAAGCATTCCACCTGCTTTCTCGAGCTCGTCGATTAGCCTTCGCTCAGGCAATCCCTTCTCGGAGTAAATCTTGCCTTCTTCTCCCAGCTTGAAGATCTTCTTCTCCTTCTCCTCCACCTCGATCAAACCCTTATTCTTAAGCCATAACGCGGCCTTCGCGACAGCGCCCACATCTTTCCCAATAATCTTGGCTATCTCATCGAAGGAAAGAGGGCGACCTTGCTTCTTGAGAGCCTTCGCCACGAGTTTTTCCAGCCAGTGAAGAGTTATCTCCGAAACAATAGGCGATCCCTCGGATACTTTGCAAATTATGCGGAATTTTAAGTTTCCACCTTCATTTAGGGGGAGATCCCGATTTTTTCAAGCATTTGGAGGAACCAGAGCGGCTTAACCGGGAAGAATACTATGAACCAGGCTAGCTGCATTCCGAGGACCGCGTAGAGAACGAGTTCGCTTAAAGCGTCTCCGCGGAGCATTTTTGATAGACCTATCGCGATCGCTGGCACGGTCATGTAAAAGTAGAATGGATAAACCCATCGGTGCAGTATGTAAGCCGCTGGGAAGTAGACTAAGTAGGTCAAAGAGAACCAAGAGATCACGAACAGATAGGTGAGCGCCATGTTACGATCCTTTAGATTAGAGAGAAGGATGTATGCGCTGAAGGCCACGACTATCCAAGTCATCCACCAGAGTGGAGTCTGCAGACCATAATACGCTATCACATGGTATTCCTTCCCATTAATGAAGACCGAGATTACCGAGTAAAGCCTCTTAGGAAACTGGAATATCGGATTCGTCCAAGAAAGAGGCAGATATACTTCATCGCTTTCCGAGTAAGTTAATCCAGCATGATAGTTTAACATGAAATCGAGGTGCTCGAAGGGTGTTGAGAAAATATGGTAGTTATAATCGTAGACCGCAAGCCCCGCTAAGAAAACCACAGCGGCGATAAATGCAACCTTCTCAAAAACATTCATCCAATTCCTCAAGCCATCTCTGATACTTCTCGACTTTGAGACATCAATGATCAATTTCATGAATAAGACCGCCGCCAAGGCCAACAGCGCTGTAAGCTTGCATAAAACTGCAAGTCCGAAAGTGAAGCCAGCTAACTTCCAGTTCCTTCTTAGAAAGAATAATGTGCCTAGAAGGGAGAACATTAAGGTTGGCGGATCTAGAATCGCTATTGAACCGAGGTTAAAGGAGGTTATGTCGAATGCAAAAAGCGCGGCGGCGATGAAGGATGCCTTTTTATCCTTTGTAAGCTCATATGCCACTAAGCCGATTAAATATATCGATGCTGCTCCCGAGAGGGTTATGAAGAATCTCCAGCCTATCGGATTATCTCCGAGGAGCTTTATCCCAAGCATCATTAATGCTTTAGCCAGCGGGGGATGCTCCCTATTGATGCTTCCATCTCCGAGCATCATTCTTCTCACAGCTGGAATATAGTGCGTCTCGTCGAATACGAATCCACACTCAATCTTAATCGGAGGGTAGACGCATTCCTGTGGTGGGACGCTGGGCCACGGATATGAAATTATCACAAATTTCAGGATAATTATAACCGCTGTTAAAATCGCAAGCCAAAAGCGGAGACTATTTAGTATGTTTTGAAAGGATTTCTTACTGGCTTTCCTGAAGAGAAGATCACAGAGTACACATGAGAATTTTCGTCTAGCTTTCATCCAGTTGCCTCCGCCCACAGCCTGTTAAATTCCTCTTCGTAGCTCATAGCTACCTCTTCATCGATTATAACTATGACGTTTTCATCATTTCTATTCTCGGCGGACCATGACCAGTTATAGCTTCCCGTCACCACGAATTTCCCATCGACGATCATAACCTTATTATGCATTAGATAGGGGTTCGAATCCAAGGCGACTTTGACACCAGCTTTGAGAAGTCTCTCAACTTCGCTTCCTCGAATATATGCATTATCCTTTTCCACGATTATCTTGACATCAACTCCCCTGCTATGTGCTGTGATTAGGGCGTCTGCGAGATCGTCAAGCGTGAAGCTGTAAATCATTACATGTATGCTTTTATTCGCTCGGCTTATCAAGTCCAGCAATAATTCTTCACATCCTCCCATGGATCTCGGAAAGCAGATGGCATATACTTTGCCTGCAGAGGTCTTGAACTTAGTTATCGTAGTTGTGGAAAATTCTTTGGCGATAGTTGTTAGAACCTCCTTAACTGTCGTTATATGAGTCTCGGTTACCGTTAGCGTTACCGTGGATTTCTTGGTAACCGTAACCGTTTCGAAGCGGGTTAATGCTTCCTCTGGTGCGAGAAAGTAGCCCAAGAATACGCCTAGAATTAGGAAAAGCAGGGAAGCCGTTAGGAAAGCTTTTCCAATAGCCTTATTCAAGTCTATTTTCAGCCCCCAAATCGCTGAGTCAAGCCGAGATACTTAACCATTATCACTACGCGACCTCCGCTATCCCTTTAACCAACTCCCTCCAACATTATTAACGGATGCAGAGCGGCTTAATAGAAGCAAGACTAGTTAACGGCAGAATTATAGCCGATAGAAGCGAGAAGGCACTAGAACTTCTAGCGAAAGGCTATGGAACAGAGGACGAGCAGCAGGGGATAATCGTATACTCGCATCCTGAAGCGCTTTATTTAGTCGAGAATAAGAGGATGGACGTATACTCGACCAATGGTAGCAAGTTAAGTTTTAACGAGCTTCTCGACGTACTTAAGCGCATCGACTACAACGTTTGGAGAGATTACGTTGTCTATAGAGATCTTCGAAGAAGGAAATACGTTGTGAAAGATGGAGTCAGCGCGGAACTCAGGTTTAGAGTCTTTGAACGAGGGAAATATGGCAAGGAGCCTGCCAAATATCTCATCGCACCCCTAATGGAGGGGAAAAATGTTCAGATATCCAAGCTGGAGGAATGGCTCGCCGCATGTAGGAAGATGAATAAGGAGCTGGTAATCGCTGTGGTGGATCGGAGGAATGAAGTCATATATTATAAGGCCTCTCTAGTGGATTTGAGAAATGTCTAAGAAAATCAGAGCATTGATCATGTTAACGAGGCCGCCGAACGCGATTCTAATGTATATCGCCGTAATAGCTGGAATACTTCTTTCAGACACTAAAAGCTTTCAAGTCGAAAAACTAGCCTTAGCCTTGCTCACCGCCTACGGACTCTGCGGAAGCTCCATGGGATTCAACGACTACTTCGACCGAGAAGTCGATAAAGTGAATGCTCCATGGAGACCAATCCCATCGGGCGCTATTTCGGAAAAGGAGGCCATAGGATTTTCAACTGCCTTAGCTTTAATCGGCGGAGCTGCAGCCGCGGCAACCTCCATTGAATGCTTTCTCGTAGCAGCACTCTCATTCCTCGCAGCATTCGCTTACAATGCTGCATTAAAGAAAACGGGATTTCTAGGAAATATGATTGTCAGCGCGATAGTGGTTGCCCCCTTCATTTACGGAGCAATCCTATCAGATGGCTATCTCTCCCTCAGATTGATAACCTTCATAGTTCCAGCGTATCTCGCAAACCTAGGAAGAGAGGTAATTAAAGGAATCTCCGATATCGAGGGAGACGCATTGAGAGATGTAAGATCGATCGCTCGAATTAAGGGGGAGGGCTTTGCCTCGAGGTTGGGAGCGCTTCTATATCTGACCGCAGTCGCCATAAGCCCGCTTCCATACATCCTCCAACTCACCTCATGGCTCTACCTACCAATAGTTGCAGTAGCAGACCTTGGATTCATCTTCGAGGCTATTTCAATTCTAAAAGATTCGAGCAAAGCCAATTCCCTAAGAGTTAAGAATAGAACATTGGGATGGATGCTAATCGCGTTGCTCGCGTTCATCGCCGGCTCATTCTAGAATCAAAACCTATTTCACTAGCTTCAGGAAAGGTTATCCAGCGGATCAGAGATGGATTTACCCGCGATTATTGGAGGAAAACCTGTTAGAGAGAAGCCTTATCCCAGCTGGCCCATCTACGATCATAGAGAGGAAGAACTCCTACTTCAAGCGCTTAGAAGCGGGAGATGGAGCGTTGGAGGAAAACTTCAAGAAGAATTCGAGAAAAAGTTCGCAGAATTCCAGCATGCTAAACACGCGCTCCTATGCTCAAATGGAACCGTCGCATTAAAGATCGCCTTAAAGGCCATGGGCCTAAAGCCCGGAGACGAGGTAATCATTCCAGCTTACACTTTTATAGCGACAGCGACCTCTGCCTTGGATCTAGGGCTTAAAGTGATATATGCCGATATAGATCCAGAGAGTTACACGATAGATCCTGAAAGCGTGAGGAAAGCCATAACCGAGAAGACTAAGGCGATAATTCCGGTTCACGTCGCGGGAAGACCAGCGGACATGGATGCACTTAAGGAAATAGCCGAAGAGAAGTCTCTCATGATTCTCGAAGATGCTGCTCAAGCCCATGGAGCGGAATGGAGGGGAAGAAGAGTCGGCGCGCTGGGAGACGCTGGGATCTTCAGCTTCTATCAATCAAAGAACATTACATGCGGCGAGGGAGGAGCAGTAACGACGAACAGCGACGAGATCGCCGATAAAGTTTGGTCGCTTAGAAACGTCGGAAGACCGAAGACAGGGCCATGGTATGAGCATAGAATCTACGGCTGGAACTATAGAATCACAGAATTTCAGGCGGCAATCCTCCTAGCACAACTCGAGAAAGCGCCAAAGCTCATGGAAAGAAGAGAAAGAGGTGCCAAGATCTTAGACAAACTCCTTGGAGAAATAGAGGGAGTAGAGCCGCTTAAACTCGATCCACGCATAACGAGGCACGCATACCACCTTTACATCTTCAAATACGATTCAAGTCAATTCGCAGATCTACCAAAGCAGAAATTCGTCGAAGCTCTAAGAGCGGAAGGAATACCATGTAACGCTGGATATAAACCGCTTTATGACTACCCATTCCTACCTCAAAGCAAACCCCTACCAAACGTCGAAAAAGCATCAAGAAAAGAAGCAATATGGATACCGCAATACGTCCTCCTAGCCGAAGAAAAAGACCTAGAAGACGTACAAAAAGCCATAGAGAAAATAAAAAAGCATGCGGACAGAATCCCGAGATAACGTTTATGTAGAGAATAAAAACGAGGAAGAAATAGGAGAGAAAGCGCGGGGGTAGCCAAGCCTGGTCAAAGGCGCAGGACTGAGGCTCCTGTCCCGTAGGGGTTCGTGGGTTCAAATCCCACCCCCCGCATCAAATCCAATATCTTGAAATCTGGAAAGATTCTAGGGATGAATTGGAGAGTTTTCACAGTCCTCAGATTCTTAGGCTTAATTTCTGTGTCACGCAGCTTAGGAACATTAAGTAATGTTACATTGATTTTACTGCGAGAAGTGCTAGGAGTATGCTTAGGAACATTGCGAGGAG
>CAZDPL010000004.1:0-4977 GCA_964507345.1 uncultured Nitrososphaeria archaeon
GTTCTGGGAACATCTTTTCCAACATAGATCCGTGTTCCAACTTTCGGCTGATGCTCCTTCGGGACGGCTGCTTCGAGAAGCGTGAAGAATTCTTCGCCTATTAATTGGACTACGAACTCGTCTCTGTGAATGACTATGTTGGGAGCATGTGTTCTAAGCTCTGAGGCTGGGAAAATGTCCAAAACATAAGCAAAGTCTTCATATTTCTTCTGCTTAACCAATTCCCCTCACGTCCCTGAATTTTCATAACACTACGCTTCCTGCAGATACTTCTTCACCAAATCGACTATCGCCTGCAGCTTCTCCTCCGAGAAAAGTAGGAAGGATACGAGCCTCTTATATCCACTTAAAACGGCTCTAAGCTCCTCGATGTGAGTCGGGCAAATATCAACTATCTGAACAGCTTCCTCTCGCGTGAGCTCAAATTTCTCCATGAGTTCTTGAATAAGCTTTTCAGCTTTATCGGCTGGAAGCTTTGAATACTTTCTAGCGTAGTTCAAGACTCTTTGCTGGAGAGTAGTTAAGTTTTCCTCATTCTGCTTCATAAGTTTCTCGACTTCTGGAAGCGAGATCGGGATGCGGGAGATAATCTTCCTAACCATTAACGTTACACGCTCCACTTAGCTAGGTGATCTGGAAGAATTGTAAGCGTCTTGAACTTATCACCTAACCTAACCTTAACTAGGTATGCTCTTCCCTGCTTTCCAACGATCTCCCCGATCTTTCCATGATATCTTCGATGAGGAGCTCCCTTATGCACCGATGGATTTATCTTAATCGCAACCTTCTCCCCCAGCTGGAAGTCTTGGAGATAAATCTCTGGATTCGGCCCCTGTCTAGATCCTCTCGGCTTCGTCAGCAGCCGCCTAGACTTATATCTAAATCCCTTTGAGTCTGGCATTTTCCATCGAGTTATAAATGGCTCCTATTTAAAAGCTTTTTTAAGGATGATGTCACTCCTTGGGGGGTAGAAGTTTTCCCTTAAACTTCTTAATGACGGAGCCTAGGGATTTGAAGACTTTCTCATCATCTGTCATTATGTCCAATTCTTGTTCTGAGTAGCTTGGGTTAACTGGGCTCGTGTTGATGTATTTTAGCTCCATGGTTTCAACTCCTTTGAGAGTGCTTTCTAGAAGCTTCTGCCTTTGGATGCCTATCGAGGTGGCGACGCGGACGACTTGACCCTTCCTATTTATCCTGAAGACGCTGAACTTGAGATCTGATAGCTTACCCGTTTTAGCATATTTTATCGGGTCAACTACGAGCGCGACGGCTTTGGGGAACATCATCTGATACCTTTTCTGGGTCTCCACGTCTATTCCAGAAAGAAATACATTGAACCCGGGGTGCGAATGATACCACCCCACTATATATAATCCCGGTCTATTTCTGAGAACCCATTCGGCGGCGGCGGCAATTGTTTCCTCATTTAGGTAAACGAATCCTGGGGTGGATTTTTGATCTCCGGTGATTGTATCCCAAATTTCGAGAACGTCGTTTTTCTTCAGATATTTTCCAATGAGAAGTCCTGCAACCTCATTTTCTAAATCTGTTAATGCGTGCTTAATGATCTTTCCAAGGGCCAGCGGATAAATCCTCGCTCTCATCTTCTCATCGGCCTATCAGAAAGCCTTAAGCAATAAGGATTTAATGTTACCTATACCATATCTGTATCGAGATACTATTCTGGATATTTCCTAGGAATTCCCCAGGATTCCGCTTTCAGTTAATGCTTATATAGCGTGCTTAACCGCATCTTAGCGAGCAGGGGTAGATAGTTATGAAGATCAGGGTTGTTCCAGCCATCGGCGGGGGGAGCCCGATAGAACTAGAAGTTTCACCCAGCACCACTATTGGAGCAATTAGAGCAAAGGTATGCGCTATGAAGAAGCTTCCACCAGACACGACGAGGCTAACCTTTAGGGGTAGAGCTCTAAAAGATACAGAGACTTTAGAATCCCTTGGAGTCCAGGATGGAGATAAGCTTATACTCATAACTAGAACTGTTGGCGGATAATTCTTGAAAATGTTCTGCTTTTTACGGCTTCTAATCTTTCTTCTTGAAAGTTAATTACTTGGCTTCCGACTCGTTTTCTTGAGGAAACTTGGAGACGGAGCTCCCTGAGCCGCTGTGGAATAGGCGTTTGGCGCTGGAATATAAGCTGATGAGAGAGAACGAGCCAACTTTCGACATCGTCAATAATGAGCTAACGCATTACAGGGGCGTCATAATCGGAGAAGGTCTCTATGAGGGCGGCTTCTTCAAGGTGGAGATATTTATTCCCAGAAGCTTTCCGTACACTCCTCCAGAAGTCGTTTGGTGGACGAGAATCTGGCATCCAAACTTCACCGATGAAGTTCCAGCGAGAATTTGTGAATCAATCTTCAAGAATGATTGGAGTCCAACCCTACACGTCTTCACGGTCATCGAAGCCTTAAGAAATCTCCTAAACAATCCTAATCCAGACGATCCTTTAAACACTTTTGCAGCCGCCGAGATGAAGTATAAGCCAGATATGTTTGAAGCCAGAGTGCGTAGATATATCGAGCTTTATGCGAGGCCGGAGTTGGCTTTCCAGGAGTAGGAGCTTCGGAAAAGCTCAAATAACTCGTTTTGCCGCCAGTTATTACTGAAGGAATGAGCAATGAGCGCGGAGAGAATGTATTGGAGCGATATGATCGTCAGCTCAGAATAGAGGGATGGAATCAGGAAAAGCTGTTGAAAGCTACGGTGATGATCGTTGGCGTAGGAGCGACGGGATGTGAGGTCGCAAAGAATCTCGCACTAATGGGCGTTGGAAAATTAATTCTAATCGACAATGATGTAGTTGAGCTGTCGAATCTTAGCAGGCAAATGCTTTTCTCGGACGAAGATATCGGAAAACCTAAAGCTCCAACAGCAGCGGAGAAATTGAAGAAGATGAATCCTTGGATAAATGTTGAAGCATATTTTGAGGATGTGAGAAACATCGTTCAAGAACGATTCGAAGACGTAGACGTTCTAGTATCCTGCCTAGACAACTGGCCTGTTAGAAGATGGCTGAACTCGCTTGCGGTTGAACTTGGAAAACCTCTAGTCGATCTCTCCATGGATGGATTCTACGCTAACCTACAAATAGTTTTACCCGGAAAGACCGCATGCCTTGAATGTCATGGAGATGAATTGATTCCGAAGGAGATGCAGGTCGCCGAATGCACTCTGAGGAGAAGGAGGCCGCAGGATCTCGTCAATGATTTGAAGGAGAATGGAATAGACATAAGCTTAGACATCGCGGAGAAATTATTCCAATTAAACATAAAAACGATTTACGATCTAAAGTATGCTCAAGCCGACTTACTTGAAAAGCTTGACAGGAAGGCGCGGAAAGTGGTCAGCAAGATCCAGGAGAAGCTTAAGCCGAAGATGCCAGCCCTCCAAAGCGTGGCGGCGATGATCGCCGGGCTAGCCTCAACGGAGATCGTAAAAATACTTCACGGAGGAAGCCTGGGAGAAGTCCTAACGGATTTCCTAGTTTATGATGGCCTTACTGGAAGGTTTACGACAGTTAAGCTTGAGAGGAGGCCTGACTGCTTCGTCTGCGGAGACTTAGTTCGAGAAGAGGCCGTGAAATTCACCGTAAAACCTGATGAAAGAGTCATCGACCTCAAGAAGAGAATCGCTGAGAAGTTCAGCATACCCGATCCAGAGATTCTCTACAAAACTTGGAGGTTATCAGATGATCAGAAACTATCAGATCTAGATGTGAAGAGCGGGGACGTGATCTACGTGGATACGAGCAGAAGATTTATGCCTCTGCCTCTCAAGTTAGAAGTCTTGGAGGATTAAGAAAATTGGCGAGAAGAATAATAATCAGGGGAGAAGTCAAGGTCGGGGAATGGGATCTAAGATTTCCGGAACTCGAAGAAAAGAAAACTTGTCCAGTATGCTCGTTCGAGATCCTTGAAGATGATCAAGTATTCGAATGCCCTTACTGCGGGAACGTTATGCATATGCGATGCGTCGAGCCCTGGATAGAAAGTAAGGGAACGTGTCCAATATGCAAAAGACCTTTATCTAAAGAAAGCCAAGGATTAGCGGAGGGATCGCAGACTTGACAGAAGAAGGTAGGAAAGATGAGAAAGTAATCATCGAGTTGAAGTATCTCGAGACTCCGAAGGGTAAGATTCCAACCTACGAGTTTGCGAGAGGCGTCCTGAAAGCGATAGAGATCTTAGATGAGGTAACTTCAAATCTTGAAGAAAGATTGAGTAAGGTTGAGAGGGCGGGATCAGTGAGCCTAGATGAGGTAAAGGAGCGGTTAACATCAGTTGAGGAAGCGTTGAAAGAGATAGAGAACAGGCTTGAGCTGGAGTTGAGAGACATTTCGGATAAGATTTCTGTATTGACTGACGCCTTCGCAGAACTTGTGGAGAGAATTAAGAAACTTGAGGAAGCTTTGCCTAAGGACTGAGAACAGCTCTCCTCATATCTGCTATTATCTTCTCTAAGTTTTCACGTTTTTCCTCAAGTTCCTTAATCTCGGATTCGAGTTTCCTCTTTCTGTCGTTCAACGCATTTAACTCGCTTCTAAGCTGCATCACCTTTCTTTCAAGTTCCTCAGCTTCCTCTTCTCTCTCCCTAAGCTTGGCTATAGCTTCTCTTAGCTCAGCCTCTCTTCTGATCAACCTTTCCAATCTTATCTCCCTTAGCTTAAAGTCTCTTAGAACGCCCTTCACCATTTCATCGAGCTTCTCCCGTGCTTCATCCAAGGACTTTAGATAGTGGCTCTCGAGTTCTGCTATCCTTCTTTCAAGATTCATTTTCTTCTCTTCAAGTTCTTTTAGCTCGGCTTCTCTCAGCATGAGTCTTCTCTCTTTAGCGTCAAGTTCATCTCTCCATTTCTTAATTTCCTCTCTCAGCATTGCGAGCTCACTTTTCTCCTTTAGGAGGTTGTTTATTTCCTGCTTGATCATTTCCCTCTCCTTGCTTAGGGTTTC
>CAZDPL010000004.1:5077-9261 GCA_964507345.1 uncultured Nitrososphaeria archaeon
TTAGGAGGTTGTTTATTTCCTGCTTGATCATTTCCCTCTCCTTGCTTAGGGTTTCGACTATATCCTTCATTCCATCCTGAATCGAAAGAAGAGTGCCTTCATAATCGCGTACGCGTTCAAGTTCCTCCGCCACGTGTTCGGCGCTTTCGACGAGCTGGGAAAATCTCGTTCTGATATCTTCTGGTTGAGAGGCGATTTCGCGTAGGGTTGAATGTAGATCTGCGAATCTGGATTCTATTCTTCTTAAATTCTCTGTAATCTTCTCTACTTCTTCTGTGATCTTCCGCTCAACTTCTGTAATCCTATCTCCAAGTCTCATCTCGAGTTCTTCAAGCCTCTCCTTTTTCCCCGTAAACGGATTCATTTTCGACAAAATAGCGTGGAGAGGCGTATAAAAAGTTGTTTTCGCTGGCCAAGAATCGAATGCGCTGTGAAGCATTTTTAAGGTCGGTTTTTACGAGCCGTTTATAAGGTGCCGCATAGCTCATCTTAAAGGAGCTGACGGAGATTGATTGTAAGCAGGCAAGAAGTAATCTCTAGGTTATACAAGATAGGTTCAGGCGCCGCCGCCATAGGGGCAATACATATCCTCGCTCTTCTCTTGAGCTGGTATACTGAAGCGAATAGCGGCGCTTCGATTTACGGTTACGTCTTCCTAGATTCTCTAATCTTATCTGTGACTGGCGGCCTCTTAGCAGGTGTTGGATTACTTGCAGCGTACTTTGCCAAGAGACTTAAACTAATGAAAGTCCTCCTCGGCTCTCTCACGGTCTTCGGAGGAATACTTGCAACACTATCACCAATTTACGTCTACGTAGTTAAGCTACTTAGTTTATCCATTAACGTGCATTTAGACGTGGGCTTCTTCGCCGCCGTATTCACGGGGGTGATCGAGCTCGGAGTAGGCTCACTAGCCCTACTCACACCAGTGAAAGAAGAACCTGTTCCCATAGCTCCTCAACCAGCTCCTCCACCAGCGCCCGCTCCACCTCAAGAAAGAATCCTAAGACCTCCAACGCCAGCCCCCGGCGCGGGTAGATCCGTTACAGCTCGCTTAGTTCCTGCTCCAGATCTCGAGGAAGCTGTGTGCAGTATATGTTTTGAATCGATACCACCTGGCGAGGCTATTAGGTGTAGCAATTGCGAAGCGGTTTTCCATAAGGGCTGTATAGATACTTGGGTGAGCGTTAACGGGACTTGCCCAAGCTGTAAAGCGATAATAATCGGAAGTTAAGCTAATATAACTCGAATCGAATTGACGTAGAAGGCTGGTGTCTTTCGTGAGCCAGCAAGCTGAAAGCAGAAAATACGATGAAGTGATCAGGCTAGCGCTTGAAAGAGGATTCTTCATGCCTTCATCTGAGATCTACGGCGACGCTCCAGCGGGCTTCTGGGATTACGGTCCATTAGGCGTCTCCTTGAAGAGAAGGTTCATAGAACTTTGGAGAAGGGAGCTCGTAAAGCGAGACAATATGCTTGAAATCGATGGCGCGCAAATTCTCTCAAGAAATGTTTTCAAGGCTTCAGGTCATCTGGAGAGCTTCGTAGACCCGATCGCGAGATGCAGTCGCTGTAAGGCGGTTTACAGAATAGATAAGTTGATTGAGGAAAAGACGGGAATACATGTTCCAGAGAGGCTTAGCTTAGATGAGATGAGAAAGCTCGTGGAAGATAATGGAATAGTATGCGCTAGATGTGGTGGAAAGCTCGCAGATTACTCCTACTTCAATATGATGTTCAAGGTGGGCGTTGGTGTAATGGAGGCTGAAGCATATCTAAGACCTGAAACATGTCAAAACATCTTCATCGACTTTCTAAGAATATACAAGACCATGAGGAGAAAGCTTCCATTCGCAATAGCTCAGGTCGGCAAAAGCTTCCGAAACGAGATATCGCCGAGGCAAGGTCTTCTCCGAATGAGGGAATTCTATCAGGCGGAGATAGAGGTCTTCTTCAATCCGAATAAGGCAGATGATTTTCCAAAAGCTGATTCGATAATGGATTATCGGCTGAGGTTGCAGCCGCTGAACGAGAATGAGCCAATTGACATAGCTTGCAAAGATGCTTTGAGAGAGGGTTTAATTTCAAGTAAGCTCATAGCATACTACCTAACCTTAATCCAACAATTCTATGAGAAGGCTGGAATCCCGAGAAAGCTGATCAGGTTAAGGCAGCTTAGCGCCGATGAGAAAGCATTCTACGCCGTTGAGGCATGGGATCTCGAGGTTAAAACCAGTTTAGGATGGATAGAGCTCGTTGCATGCAATAATCGAGGAAGACACGATTTGGGAGGTCATCAAGAAGCAAGCGGCCACGAAATGGAAGTTCTAGACGATGGCGAAAAAGTTCTGCCGCACGTATTTGAGCTATCCATGGGGATCGATAGGAGCCTCTATTGCATATTGGAGAACGCGCTAGACTTAGAGAAGGGTAAACCTGTCTTAAGGCTCCCACCCTATCTAGCCCCGATACAAGTTGCAGTTCTACCTCTCCTATCGAAAGAACCATTCACAAGTAAGGCGCTCGAAATTTATGAAGATCTGAGAAGCGACTTCGACGTCGAATACGATGATTCAGGAAGCATTGGAAGAAGATATGTCAGATATGATGAGATCGGTGTGCCGATATGTGTCACCATAGATCATCAAACACTAGAGGATGAAACCGTAACGGTGAGGTTTAGGGATTCAGCCCTCCAGCTCAGGGTAGCCTTAGATGAGTTGAAGGACTTGCTCAGGGATTATCTGAGCTTTCCCTAAAGATTTAGGAAATACTTATAGCAGCGGCTAAACTCTACTAGACAGGTGAGCTATGACCCTTCCGCGAGATAGAGAAGAGGATTTTAGAGTTAACATCTTGACCCTGATTCAAGACCAGGTTAGAATCGTGTTGGAGGGGTACAAGGTTCTCCTCGACATGCTAGAGAAATTCGTTAATGGTGAAAAAACGAACGTGATCGAAGAGCTTTACCAGGAGATTCTGAAGAATGATGAGAGCGCGAAGAATATGAATCGAACCGTTGAGAAGGAGATCACGAATGTTGGCGCTCTACTTTCCTCTAGAGAGAACTTCGTCAGACTTACGGCTGAGATCGATAGGATAGCCGACATAACGGAGGGGGCGGCATTCAGAATACTGAATCTAAGCAGGATGAAGACGAAGCTCGGGAAGAACATCAGCAAGTTGTTCATGGATCTCGGCCAAGCAGTCTTATCAACTCTAACGACCATGAGAGAAGCCTTACTCGCCACAACCCTGAATTCCTCAACTCTCTATACGAAGATAAAGGAGACTGAGGAAAATGAGAAGAAATGCGATGATCTTTACAGGGATCTAGACCTAGAGCTTCTTAAAAGCGATCTGAAAATTCCCCAGCTCTTATTATGCAGAGAGGTCGCGGAAATGATTGAGGACATATCTGATCATGCTGAGAGGATTGTGGACATTCTCAGAGCATTATCGGTCGCCGTTCTCTAATGGAAAATGAGCGCGAAATTGATTGAAGCGGAGCTGATTCAAGGGAACGTTATCGTCTGGAATATAGAGCAGTCCAGAGAGCTTTACAAGATGGGTTTCTATGGAAAACCTCTAGGAATCTCAAAACCGAAGTCAGCTGATTTCGATGCACCGCTAATCCTAGACGTGATAGAAGCTGCTTACCTCGTCGAGAAGGGGATTCTCAAAGTCTATGAAAACGGGAAAGAGTTATCCACGGAGGAATTCTTTCGAAAAGCCGAGGAGCATTATGAAAATTTTCAAGAGAGTTATCTCGTGTATAAAGACCTGCGCGAAAGAGGCTTCATAGTTACTCCTGGAATAAAGTTTGGAAGCGACTTCGCGGTCTATAGATATGGCCCAGGACTGGAGCATGCGCCTTTCATAGTTCAAGTAAAGTCTCCGCGAGAAACGATCTCCGCCTTAGAAATAATTCGGTCGGGAAGGCTTGCGACCACTGTTAGAAAATACTTCACCATAGCTATCTCTGATGCGAATCTCGGAAAGGTAACCTATGTGCTATTTGAGTGGTGGAGAGCTTGAGCTTAAAGTGGTGGCTGCAATAAGTGGCTCATCGCTGTATCATGGTGGACCGTTAGAAAGTGGAGAATGTAAGGTAGTTGTTTCTCGAAGCATTTGTCCGCTGGTAGAAAAGCAAACTTATGGGCTATTTAGCTTCTGAGCTATCT
>CAZDPL010000004.1:9361-30550 GCA_964507345.1 uncultured Nitrososphaeria archaeon
ATTTGTCCGCTGGTAGAAAAGCAAACTTATGGGCTATTTAGCTTCTGAGCTATCTCTTTAGCTCTTTTTGTGGCAGCTTCAACTGCTTTCATGACCGCTGTTCTTACGCCGCCTTCCTCAAGGTAGAAAATTCCTTCAATGGTCGTTCCGCCTGGAGTTAGAACCATCTCCTTAACGGTGGAGGGGTGGAGCTTTGACTCCAGAATGAGCTTCGCCGTTCCATAGACGGTGTAAGTTGCCGATTGATAAGCTAGGTCGCGTGGAAGCCCTACTTTTAATCCCGCGTAAGCCATCGCCTCTATTAATAGAGCGACGTATGCTGGCCCGCTTCCGCTTAGAGCTGTGATAGCATCCATCAAATCCTCATCTACCTCCATGTAGCTTCCGAGTTCTCCGAGGAGCTTATGGACTATCTTCAAGTCCTCTTCCGTTATGTTCGGCCCCTTGGAGAAGGCTGTGAAGCTTGCTTTAGCGATCAACCCCACGTTAGGCATCGCTCTAATGATCTTGGCTCTAGGAGCTAGAGATGCGAGCTTCGAGATGGGGATCGCGGCGGCAACCGAGATAAGAATCTTTCCATCTAAAAGATCGGATACTTCTCTTAGGACTTTCTCGACTTTATAAGGCTTCACGGTTAAGAATACGACGTCAGATGATTCGGCGACCAATCGATTATCACGCGTAAGCTTTACTCCAAGCTTTTCTAAATGGCGTATTTCATCGATGTTCCTCCTAGAGGCTGTGACTTGATATCGGCCTGATTCAGCTAATACTTTGGCGATCGCCGACCCAATTTGCCCAGCTCCTATAACTCCTATCCTGAGCATCTTGAAAAATCAGGATTCATCTAGTAGATAATCCTTTAGGCTAGGCCAGCGGTCTTCAAGATCTGCAAAGCTTCTCTACGATCAGGCTTAAACTTGTGAAGAATCGTATAGCGTTGAGGTCTGATCCTCCAGGAATCAGTTATCGCATTTATCATAACCTCCACGGGGATTCCAGCGTCTTCGAGTCTTGTGGGTATGCCCGCTTTTAGAACATATTCTCTCAATGCCTCTAAGCGATATTTCTCATTCTTCCACCAATTCGGGTTACGGAGTTCATGATATGCCGCCATGGCGAGTGCTCCGATAGCGCATTGAATTCCGTGCCTAAGCTTCTTTTCCAAGTTCATGTCTAGGTAATGGCTTATGAGATGCTCGCTCCCTGAAGCTGGCCTGGATGAGCCGACGATCATCATGGCGACTCCGCAATTTATCAATGCCTTGATCAATCTGGCTACTTTCTCCTCGGTTTCCGCTTTTAGATCTAAGGAGTCTATCGCCAGCTCAATTGCTTCGAGAATTAGCTCCTCCGCTGTTTTGCAATAGGCTTCTCCAAGTTCATCTCTCCCAAGCTGCCAATCTTTTAGAGAAACTATTTTCGCTAGGATATCGCCATAACCCGACGCTATCAATTCTCGGGGAACCGAGGTTAATACCGAGAGATCTACTATGGCCAGACTTGGAGCGCGGGTCAAAATGGATTTTCTACGATTCTCGGTGAAGAGCGAGGTTATCGGCGAGACTATTCCATCGTGAGACGGAGCTGTTGGAATCGAAACGAAGTCCGCGCCTGATAGATAGGCAGCATACTTTGCCACATCGATCACAGTGCCTCCTCCGACCGCTATCAAAGTCCTAACATCCCCAAGCTCTCTAGCCTTTTTCTCAGACTCTTGGAATGTAGGTGATTTAACTAAAAGCAGCTTTGCATCAAGCTCTTCTTGAACTATTCTCCCAGCTACCTCGTAGGTGATCTTATCTGAGAAGACGGCATAAGGAGGATTAAGCCCAAACCTCTCTAAGTGTTTAAGAGCTTCTGTTAGAGGGCCGAAGATAACCGCCTTCAAAGTCTTATCATGCTTGAAGCCGCAGCCGCATTCCTCCGCGGACTTTACGCGTTCACCGAACTCTAGGAGCCTCAAAGACTTTCAAAAGCATTTCTAGCCAGCTAGTTCATAAATCCTTAAGGAATATTACCGACGGGCTTTGGAGAAGTTTACCAGGCGAGTTTTCCGCGATCGGATAATGATAAATATCTTTAAGATCGATGAGATAGCAGAGGGGTTTGAAATGCCTAAGCGGGTGATAATAAAGGATTCGGATATAGAGGAGGAGGCTGAGCCCGTTATAGAGCCTGTTGAGGAAGCTTCTGAAAAGCCTGTTGAAGTCTCGATACCTGAGGCTGGAGAAGCTAAAACCGAGGAGCGGCTTATTGAGGAAGCGATGGCGGAAGCCGAGGCGGCATACGAACTCGTCATCAGCAAGGCTGAGGAGATAAAAATTAGGGAGCAGGTTACTCAAAAGAGGTTCTTGGAAAACGAGGAGATGAGTATCGGAATCCTAAAGAAGCTTCTCCAGAAATGGGACGCGTTGAGAGATGAGTTGATCAAGGCAATCGATGACGCGATTGAGAAATACAAGCGGCTGAGAGAGCTTTTAGAGCAAAGATTCTCCTCGATCGAGGAAGAGCTATACTTTAATCAAGTCGAACTCGATACGATGCGTCAGCTAGAAGAGCATGGAAGACCAATATCTGTTTCAAAGAAGGAGGAATTAGAGAAGCTTGTCCCCGAGCTAAGGAATAAGCTTGCTGAAATAAATAAGAAGATCAAGGAGGTTGATGAGCGGATAAATCAGCTGAGAAAGATGGCGGAGAACATCTACGAGACCACTTCTTACAAGGATCTGGCGGAGAGCCTATTCCCACAGATAGTTGAAGCTCTTCAAAGCCGATATGGTGATCTCGAAGAAGCGAGAGCGAAAATCAGATCTCAGATAGACTTGATTGCTCAAAGAGAGGGCATTCCACGAGAATACGCCACGATCTACGTCTGGAGGAGATTAAGAAAAATGGAGTAGATTTCAGCCTATGCTCGGTCTGAATTTGTAGCCGTATTCAATGATCCCCTGCTCGCCGTTCACCCTAATTCTTCTGAAGACCGCCTCTACCCGCACTCCTTCCCTTAACTCATCTTCTTTGAAATCCGTGAGCTGAGATATTATCCTCGTTCCATCATCGAGTTCGATAAGCCCGATGAGATATGGGGATGAGTCATTAAACTCCTTAGGCGCTGAGTTCACAACCGTGTAAGCTATTAGCCTACCCGTTTTTGGAAGTTCCACTTCCGTGAAATCTCTTGAGCGACATCTCTTACATACAATTGGCTTGCTATGGTGGAATGTTCCACAGTGATTGCATCTCCATCCTACAAGCCTATACTTGAAGGAAAGGTTTCTCCAATATCTAGGAACCCTCACATTCCCACCTCCTAAACTTTCTTCAATAATATTGTGAACGCGGTTGCCCCCACACCACCCAGCGATTGAACTAACCCGTTCTCGGCGGAATCGACCTGATTTTTCCCAGCTTGTTCGGTTAACTGTAAATAGGCTTCAGCTACTTGATAGATTGCCGTCGCTCCTAGCGGATGGCCTCTCGCCTTTAGGCCGCCGAAGGTATTGCATGGAAGGCTTCCGCCTAGGTCAAATTCCCCCCGTGCTGCAAGCTTTCCAGCTTCACCAGGTCTAGCGAATCCGCATGATTCAAGAGAGATCGCGGCCATGATTGAAGTCGCGTCATGTAGCTCTATGAAGTCTATTTCGCTTCGCTTCACTCCTGCATCCTCCAAAACCTTCCCCGTCGCCATCGATAACGATTCGAATTTTAGAGGGTCTTCGCGTTCAAATGGGTTAACGTAGTCTGTTGCCGACGCTGCATACAATTCAGTTTTAGGAGCCTTAATCTTCTCAGCCAATTTCTCGCTTACAAGGATTACCGCTGCTGCTCCATCTCCTATCCCGCTGACCTCCAGCCTTCTAAGAGGCTCCGAAATAAAGGGCGATGAAAGCACTTTCTCCAAGGGTATTTTGAAGGGGTATTGCGCATGCGGAACTCCTTCAGCGTGCTGATGGCTGATGACGGGAAACATCGCCACATCATCGCTTTCTCCATAGCGCTTTCGATAAAGCTTGTAGAGAAGAGCATTAAGCGAATAGAACTCTGCTCCAATAAATCCCTCGTAATCCTGCCTGCCGCCAACCATTAACGCGGAGTAAACCTCCTCGGGCAATCCATCTGAAAGCTTCTCACCCCCAACAACTAAAACCGCATCCGACTTGCCTGAAAGTATATCCATGGCTCCAGCATAGAGCGCGGCGGCGCCCGAGGCTTCGGCGGCCTCAACCCTAAACGCTGGCACCCTCGATAACCCTACGTATTCAGCTATTATGGATCCGAGATGCCCTTGCTCCTGCAAGACTTCTCCAAGCATGTTTCCAACATAGATCGCATTTACAGCCGTGAGCCCAGCACTCTCCAGAGCCTTCACAGAGGCTTCAGCCATTAACTGCTCTAAGCTTTTATCCCAATGCTCCGCGATCTTAGTGAATCCCACTCCAGCGACGTAAACTTTTGTCACGTTCCCCCTCACCCCTTCACTATTTGGCCTCTGAACTTCAGATAAGTGGCGTAATCCACATAGATCTTATCTTCTATGAATTGCTTGAGCTTGGGAGCCCTCTCCCTTTTTTCAAGAATTCCGTCAAGCACTCTTACAATAAATGCGTCGCTTCCCGCCCCCGATCCATAAGACGCTACTAGAATTGTTTGATCAGGTTTGGCTGAATCTAGGACGCTTACTAGGCCGAGCAGCGAGCAGGCGCTATACGTATTTCCGAGAATGTTCGCGATCAATCCGGGCATGAGCTTCTCCTTACTTATTCCAAGAGACTTCGCCACCGCTAGCGGGAATTTTACGTTTGGCTGGTGGAAGACGAAGTAATCGATCTCATTGAGAGAGTAGCCATCATTATCGAGAAGGCTTTTGACAGCTCCTAGTATGTGTCGGAAATATGCTGGCTGCCCTGTGAATCTTGAAGCATGCATGGGATACTTGTCGAAAGGTCTTCTCCAAAAGTCTGGAGTATCCGTAACATACCCGCTCCAAGCCTCAATCCTCGCTATAGCATCATCCTCATATCGCCCCAGAATGAAAGCCGCCGCTCCGCTCGCCGCCGTAAACTCCAACGCATCACCGGGTCTGCCCTGAGCCGTATCAGAGCCGATTGCCAAGCCATACTCAATTCGCCCAGTTTCGACAAGCCCCGTGATTAATTGGAATGCTTCGGTTCCCGCTTTGCAGGCGAATTCTAGATCTGCTGCAAGGGCGCTCGGAGAAGCGCCTATCGCTTCGGCCACAATCGTTCCAGTAGGCTTTACGGCATAAGGTTTGGATTCGCTTCCAACGTGGATTGCCTTGATTTTTCTAGGGTCTATTCCCGCTCGTTTGAGAGCGATTCTCGCTGCTTCGACGGCCATCGTAGCCGCGTCCTCATCAATACCAGCAACCGTCTTTTCAGTTATCGGAAGCTCGGAGGAATCCTTCCCCCAGATTCTCCCAATATCTTCATCCTTTATTCTGTATCTCGGAATGTATCCTCCATAGCCGTGAATTGCCACGTTTCTGATTTTGACCATGATTTCTGGCTCTTTGATTTGCTTTGACTTTTTAAATTTTGCCGAATCGAGAATCGACGATCGACGTAGAAAGAAAGCAAAACGCTTATACCTTTAACCGCATTCCAGATTCGAAATGAAGCGTTCAAGGAAGCAGGAAAAGCTTGATGAGAAAGATTTGATGATTCTCCGAGAGCTTGAGCTAGACTCCTCGCGGAATATTCGAGAGATTGCCGAAACTCTCGGAATCCCCAGAACGACTGTTCAAGATAGGATAAACAAGCTGAAGAGGATGGGCGTCATAAAGAGGTTTACAATTAAGGTTGATAAATCCAAGCTAGGAAAAAACGTTACAGCTTTCATACTCGTATCCTTCATGCCCGGCTCAGAAGTCTCCCAGAAAGATTTAGCCCATCAAATAGCCATGCTCGAAGATGTTGAAGAAGCTCATCTAATCTCGGGAGAATGGGACATCCTACTTAAGGTTAGAGGGTCATCCATGAAGGAGATCGGAGACCTAGTTATAGATAGGATTCGAGGAATGAGGGGAGTTGCGAGAACCCTGACATGCACAGTATTCTACACAGCCAAAGAAGACCCCTAAACTTCAGCATAAGAAGAATATCCGAGTATTGCTTGGTGATATAATCATGTATTGGGTTTAGCTCGGTGAAAAGATACAGATTTTAGGTTAGAACGTAGGAGGATCAGCGCTGAGGTTATGAGGGAACTTGAAAGATTAGCGGCTGAACGCGCTCGAGCAGCTGTAAGATATGATAAGATCGGGATGAAGAAAGAAGCTGCTCAACAGTATCGCGAAGCAATATATCTGCTTTCAAAGCTGATCGAACTTACCGATGACCCTCTAATGAAGAAAATCTACGAAGAAAAACAAAAACAATATCAGCAAAGGGTTGAAGCATTAAACGAAAGCGTTTACGAGGGAGCCGAAGCGCCGAAAGCTGAAAAAGCATCTGAAGCCGCTAAGGATTTCATAATTGAGAATCCGCCGCCGATAAAATGGGATGACGTGATAGGATTAGAGGAAGCTAAGAAAGCAATAATGGAGAGCATTATCTATCCGATGAAACGCCCCGACCTCTTCCCACTAGGATGGCCGAGGGGAATACTCCTCTTCGGACCTCCGGGCTGTGGAAAGACTATGCTGGCTGCAGCCGTTGCAAATGAGGTGGATGCTGTTTTCATGCATGTTGACGCCTCGCTGATAATGTCGAAGTGGCTCGGCGAATCCGAAAAGAACATTTCGATGATCTTCAAAACGGCTAGAGAGTATGAAGCTTCAGGGAAACCCGTGATAATATTCATCGATGAAGTTGACTCGCTTACGGCGATAAGGGTAAACGAGGTCGGTGGAGAGGCAAGAGCCAGAAACCAGCTAATAAAAGAGATGGATGGGCTCCTAGACAAGGGTAGAAACAGCTTGATATACGTATTGGCTGCGACGAATAAGCCGTGGCTTCTCGACGAACCGTTCATCAGAAGATTTCAGAAGAGAATCTACATAGATTTACCAAACTACGAGGCGAGATTGAAGCTATTCCAACATTACGCTGGCAAACTGGATCTGGATGAAGACGTGGAGTTCTCCGAGCTTGCCAGAATCACTAACGGTTATTCTGCCGCCGACATCCATTCGATCTGCATGGAGGTTCAGATGAAGATAGTTAGTGAGTTCTTTGAAAGCGGTGGAGGAGATAGACCTAGGAAGATTCGAATGGAAGACTTCATGGATGTTATCAGGAAAAGGAAGCCGAGCGTCGACTTAAACAGCATTAAGAGGATGATTGAATGGGCTGAAAAATTCGGAACCCATTAACCGACGAGCTCGATCAACCCTTTTTCCTCTAATTTCTCAAGTATCCTCTTCACTTCTCTAGCATCTATCCCCAATTCCTTCGCGCATTTCTTCAGATCAAGCTCTGAATCCGTCTTCGAGATATATGAGTAAACTAGCTTCTCTTCTTCCGAGAGCTTTGGAACATCTGGGAAGGATTGCTTAACCCTCTCTGCAGCCGCCTTCTGAGCCTCTTCTAAGATCTTCTTCGCTTCTTCGCTGGCCTCTTCTGGCACGCTTATATCGAATCCGGTAGCGGCGGTCGTATTCGTGAAGTCTTCTATGTAGGTTGCGAGTTCATGTAGATTCTTTGCGGCTTCGGGCGCGACTCCTGCTACTTCGTCTTCGACTTCAGCTATTAACGATAAGAGTGGGACTACTAGCCCCATTAGTTCGCTGACTTCTAGGATGGTTTCTAGTCTGAGCTTGACTTGCTCGAGGACGAGCTGCGTCTTGACTATGACGCTGGCCAATCTTCTAATTTCGGCGATCTCCTCGGCGTAGATCGAGGCTCTTCCTTCATCACCTGAGATTAGGGCTTCGACGACCTGCTCGAAGTATTCTTTGCTTCTGGCCATCATTTCCTGATATTTTGATCTAAGCTTCATTATCTGAGCATTTAGCTGGCTCAGCGATTCCTCGAGCTTTAATCTGATCTCTTCTCTCGCTTCTTCATCCATGAACGGGTCTTTCCTATTTTCGTCACCATTGAACATTTGCATTTGCGTATGATGCGGTGAAATCGATGGTTTTAATCTTTTGGAGGAGTTTGGGAGTGCGGGATTCTCTTAGGATTCTCATGGAATTACCTTGCACATATACGTGTTCTTGGCCATGTGCGCTTACCTCGCTTCAGCTTTGAAGAGTAGCTTCGTCTCGCCCATGGTTTTGAGCTTAATCTCCCTAACCTTCACCACCATCGGAAGATCGCTCACCACCTTTCCTATGACGAGGCAGTGGCGGGGTGGAAGAGCCTTAGCTATTCTCTTAGCTGTCTCAGCATCTATCCTCGAAGCCTTTGAAATGTAGTTTAGATCCGATTCGTTCGTGAAGTTGAAGAGAAATATGTTATCCGCCTGCCTGTAAACGGTTTCAGGTATGCTGTCAGGCTGGTTTGTTACGAATATCGGGAAAAGCCCTATATGCCTCATTCTAGTAACGAGGTCATCCCAATAAGTCTCCCTAAGATATAGGTGTGCTTCCTCGGCTACGAGAAAGAGAGGATCCACCGCCCCCTGCCTCAGCAAGGTTGAGAGCTTGCTGAGAAGATATTCAACTACGATCTTCCTAGCGTGGGGGATGCATTTTGAGAGGTCGATCACGAAGATTCCGCCATCCTTTCTAGCGTTTATAATCTCTTCGAGCTTTGATGGATTTTGGTCGTCAAAGAACTCCGTCTCCTTCAAGCTCAGCAGCCTACTCATCAAAGCCTCTCTAACGGATTCATGCATCTGCGCTCTATTCATTCCCTCGATTAATCCTCTAAGCGTGACTTTTCCATCCACTTTCTCAACCATATTCCATACTCTGATGAATTCTCTCAGGCTCGTTGCGGGCGTCGCTAGGATGTGTTGTAAGATGTCGAGTATGGTTTTCAGCCCTGCATCCTCCATGGAGATCTTGAAGTTCTCTCCCGGAGATAGTATAACCAATTTTTCAGCTATCTTGCTCCTAGACCCCGCATCAGTTTGAGATAAGCCAACATATTCTCCGTTTACGTCTAGAACCATTATCTTGGCTCCATATTCTGCGAGAGATGTGATTAGAAGCTTTGCGAGATAAGATTTCCCGGTCTCCTTCTTGCCCGTGATTATCGTTAGTCTGCCATCGAGATCCTCGGCGTTTATCGACATCTTGCTCCCCATGCAATCTCCGATTATTATCTGCCTTCTGCCGCAGGTTCGAGACAATTCTGAGATTAATTCGGGAGAGGCTCGCTCGATCTTGGACTTGAATCTCGATGGAAGCCAGAGCACATCGTTTCGGAGGCTGCCATCTAGGATCACGCCCCTGAATTTTCCAATAATCGTTCTAGAATCTCTTACCTCCGCGACGATCGATCCAACATCATATGGATCAAAGTGCTTAATTGAGAACGCTTCAGATGCGAGTTCTCTTAAGGTGTCTTCGAGCATTCCGGGAATCTCGGCGTACTCTACGTCGATTACCTGAACGAGCATCTTCTTCTCTCCTTCGGTTATCAAAAGATAGTCTCCTCGGTTAAGCGGCTCCTCGTCAGGTGACGCCAAAAACTCAACGGTGTCCCCATTCTTGGCTAGAATCTTCATCTCCTCCACTCCCCATCGAGCGGATTAAACAACATATCTCGTATCGAGAATATTTCGAAAAACTCGCTTCCATACCTCTTCAGAAGAGATTGAATAGCCATCACGTCAACCTTCGTGAACGTGCAGTAGTCGTGAGCCAGAATGAGAAGTTCAGGATAACCATAAATCAGGGAATCGCTTCTCAAAAAGTCTCCGAATACTTGTTGAACCTTCTTAGTCGTTGATACGTCAACTCGAAATACGCCCGCGCCTGGGCTCAGCTTAGCGAGGAAGGTTTTTCCTAAAACTTTGACCCGCATCTCTATGCTTTTGATTAGCCAAGTCATGTCAATAGCGTAGGGCGGAGATATTCCGAGCTTCTCCTCGGTGAAGACTTCCCCCCAAAACTGTAGAATGCTGGTTTTCGAAAATGCTAATACATCGTTTCCCCTGGGTAAAGCCTTCTCTAGAATTCTCGAGACGAGCCAAAGTGGGTTATCTAGTGGGCCTGCTGAAAGAGATCCATCGAAGAGCAGTATACTGTTTCGATACTTCTCGGCCACGTATTCTTGCAGCCTCTTCTCAAGCAAACCCGCTAAAACCTTTTGAATGGACCCGTCGAGTTGGTAATCTACTGCGCAGTAATCTAGTGGGGATGCTCCGTCGAGGATTGATGCGAGTACTTCGGGCATGTTTTCTTGAGTGATGTACGCTATGAATGGCCCTATCTTCTCCACAGTTAATCCAAGCGGAGTTCTGGTAACTAGACTTCCTCTTACAGCGGTCACCACCCCCTTCCGATCGGTCGCCACGATGATCGAGGACGTATCTATGGCCACTACCTGCCTTGCCTCCGCCTCTTCGATCGAGATCTCCACCACCGAGACGTCCTCGCTCCGAGCCCTTTCAATAAGCTCTAAAGGCCATTCATTTTGAACAAAATCCTCCTCATGAAACCTAGTTAAGAAGACCCCCTTAACAGCGCTTAAGCTACGCCTCCCAGCTTCTAGGAAAGATTTAAAGAGTCTGCTGAAGCCATCTAATCTGGGTTGTTCAAGTTGTTGCATGCCGCAGCTTCACCCGATTCTATAGTCTTGCCTGTGCTTATAAATGTTGCTCAAATTGAACAAGATCCAAAATGAGCAAAGAAGAGAAAATCAAGGTAGAAGTGGTAATAGGCCCTGCCACGGTTAGAGTAGAGGCTCCTCCAGATAAGATCGAGGAGGCTGTAAAAAACGCCATTTCAGCTCTCAGATCCGCTTTTCCACAGCTTGGGGTTGAAGCCGAGAAAGGTGCAAGAGAAATGGCCAAGGCTGAGCGAGCTAAGAGGAGGGCTCTTCCAACATGCTCCGGGCTTTTGAGAGCCTTAATAGAGGAGGGTTGGTTTGATCAGCCTAGAACTCTTTCGGAAGTTGTTCAAGAACTTGCTAAGAGAGGTTACCATTATGATCCGACAGCTGTATCGCACAGCCTCTTAGATCTCGTTAGGGAGAGGGTCTTGATTAGGGAGGGTGTTCCGAGGCGCTATACCTATCGTAAACCAGCTTAATTTCTCGGGTTATTCCTGAGTTTCCGCAGTTTTAGCATACTTATCCACTAGGTATTTTATGCCAAGTGGGGTTATTGTATAATCGCCTCGATCCAGCCTTTTCAGGAGTTCTGCTTGAACCAGCTTAGTTAAGTTGTTCAAGATGGTTTTCTTTTTTGCCGATAGTCCTGATTCGAGTTCGGCGGATGTTATTGAGGAGTTTTCTATTCTTCCAAGCTTGTATTCTAGGTATTTGCGGAGGGCCATGAAGAGTATAGCGTCGGAAACGGATTTGAGCTCGCTTAAGCTCGTCGTGAAGAATATTCCCTGCTCATCGTTATAGGCGATCATGTGGCTGAATGAGTCCAGCAGATCTTTTAGATCCATGCTGAACGCAATCTTTTTCGCGAGAGAGTATGTTGGAAGAGTTTTCTCCATGAAGGAGACTATCTCTCGATAAACAGCTTCAGGCGATCCTGAGAACTCGGCTTCCAAATCCCCATACCTGATCGTTACCTTAAGCTCCTCCTCCGAGCTCACTTCCTCTCACCTAAGAATTCCTCTATTGATGCGGGAGTGAATCCATATAATCCTTCATCGCTTTTGATCACGAAGCCAGCCTTCCTAAGCTCGCTAAGCCTCGCTCTAGCCACTCTTTCATCAAGCCCCGTATACGCCGCGATCTCCTTTGGAGCAAGCTTATCTTTCTCAAAGAGTCCTAATGCTTTTCCGACGTAGGCCGCCGCGAGGCAGGCTATGATCTTTCTCTTAGCATCCATCTCGCCTAGAATCGTTATCCTTCCCTCCCTGATCTCAACCAAGTCCTTAAGCCTCTCTAAGAGTTCATTCACATCAACCGCTCCAGTTAGCTTCTTCACTGCTTCAAGCGGTGGATAGGTTTCCGAGAAATACTTGTTGATGCTTCTCCAGACTTCTTCATAGCTCCCCTCAAATTGGACCTCGGTCTCGCCATGTTTTATGATGACTTTTAGATCTGGTTCTCTGCTCAGGATTTCTCACCTCGCTGGAGTGCTTCCTCAATATACTGTATCCCCTTCTGGAGTATTCTGAATGCTTTGCGGTCATTCTTTTTTCCAGCGTCCTCCATGTATCCCTCCCTTATCAAGTTCGACATTACGTCTCGAGCGTTTCCAGGCATGGGCCATCTCGCATGTCTATAGTAGTTTTCGACATCTTCGTAGGTCATGTCCCTATCCTCCCACTTGTATAGGTAATACGCTATGGTCAGAAACTTCTCCCAATTCGTCTTAGGCTTCACGAGGCTCGCGAACTCATTAAAAGCTGGCTTTTCCTTCGGTAAGGCTTTCGCAGCCTTTGATGCAGTGATTTCCACCGATCCGAACTTGTTAAAGATCTGGTCGATCCATTCGAGATTTGAGAGCTTTGATTCCACGAATTCTCGATCACCTTCTATCTCTAGTTCAAACCCTTCAGCTCTGAGCTTGATTTTGTATGACATCTGTGCTCTCAGATTACTGTCTAAGAGAGTCTATTATAAAGCTTCTTGACCGCGGTGAAAGTGGAATTCCATGCGAGTCTTATGCACGATTTAAGCACAATTATCTAGCTGAGGCTAAGGGATCTTCTAGGTTCAGCTTTGGCCTGAGATTATCTTTGATACGAGTTGGTAAAGCTTCCCTCCATCAACTCTTCCTCGATAATTCTTCATAAGCTCTCCCATGATTAGAGAGGCAGCTTTCTTCGGATTATTTTTGACCAATTCTTTATGCTCTTCAACAAGTTTCCTTATCTCCGCCTCTATTTCCTCCATTTTAACAGGCTTTAGTCCAAGAGCATTTACGGCGTCATGTAGGCTTTTTCCAGGATTTTCAGCAAGCCATTTTATGATTTCTGGTGCTGCTTCCTTGGCTATCTCTCCTCTGGCGACCATTCTGAAGAATTCGGCGATTTCCTCGTCCCCGACTTTTTCGACTTCTACTCCTTCCCGCTTGAGGCTTTTCATGTGCTCTGTTAGTATCGAGGCGACTACGCTGGGCTGAATCCCCGTCTCAGAGACTATCCTCTCAAAGAGCTCCACTCTCTCCGAGTCTATCAGCTCGTTCGCGATCTGACTGCTTAAACCATATCTCTTTGAGAGATGTTCAGCAACTTCGTCTAGCGTCGGCGGAAGCCTTCGCTTAAGCTCTTCAACGTATTCTCTAGGAATCGGGTAGGGCGGAAGATCTGTTTCTGGATACATTCTCGCGGCGCCAGGTCTTGGTCTGAGGTAGACGGTCGTTCCATCTGGTCTAGCTCCACGCGTTTCGGATGGAACTCCATATAATGCTTCAATCGCTCTTTCTCGAACTCTCTCTAAAGCATCCTCAGCTCTTTCCTTCTCCGATGCTACGAAAACTACGGCATCGCTTTCACCTGCCTCCATGACCTGCCTTAGCCTCTTGACTTCGTCCTCCGTGATGCCATAGCCAGGAAGCTCATCCGTATGGAATATTCCCTCAACTTCCGACCATGCTCTCGCTCTTCCAGCCAGTTCCGCGCCAAGCCTAATCCCCGGAGCGGCTTCTAAGCCTAGTAATCCTCCGAAGCCTTTCAGTTTAAGCGCTAGAACAACGCCTCCTTGCTGGATTTTCTTCCTCAAGATCTTGGACTTCGTTTTTGAGAAGATTTCGGTTACATCCTTTATTGGCTCTTTTTTCAGGTCTTCCTCGGTTACGCCTCTTTTCTTGAGTTCATCTCTGATTTTGAGGAGGTGGAGTTGGCGGATTACCTCAAGTTCGACGACTTTTGGAAGTAGATCGAGCTCCTGGACTCCCTTTATCTCGATTAGCGCGCCATCTTTGATCGAGATGTTAAGATCTTGTCTAACAGTCCCAATTCCTCGCTTAACCTTCCTCGTTGCCCTCAGGATTCTTCCGATCGCGTAAGCCACCTTATATGCTTCTTCAGGAGAGTTTATGACAGGCGCGGTCGAGACTTCGATCAACGGTATTCCAAGCCTTCTTAAATCGTAGTGGACTTCATGGGGTTTCTGCTCGATTATTCTTGCAGCATCTTCCTCGAGGGTTATCGTCTGGATTGGAATCTTCTTTCCATCAACTGTTATCTCTCCATCGAGCGCGATGACGCACGTCCGCTGAAATCCGGTAGTATTTGATCCATCGATCACTATCTTTCTCATTACGTGGATCTCATCAACGGGCTTCGCGTTCATGAGCAACGCCGCGGTTAACGCTACCTCGATTGCCTCCTTGTTTAAGTCGTGTGGAGGCTCTTCATCCATCTCAACTAAGCATGTGTTAAGCGTGTCAGCGTGATAGACTATCTTCCTCCTCTTCCTAGCTTCGAAAACCGCTGCTGGATCCACTTCTCCCAGCTCGCTTTGAGCCTCTCTAAGCCAGCGCACAAAAGTTATCTCCTTTCCTCCCTCTACGAACGTTGTCGGACAATCACAGAAAAGCTTGCAAGCTGTATCAAGCTGCCTATGGATCTCTAGTCCGACCTTCAATCCTATAGCCTTGTAATCTATCTTCATGCTTCCGCCTCCTCTCTAACGGGGAGACTTCTTTCACCAAGCTCTCCTGCGATTGGAGTGAGCATAAGCCTTTTAACATCTTCTAGATCTCTTGCCCGAGCCAGACACCAGGAAAGCTTAACGTAGGCTGTTTCGGGAAGCATGTCGTCTAAAGGCGTTACTCCCACTTTCAATAGATCTCTACCCCTATCATATACCCTCATATTGATTCTACCATAGATGCATTGGGAAGTCATTCCAATGAATATCCCTCTATCGACGAGCTTCTTAATCACCGGTATAAGCTCCTTCCTAACATGTCCAAGCCCAGTTCCCTCAAGAATAATCCCTCTACAACCATTCTCGGCGAGCGCTTCGAGAATAACGGGAGTCATTCCAGGATAGAACTTGACTAAAGCTGCATCAGAGGAGAAACCTGGCTTAAATTCGTATTCGCTGGATCCTCGTGGATTCAATTTCTCGGAATTGATCTTGATTTCTCCATCGATGACGTAGGCTATGGGCTCTGCATTAACCGATCTAAATGCGTCTCGGCTGCTCGTGTGGAATTTCCTGACCCTAGTTCCCCTATGAATTGCTATTACCGTGTCAGAGTGCCATGCGTGCATGGCGAGGCAGACTTCGGCGAACGGAGCATGGCCAGCCACCCTAACAGCCGCTATTAGATTAGTTGCTGCATCGCTTGAAGGCCTATCCGAAGAACGCTGAGCCCCGACGAACACTACGGGTATCGGAGGTTTTTGGAGCGCGAAGCTTAGGGCGGCCGCCGAGTAGCCCATCGTATCGGTTCCATGCGCTATCACGACGCCATCTTCACCTTTCCTGATAAGCCTATCAACCTCTTCCGCCATTCTATTCCATAGCTCGGGGGTCATGTCCTCGCTAAAGATCGAGAACAGGATCTTCGCATCTAGGTCTGCTAGGTCGGATAGCTCGGGAACAACGGATAGAAGATCCTCCGCCGTTAAAGCAGCTCTAACTCCCCCCGTCCTATAATCGATTCTGCTCGCAATCGTTCCGCCAGTACTCATCACCGTTACTTTCGGAAGCCCAGGTTTCGAGGGAGGTTTAGGAGGCGGGATAAAACGGGGCTTCTTCGCTGAGGTAATTTTTCTCACTACAAGGTCTCTTGAGTATTTTATGCCGACATTGTATCCATTTGGAAGCTTAATGACTATATATCCTGGATCAGCGAGCTCGTATCTAGCCATGAGAATTCCGCGGTAATGCTTATCTTGGACCTTTATCTCAACCTCATCCCCGATCTCGACACCAACCTTCTCTAAAAGTTCCCGAACCTCGCCAGAATATCCTTGGAGCTTATCCTCAAGACTCACAGCCGATCAAACTCAAACTCGCAACTAGGAGCTTTATACCTTACCGCATCTCCGCGTACTACGTCCTTCTTTAAGGCGTTATCCAATATCTCCCTAGAAACTTTTTAAGCCATTATTTTTCTCAAACACTCAATGACCGGGTACAAGGTGCCGAAGCGTATTGAGAATGTTCATCCTGAAGCGGCGTTCGCCGTTTTAAGCATAGCGAGAAGGGTTGAGGCATCTGGAAGGAAGGTTGTTCACCTAGAGATAGGGGATGCAGGCTTCGACACGCCTCAACACATCAAGGAAGCGGCCATAGAAGCTTTGAAGAGAGGTGAAACACACTATACTCCGACTACGGGAATACGGGAGCTGAGAGAAGCGATCGCGGAGAGCGTTAAGAAAGATTATGGAGTTGAGATAAGCTGGGAGAAAAACGTCGCCGTTACAAGCGGATGCAAGCAAGCCGTCCTAGCATGCATGCTCTCAATACTAGACGAAGGCGACGAAGCTCTCTACCCAAATCCCGGCTATCCAGAGTATGAAGCTGCCGCACAGCTAGCGGGCGCTAAGCCGATTCCATACAAACTAGACATAGAAGACGAGTTCCGAGTTAATCCAGATAAACTAGCAGAGCTAATTACGCGGAAAACGAAGCTGGTGGTGATAAATACTCCACATAACCCATGCGGCTCAGTTATGAGTCGAGAAGAAGTTAAGGCGCTGGTTGACCTCTCAGAAGACTATGGATTCTATATTCTCTCAGACGAGATTTACAGACCCTTCCTCTTCGACGGAGAGAAGCACCACTCCCCACTCGAGATTAAAAGAGCATTAGATCGCATCGTCATCGCCGACGGCTTCTCAAAGAGATACGCCATGACTGGCTGGAGAATAGGCTATGCACTGGTTCCAGAGGAGCTTATGCCTCAAGTATTCAAGCTCCTGAACGTGATGACGTCCTGCCCGAACTCTATATCGCAGTGGGCTGCCCTGGCGGCTTTGAAAGGTCCTCAGGAGCCGACTCTCGAAATGGCGAAGGGATATGAGCGTAGGAGAAACATTGCTGTCGAGAAGTTATCGGAAATTGAGGGGATACGATTCGTGAAGCCTAAGGGCGCATTCTACGTGATGATTGAGGTGAGCAAGCTTCTTCAGAAACTTAACATGAACTCCGAAGAATTCGTCAAGATGCTGATCGAAAAATATGGAGTTGCCTTCCTACATGGAACAGCGCTTGGATCCTACGGAGAGGGATTCATCAGGCTAAGTTTCTCCGTAGCCGAGGACGCTATAACCGAAGGCTTGGATATATTCAAGAAAGCCGTCGAAGATATTCTCAAATCTTAACAGCCTCAAAAAGAACGAGCCTCCAACAAGGCCTCCCCAATCCATCATAAACGAAATCGGCGTCCGGGAGGCTCGCTAAATATGTTTTCAATTTTAGAAGAGTTCTTCCAAATTCGTGGATGCAGTAATCTAGAACTCTAGGCTCAAACCCTACTTCTCGGAGAAGTCTGAAGGTTTTTCCTATTCCGACGAGTGAGATTACTGGGATTATGAGTCGCCCTTTTTTCTTTAAGTGGCTTGGAGCTCCCTTAATGACTTCATCTAAGATCATTCGCCCATCCGCCCCTCCCCAAGTAAATCTCGGCAAAGGTTTCTTTGAGGGAGTCATCGGTGGATTGCATATGATCACGTCAAAGAGTTCGTTTTCCACAGGCTCATAAAGCGATCCCAGCCTGAATTCTATATTGTTAACATTGTTTAATACAGCGTTTTCGCGTGCAGCTTTAAGCGCTCTAGAAGACACGTCGGTGGCGACTACGCGCTTTGCCCCAAGTTTTGATGCGGTTATCGCTAGAAATCCTGATCCTGTTCCAAGATCGAGAACTTCTCTATCCTCTAAATTTTTCAGATTCTTAGCTGTTAGAATCGAGGCCACGGAAGGCATGTAAATCTTTAGATCTCTCTTTATCTTGATCGGAATCCCTTGAATGTTAAAGGTGAGAACGTTCTTTAAGTGTTGTTCATCTGGGCGGCTGTTATGGCTCATTTCTTAACCGCCCGCATTACCGCCTCCTTCAACTTCGATCGAATCCAAGGAAGTGTGAGTGGCGCTAATACTCTCGCATATCTCAAGTCCATGGCCTTTACTATTTCTCCTGGTTCTCCCCATCTCAGATAACCTTTAACAAATCCTGATGCAAATTTTTCCACATCTTCTGCTTCCAGGTAGCGGGATGTGTAGTAAAGCAGTTCAGCTATATCCCATGAAAAGGATTCATCGTAAGAGCATTGCTCCAAATCAACTAGGTATATTTTCCCATCCTTTGAGAAGATGAAGCTGAATGGGTTGCAATCGCCCATCGATATCCCCCTTCTATGCAATCTGCCAAGGATATCGCCGATTTTCACTCCTTTCTCCTCCACTTCTTCACCGCTCTTACAGGATGAGAGCACTTCGGCAAGATCTTTCCCCTCGATATATCTTTGGAATATTATTTTCCGAGGCCAGTTTACGTGAAGAATTTCAGCGACATCGAAGCCGAGTTCCATGAGCTTGTTCACGAAATAGATTTCATTACTCATCCGAATCGGGGCGAGAAGCGAGAAGTTCTTGACGCCAATCGCCCAAAGCCACGCAGCAACCCACTTGAAATCAGTCCAGTTCAGATACCTTTTTACGAAAATCTTCATATCAGATCCATCCATCTTGAACTCGACCATGTACGCCGAGTTTAGCACGCCAGCTATCTTCCTCAGCTTCACCTCGCTCTTCTTCACACCATAAGTTTTCTCAATGAATTCCTTTATTCCGAAGTCTACGAGGAGTGGCTGGGGGCCGAGCGACGTCTCAATCTCGATCATTTCAGATGGTTCTGGAAGCTTTACGGGCTTCAAGAACCTTAGATCAAAGCTTAGATCTTTTATCGCTTCGAGGGGCGAGGATAAGCTAGCGGTCAAATAGAGTTTGAACACGTGTTCAAGTTCTCTGGAAACCTTACTGTAGATCGAGATCCTCGATAAGACTTCGTGAACGAATTTTTCAGTCGGCGCATAGCGTCCAAGACCCTTTTGAACTAGAATACCTTCGCTCACCAATTGTTCAAGAGCTTTCTCGAATCCCCTCAAGGACATCTCCAAGCTTCTTTCAGGATCCTCTCCAAACGTCGCCTTAACATAGGGTCTTATCAGAGGATATACCGCGCAAAGCCTCCTGAGCTTATCGTATAGGAAGTAAGCGGATTTTATCAGAAGTCTTGGAGAAGCTAATCTATGTTCCAAAATCAGGTTTTGAAGCGATTCTAACGTTATGTGCCTTTTATAGAGGACTTCACACTTCTTTACGAATTCCTCTCCAATGAGGGATATGTATGGTAGGAGAAGGCTTCCAGCCGCAGCTCCTCCAAGCTCCTCTTTTAGACAATCCTTCTCAAATTCTACCTCTCCAAGCGAGATTATCAGATCTGCTATTTGATTTCTGATTCTATGAAGTCTTAGAGAATGACTTCCACGTAAAATTACTAGGAGCTCTGATTCTCGGCCAATTTTTCTAATCGCCATAGCTCCATGTATGCTAACCGATTTTACGTTTCTAGGATCTATCCTCAATCCAGCTAAGATTTCTTGAACTGCGTCGGCTGCCTGCGATTCTAGGCCTTTCCTTTCCAAGTTCCGCGAATATCATTGCTCTTCCGGGAATTAACTTCTCCGCGTAATGTTTATTGCCTATAGCTTTTGGCTTCTTATCGGCTTGGAGCCCTATAAGATTGTGAGATACATCGTTTCGAATGCTTTGAAACTTGGAGCAACAGATGCGGTAGCGGAGGTTTACATAGGCCGAGAAAGAAGGATAAAGTTCACCAATAATGAGATCGTGATAGCCGAGGATCGCGACGAATACTCAGTTGACATATTTGTTGCGATAAAAGAGAAGCGTGCCTCGATAACGGTTGATGGTTTATCCATGCCTAGAATACGCGAAGCAGTAAAAGAGGCTGTCCAGATCGCGAAGATGAGCGAGCCTGCGGATGTCTATGCTCCTCTACCAAAAGGCCCGTTCAAGTACGATAAGAGGTTGCTTAAGGGAGCCAAGATTAGAGGAGATCCTGAGAGACTGACCGACGCTGTTGAAGCCGCTGTAAACGCCGCTCTGGCGATGGGTGCTAAGCGAGCTGCTGGCACATTAATCTTCTCTACTGGTAAATCTTGGCTTAGAACCAGCGGAGGCGCTTATGGCGTTGTTGAAGGCTCAACAATCGAGCTCTCAATAAGAGCATTCGCCGCAGATGACGCCACAGGCCACTTCGTCTCAATCGCTGCTCGAGAGGAGGATTTCAAGCCTGAGGAAGCTGGAAAGAAGGCTGGAGAATTCGCATCGCTCGCGGTGAACCCGGTGCAGGGAGAACCCGGAACCTACGAAGCTCTTCTGGGTCCCATGACCTTCGCGAACCTCGTGGAGGAAGTGGGCGAACACGCATCGGCATTCCACGTAGACGCCGGCCTATCATTTCTTGCAGACAAGCTTGGAGAAGAAATCGCTTCCAAGATATTCACCCTAGTAGATGATCCAACAATCCCGGGAACTTATGGAGCATGCCCCTTCGATGATGAAGGAGTCCCGACGCGGAGGAACGTGATAATCGAGAAAGGAGTTCTCAAAACATATCTACACAACTCGACGACTGCCAAGAAATTCAACACCGAAACAACGGCAAACGCTGGATTAATAGTTCCCCAACCATTCAATCTAATCGTAGAAGGCGGTGAAGGAAGCGTTGAAAAATTGATATCAGGAATAGATGACGGGATATACGTAACCAACGACTGGTACCTACGATACCAAAATTACAAAACTGGAGACTTCTCAACGATCCCCCGAGATGCGCTTCTCAGAATACGGAAAGGCGGAATAGATGGCGCAATTAAGGGACTGAGAATAAGCGATAATCTGCTAAATGTTCTCCGAAACATACGGCAGCTCGGAAAAGAACGCTACTGGATAAGCTGGTGGGAAGTCGAAACCCCAGTCTACGCCCCACACGCCGTAATCGAAAAACTAAACTTCACAAAACCCCTCCTCTAACAAAATAAATTTTAAAATGAAGAAGAATTAACAGGAGAAATAGGCCCCGGTAGCTCAGCCTGGTAGAGCACTGGCTTGGTAAGCCAGGGGTCCCGGGTTCAAAGCCCGGCCGGGGCTT
>CAZDPL010000005.1:0-28000 GCA_964507345.1 uncultured Nitrososphaeria archaeon
GGAGGCGTGAGAAGAAACCCGGGGACCTGGGTTCGAATCCCAGCCGGGCTACCATCCTTCCCTCCTATCTTACCTCATAACTCTATTATTTTTCAGGAGTAACAGATAGAACGACGGGTTCTTTTCCGAGATATTCTGCTGCCGTGAGAACTGTTTTTCCTTCCAGTCTTGCAGTTTCGTAGACTTCCTTGACTCTTTCTCGGTATTTCGGCTCTCTTGGAAGATGGTGATCGTAGATTATTACTTCTGGATTCGTGTTCTTGATTATATTTTTCATGTTTTCGATCGCTCTTCGCAGGTTGATCAGGTTCAGCATGTAAGGGATGAGGTAGGTGCTCGGTCCATCGACGATTAAGACGCTCGGCTTCTCCTGAATTATTTCCTCTGCCTGATCTTCTATCACAGGTCCCTCGAGGTCGGATGTGTGGAGGATTTTCTCGTTTTCGTATATGATTTCTATTGAGACGACCCAGCCGACTCTAGCATATTCTATTCCATGGAATTGTGGTTTGCTAAACTTTATCAGCGTGTTCCCTCTCTTGAACGTCTTCGAGTCTGCGAACTTCACTTTACAATCACTGAAGCTAAGCTCAGGAATCCTCGGAGACCTATTCCATGCCTCGACTCTTTTCCTAAACCATTTTCTCCCAAGCTCTAAAAGCTCACGCTTTCTCTCAGAATAGTCTCCGTAATCCCTCGACCTAGCTATGGGAAGATCTCTCAGGGGATCTGGGTAATCCAGCTCCATCGGCGGCTCAAGAAGCTCTTCCAAAGATTTTCCTCCAAAAGCCTTTACAAGATTATTGTAGAAGTTTTCCGCCCTCTTCCTTTGGGAATCATTAATGTAATTGTTTGGATTCTTCGCCAAGATCACTTTTCCTCGGTAAAGCTCTTCATCAAAATCCGTGAAGTGATCGTAATGATAATGGCTTATCACAATTATATCCGCTTTCCTCGAAGCCCTTCTAATAGCTTCTCGAGCTTGACTCAACCACTCGCGCTTCATTTTTTTAGGAGCGGGGAAGCCGGGCTGCATCTCGGCAGCTCCTGGATCTATTAGGATTGATGCATCAGGGGTTTTCACGAGGACGCAGGCCGATTTCGCTCCAAGCGAATCAAACCAAACTATCTCGAAATCAATGTTCTTCATCTCTCTTCGTCTCCAGAATTCTATCCTCTTTCACGGCTTAAAGGAGTTAAATAGCAGGATCTCAGCTGGTTTTCAGGTAAGATTTAAGAAGAAGCTTAACCGTGTTTGAGCCGAGTAGTCATGGAATACGTTTACGCCGCGCTCCTGCTCCACAGAGCTGGAAAGGAGATAAACGAAGAGAACGTTAAGAAGGTTCTGACAGCTGCGGGAGTAAATCCCGATGAAGCCCGAGTCAAAGCTCTAGTCGCCGCCCTCTCCGAAGTGAACATCGACGAGGTTTTGAAGTCCGCAACCGCGATGCCAGTAGCTGCCGCAGCACCAGCTCCAGCCGCAGAACAGCCTGAGAAGAAGCCTGAGGCTAAAGAAGAGAAGAAGAAAGAGGAGAAGAAGGAAGAGAAGAAAGAAGAAGAGGCTCTCGCAGGGCTCAGCGCCCTATTCGGCTAAATCCAAGCAATTCGCCGACTCGAAAATCAATTCTCTTGTCACTTTTTCTTAAAGCCATATCCTCGGATAGTTTGTAAACTGCTAAGGAGATATAAGGTGCGAGTAATTATCCAAAGTAACGCTTGTAAGGGTGATGACCAGTGAAGTTTGGCCCTGAAGCTTACTCCCTTGAGTTCTTTAAAGAGCGGGGCTATGTTAGGAAAAGATGCCGAGCATGTGGAGAATATTTTTGGACACTCGACCCTGATAGAGAGACCTGCGGAGATTCTCCATGCGAGCCTTACCGCTTCGTTGGAAAAACTTTAACGAAGAAAAAGATGAGCCTCCGCGAGGTTCGTGAAGCCTTCCTCAAGTTCTTTGAAAAGCGTGGGCATAAGATAATCTCGCCTTACCCAGTTGTGGCCCGCTGGAGATCTGACATGTTTCTGACTGATGCTAGCATAGTTGATTTCCAGCCTTTCGTTACATCGGGTATAGCTCCTCCGCCAGCTAATCCGCTCGTGATAAGCCAGCCATGCATTAGACTTGTGGACATCGATAAGGTTGGATTAACCTTCGGAAGGCATCTCACGATCTTCGAGATGGGCGGAGCGCATGCATTCAATTACCCCGATAAAGAAGTTTACTGGAAGGAGGAGACCGTTAGATATTATCACGAGTTCGCACAAGAGGTCTTCGGAATTCCCGAAGAAGAGCTGATTTACAAGGAGGGAGTTTGGAGCGGTGGAGGAAACGCAGGTCCATGCTTCGAATCGATATCTTATGGCCTCGAGTTAGCAACCCTCGTCTTCATGCAGTACAAGACCGTCGGAGAAGAGCTAATCGAGCTTCCGATAAGAACCGTGGATACGGGATATGGTATGGAGCGCTTCACCTGGCTCACGCAGGGAACCCCAAGCAGCTTCGACGCAATCTATGGAGAACTTTACCCAAAGTTGAGGAAGATAATGGAGATCCCGGAAGTCGATAGAGAGTTATTGATTAAGTATTCGCCCTATACGGCGCTCGTCGTTCCGAAAGCCGGCATGACGATCGCGGAGGCTAGGAGGAGGGTTTCAGAGGCATCGGGAATACCTCTCGAAGTCATAGTCAAAGAAATTGCTCCGCTTGAGAAGGTTTATGCAGCTCTCGATTTCACAAAATCGATATCATTCATAATCAGCGAGGGAGTCGTCCCATCGAACGTTCGAGTAGGATACTTGGCTAGGCTCTTGATAAGGAAGACTTATCGACTTCTCAGAGAGATAGGCTACGAAGATAAACTCCTCGACCTAATAGATCTTCAACTAAGCTACTGGAGCCAGGACTTCCATCACCTTAAGGAGATGCGTGAAGAAGTCCTAGACATCGTAGAGACAGAGATTAAGAAATTCGAAGACACGCTGAAAAAAGGCTCGGGCTACGTCGAGAGAGAACTCTCCTCGATGAAGAAGAAGGGCGTGAAAGAAGTTCCAGTCGACTTCATGATAAAAGCATACGACGAACGAGGAATTACACCTGACGTAATCGAATCAATAGCTAGCAAGCTCGGAATTAAAGCCCAGACACCTGAAAACTTTTTCGAACTGGTTGCATCAAGGCATCTACGAGTGGAAGAAGCAGAGACGGCGGATGAAAAGCTGAAGATTCTCGAAGAAGCCTTCAAAGATGTTCCAGCAACTGAGAAATCCTATTACGAGGAGCCGTTCACCTCGAAGTTTAAAGCAAAAGTTTTGAAAATCTACGAAAACTACGTTGCCCTCGATAAGACCTACTTCTATCCAGAAGGAGGAGGAGCAATAGCGGATCAGGGACTGCTAAAACATTCTAAGGGAACATGCCGCGTCGTCGACGTTCAAATACTCGCCGGCGGCGTCATAGTTCACAAGGTTGAGGGCGAGCTCCCCGAAGTCGGAGAAATTATCGAGGGAGAAGTTGATTTCACTCGAAGGCTTGCTATAATGCGCCATCACACAGCGACGCACATCCTCCTCGGAGCTGCGAGGAAGGTTTTAGGAAAGCATGCCTGGCAAGCTGGAGCGAGAAAGGAGCCGACATTCGGCAGACTTGACATAAGCCATCATAGAAGACTAACGAATGAGGAGGTAGCAAAAATAGAAGAAGAAGCCAACAAAATCGTCGCTGCTAGAATCCCGGTCAAGATAGCATTGATGCCCAGAAACGAGGCAGAGGCACGCTATGGATTCCAACTATATCAAGGAGGAGAGGTTCCATCGGCAACAATTCGCGTTGTCGAAATACCGGGATGGGATGCAGAAGCATGCGCAGGCCTCCACGTGGAAAACACAGAAGACGTAGGATTGATAAAGATCATAAAAACCGAAAGAATCCAAGATGGCGTCGAGAGATTAATCTTCGCAGCTGGGCCAGCCGCTCTACCATACATTCAGCATGACTGGATCCTCGTCCGAAAGATCGCTGGAATGCTCGGCGCACCCATCGAGCTAACCGAGAAGAAGCTTAATGAAACATTGAACGAATTGAAGACTCTCAGAAGATCTGTAAGAAGGCTCCTAAGCTCCGCAGCTAAGTTCAGGGCACAGGAACTTCGCGGAAAGCCCGCAATAACGGTGAAAGGTATACGATTCTACGTTACTAGAGAGCTCGAAAGCGACAAAGAATATATTCTGCAGATCTCCGATCAACTTCTCGCAGAAGATGAGCCAACATGCTTCATCGCGGCATATGGTGAGGATAAGCCTTCCCTGATAATTGTAGCAAATAAGAAAGCTCTCCAATTTGGGGTCCATGCAGGGAAACTCGCATCAGCCATAGCCCAGGAATTTGGAGGAAGGGGAGGAGGAAAAGATAGGCTGGGGCAAGGCGGGTTGGGGATGCAGGTTTCCGAGAAGCAATTCATCGACTCTACTAAGAAAGTTTTGGAGAAGCTTCTAGCCTGATTTGAAGATTAAAGAGAGAATGACTAGAATCGTGAAGGATGATGCGATTGAGAGGACTCCAACGGGAAGGCCTATGATCCTTTCAACTGGAATGGTCATGGCCATTAAGCCCCCGAACGCGTTCAACGTCCCGTGCATAATCGATGGATGAATCACGCTTCCGCTCTCATTTTTCAAAATCATCAAAATTCCAGTCCAGATAATACAGAGAATGGTGTATAATATGAGCCCCAATTCGCGGTTTTCGGGATAATTATAGCCGAACATTAAGATCAATGGAAAATGCCAGGCAGACCAAATCGATCCAATCAAGATAGATGTTTTCACGTAGCCGAGCTTAGCTTTAAGCTCTTCGAGAAGCAATCCCCGCCACCCTATCTCCTCACCGAATGCAAATATCGCATTGAAAGTAGCTCCTGTTAAAATCGAAGAGAAAATAATGAGAAACAGGAAAGTCGCGGGATCAATTGGCAGGCCTCCACCGAGTTGCTTGAGAAAGGCTTCTGCTGGATTCTGGACTGGGAGTCCTGCTATAGATGCGTAAACTACTCCTATGCCTAGCATGGCTAAAGGAATAGTTATAGCCGCTATGAAGCACTTTAAGAAATGCCCGCCAACTCTCACCCCATAATTTTTCAAACCATCCTTGAGAGATGCGCCAGTCAGTGTGATCGCTAAAATTACCCCGAGAAATGGTGTAAACATTCTAGCCATTAATGCGAACTGATATATCAGAAGATTTTTCTCAGGTCCTCCGAGCAGGCTTAGTGAAAAGTCGATGCCATATGCTAGTGCGAACGCCGTTGTAAGAAAAATAGCCACTCTAACGGGTGAAGGATTTTTGGGGTGCAAGCTTACTCGATTTTAGCTGCTGCTTTCAGTGCCTGCGCCTTGGCTTCGGCTCGCAGTATTATATCCTCAATCGTATCTTTTGATGGTATCTCCGCTTCGGCTGCAAGTGCTTTCGCCTCTAGATGGCATTTCACCAAGATCATGGATGCGTTTTCCTTCGTTACGTAGCCTATTTCGGTCGATAGCGTAATCGCCTGACCGTGAGCTAGCTGGAGGTCTTCCTTAACCTTCTCCAAATCTATCTCAAGCTGCTCCTTCGTTAGGAGAACGCCGTCCTCGAAGGCTCGCTCTATCGAGACGCCTTTCAGTACTGCTTTGATATCTAGCCTGGCGAGGAGCGAAGCTAAAGCTGGGGAAATTTCGTCTCCCTTCTTCGCGACTACCGTATCCCTTGCTATCCAGATCTGTCCGCCTTCTATCTTCGTCGGTATTCCGAGCTTGCCGAACTCGCTTAAGATCGGGCCAGGTGGTAGACCTGTATTCATTTCTGGGACTACCACGTCGAAGTCGGCTTTCTCTCCAGCTTTCGCATGCATCGGTATCCTGTTTTTATCCAAGATTATCTTCAGCTTGAAGGCGCTGGTATTCGAGAAGATGAATCCTATTGGCTCCTTGATGTCTTCTATTAATTTTATGAGCTCTGGTTTGCCGACTTTTTCGGCAGCTTTCTTGAAGAGGTTTCGCTTAGCTACTCGCAGGATGGCTGTTCCCCGAAGCTTTTTCCTCATTTCATGAAGTAGGTTTGCTCTGAGACCTGTGAGCTTGAAGACTGCTATAACCCTGTGAGAAGATATGAGCTTGGATAGTTCTTCGACTTCCTCAAGTTTCCACTTGGGGATCCTCCGTTCCCGCTTAACAACGGCTTCAGCCGACAATTCTCAACCCACCACATTTTGAAAAAGCTTACATTTAACCCCTATTCTGGATTTCTCATTACTCAAGCTCCACTTTCACGGGCTCTCCCATGGTCTTTTTCACGTAAACCGATTGTATATTCTTGAGCTTTCTCTCGAGTCGATCAGCGATCTTGGAAAGCACGGTGGCGGCATTCTCAGCTAGCGCTTTTGAATCCATGTCCTCGGTTCCAATTAAGCACATGGCTTGCGGATTTTTCCTAACGTTTATGGCCACGCTCTTCTTCAAGCTCTTAGCGAGATCTGCGAGGTTCGCTCCCTTAGGAATTGGTTGAGGTCTCTTCCCGCGTCCGCCTAAAGCCGCTCCGAGAGCCCTCGCGGCGAGCCCCATTAACGTTGGCTCAACGAGGAAGAAGTCATATTGAGAAGCGATTTTCTTAGCAAGTCTCTTGTTTCCTATCAGGGCTTCAAGCTCCTCTCTCTCGATCACGCGATCGATCTCGGGAATCTTCTTGGCCTCCGAAGCTAGGGCGGGTCCCGCGATTACGCAGATCTTGCTAGGCTTTCCTCCTCGGCCATGTGGAAGCTCGATTACTTCATAGATTCTGTTCTCAGGTTTTCTAAGATCTATGTCCTTTATGTTTATGATTAGTTCTACCGATTGCTTGAAGTTCCTAGGCTTACCAGCCTTCTTAGCCTTCTCGATCGCCTCCATCAAAGAGCTTTCAAGCGTTCTAAGCATTTCCGCGTCCTCCTAAGCCCCCGAGAGAGCTCGATTTAAATATTCCCTAACCCTGCTCAGAGACCTCGCTTTCCGCCTTCGCTATTATGTCGTCGTATTTGCCTTCATCGACCTCTCTTATGACTTCTTTAGCTCTCTTTCCCTCCACGGTCACTCCCATGCTGAGACATGTTCCGAGAACCTGTTTAACTGCTGCTTTTAGCGTCTTAGCTCTCATGTCAGGCATCTTTAACTTCGCGATCTTAACAACCTGCTCCATGCTGAGATTTCCAACGAATTCGCGGTTAGGTTGCCCTGACCCCTTCTCTATCCCAGCTTCCTTAACTATTAGGGCTGCGGTCGTCGGCGTTCCAACCTTGATCTTAAAGCTCTTCGTCTCCGTATCTACTATGACTTCAACTGGAACCCTCATCCCCTTGAACTCGCTAGTCTTCTTATTGATCTCCTCAACCACCTTTAACACATTTAATCCCAGCGGACCTAGAGCTGGCCCAATTGGAGGACCGGCTGAAGCTTCTCCTCCCGGAATTAGGAACTTTAGGGTTTTCTCAGGCATTTTCTTAGACCTCCTTCTGCTTTACCACTCGAACCTGATCTGCTGGAACGGAGATTGGGAGCGGGAAGGCCGCGTCCGCGGGCTCTATCGTTACTTCATTCTTCGGCTTATCCACTCTAATAACTTTACCGCTTATTCCCTGAAGCGGTCCAGAGATTATCTCGACGACGTCGCCGACGGATAGCATCTCGACAGCAGGCTTCTCAGTTAAGTGGATCATGAGTTCTTCTTTCTTGACCGGCATTATCGCCCTTGCTTTTACGTGCTTTATGCCCTGAGTGATTAGGGAGACCTTCTCCTTGCTCTCCGCCTCTATGAATAGATAGCCCTTGATCCCTGGGAGAACGAGGATCGAGTAAATTCCCTCCTTTTCTGGAGAAGATATCCTGGCCTCGATTATCCGGGCTACGTTTCGTTCTTGCCCTGCAGTGACCTTGACCATGAAGAATCTCGGCTTTTGAGGAGGTTGCTGAGCCATGTTTATACGCCTCTACGCCCCCTGAATCGCTAATGCTATGAACTTGACTATGAAGGTTATCCCGCCTATCGCGGCGACTCCAAGCAAGGTTATCCTAATCGCAACCATGAACTCATGTCTAGTAGGCTTTCGGGTGAGCTTCAAGGTGACCGCCGATGACTTAAAGAATTCTTTAAGCCCCATTCCCGGGAAAGATTCAGGAATCCACCATATATGTTTAGCTCTAAGCCTTTTGAAGGCCGACAAGATTTTTTATCGGAGAAAACAGTAGGTAGTCAGATGAAATCTCGCCGAGCATCGTCAAGCCTAGAATCAGTTTTGGATAGCCTTTCCTCACCAATCAGGCTCGCTATGCTCAAATCACTAGCATATCAGAAGCTGGGATACTCAGAGCTTGCGAAAGCCGTCGGGATGGATAGAAGCAAAGATGCTGGAAAATTCTCCTATCATCTCAAGAAGCTTCTCAACAGCGGATTAATCGAAGTAGATTCATCGTCAGGGAAATACGCTCTATCTCAACGCGGAGCTCTGGTTTTGAAGTACTTGGAGAAAATCGAGGAGGAGCTTGGCGAGAGAACGCTGATGATTGTGAGGAGAAGCGATCAGCTAATAGAGCCGTTTGATAAGAATAAGATTGCAGACGCCTTAGTAAAGGAGGCTAAGCTCTCGCCGAAACTAGCTAAAGAAATAGCAGCCGTAGCCGAGAGAAAACTCCTCGACCTAAAGATCGACTATCTAACAGCTCCGCTCATCCGCGAACTCGTAAACTCGATTTTACTCGACATGGGATTGGAGAAATACAGGCATAGATTAACGCGACTCGGAATGCCGCTCTACGACGCCGAGAAGCTATTGAAAAAATCTGTTGACTCAGGCGATTGGAGGATCTTCCTAGAGGAAGCTTCGGGAGCAATCGAGAAAGAATACCTCCTGCTAAGCTTTCTCCCCAGAGAAGTAGCCGAGCTACATCTCTCTGGGAGAATTGACATTTACCCTATCAGTAACTGGCTAACAGGCTTCTTCTCCAAGGAATTTGACTTAGACTCCGAGAATCTATTCGAGAACTCGATTAACATAGCGTTCAAATCGCTATCGATTAGACATGAGCTAAAACTATCCGGTTCAGATGAGAAGATTAGGCAGGTAGCACAAATCCTCCTAAAGAGACTTCCAAAAAAGAGGATTCTTTCTTTGAAGCTTTCTGAAAGCATACTTGAACTGGTTGGAAAAACTTGGAAGAAGCTAGGTCATTTAGGATTGATAGTCAATTTAAAGGAGTTCGATTTAAGAGAACTTGCGCGGTTGAGTAGAAATCTAGTGAAGTTAGATCTTCCACATGTTTATTCGCTTTCAGACGATACTTGCTTCAGCGGTTTTCTCTTAAGCAATTCTAGGAAGGGAATTCACTCAGTTACCACATTAAATGTTCTAGGAATCGCGCTTGAAAGTGGAGGAGATCTAGATTTGACTCTGAGGAAGCTATCAGAATGCATCAAGGAAGTGATTCCAGTGATGAAGAAGGGATTGAAGCTCGTCGAGAAGATTCATGGAGAGAATGCAGTCTACTCGATAATATCGCTCAGCGGGGTCTTTGAAGCATCGCGATATCTAGCAAGAGGGAAATCCATCATAATCGAAGAAGCCTTGGATATAGCTTCAAGAATCGTTGCCGAAGCGAGAAGAATTCTTTCACAGCTCGGTGGAGGGAAAATCCTACTCGGAGGAAGATGTCCAACCTCGGCTGCGAAGAGATTCTTCAGAATAGATTCATACAGATATGGTGAGGAAGCAGTCGGTAACCTCCTAGAGAAACGTGCGCAATATTATAGCGTAACACCATTTCCTGGAGTAGATAGATTTAGGAGTCCCGAGGATTGGGTGGAGGCTTCTAAGAAAATTATAGGGAATCTTGATGCTGGATGCTTTATACCCTTGAGGGGGGAGAAGGGTGTGAAAGCTCTCAAGAGCGTTCTCCCGATAGCGGAGAAGCTTAGAAAGATAAACGAAAATAGTGTGATCGCGTTTAGAGAGCATTAGCCTTTCTTAGCCTTAAGTAGGAGAATTGCTTTCGCTAGATCACCTTCAGCTTCGATTAACGCGTTTCTAGCCTCTTCTTCACTTACATTCGCTTGCGCAGCCACTAGCATGATATCCTCTTGTGAGGGCTCGTATTTCTCCTCGGCTTCGGAAGGCTTTTTCTCTTCAACCTCTCCGCCAATTATTTGATATACCCGCTCTCCTTCAAGCTTCATCTCTATTATGCTCGCTCCTCTCAATACGATCTCTTTCTCGGGAAGCTTTATCATTACTTCGTCCGCGACGCCGAGTTCTTTTAGATCTAGTCCGAGGTTTCCAAGCATTCTTGCCTGCATTCTTCTTAGCTGCCTTGGCGAAAGCTTCCGCATTCCTAGACACCTCTCCAGCTATACTGTGAACTCGTTAGGATATTAGTTTTCGAGCTATTTGCATGCCTTCCTTACCTTGATGACTACTCCCCGCTTGAGTTCGAGCATCGTCTGCGAGGCGATAGATGCCTTACCTATGGCAAGCAGATTGCCGCGTTCATCCTCTACTAAGACTTCCTCCCCAGGTCTGATTTCCCTAGTGCACCGAATGATATCACGTGCTGTCAAGTTCATTCCCTGTTTTAATTTCTGAATAGCCTTCTCCTTGACAACTATTATTGGAGCCCGTTCTCCTAAAACATCTCGAAGCCTTCTCCCGCCCTCCAAGGTCAGAGCTAACAAATTATCTGGATACCTGATGGTTGCAAGCAATTTATCTCCAAGATAGACGTATTTAGGCCTTCTAGTTCTCTTCGAAATTTCGACCTTACAGTCATCGGGGAAGATCTTTTCGCCAACTCCCTTTCCAAATTGATAGTCGGCTATGTCTCTAACTATTCTCAAGAGCAGGTTATTCGACTTTGAAGACTCCATCTGCAGCGCACCTTCGAAGTTTCTCAGCAAGCTGGATCGGGATTTCGGCATCCAATTTTACAAATCCGTTATCGAATGTGATTCCGTTAATTTTTGAGAATTCGCATATCTCGCTTAGAATACTCATTGTTTCGCCGTTGTAGGGAAGCTTGGTTTCAACGCGGATGAACGTCTTTAACATGCTTGAAACCTTCTTCTGCAAGTTTTCAAGTCCCCATCCATACTTAGCTGACGTGAATACATATGGAATCTCTAGATCTAGCTCCTCGGCTTTCCGCTCTGCTTCTTCAACTCCTATCAAATCGATCTTATTCAGGACCAAGATAATCGGAACATTATGAGCGCCTATGCTGTAAAGCGTTTGAAGTGAGGTTTCAACCCGTTCTTTAAGTTTTGGAAGAGGCTCTGAAACATCTGCGACGAGGAGAATTAGATCTGATAATGCGATCTCTCTCAAGGTTGCGTAAAATGCCTCGATCAATAAGGTGGGGAGGTTCTTTATGAATCCAACCGTATCTGAGAGGAAGACTGGTTTACCATCCATGCGGGTTAGCCTAGTTGTCGGAGTGAGAGTCGTGAAGAGCTGTGAGCTCACCTTCACCTGCTCCGTCGTTAAAGCATTGAAAAGAGTAGACTTTCCAGCATTAGTATATCCTGCGAGGGAGATTAATGGTAAGCCGCGCTTCTTCCTGCTGACCCTTATCAGATCCATATGCTTCTTAATGTGCTCAAGCTTCCTTAGGATGGAGACTATCCTTCGATGAATTTCATCATAGTAGACATCAGCTTCGTAGGCTCCGAGTCCGTGGAAGCCCGGCTGCTCGCCCTTCTTGGCCAACCTAACCTTCTCCTTCGCCCTCGAGAGCTCATACTTTAACTCAGCTAGTTTGATCTGGAGCTTTGCCTCCATGCTACTTGCATGAAGGCTGAATATCTCGAGTATCAGCTGGGTCCTAGTGATTATCGGAACTTTCAAAGCCTTTGCGAGATTGTATTCTTGAACAGGTTTAAGCTCGTTTTCGAACACGACTTTCTCTATACCAAGTTCCTGAACCGCCTTTCTCAATTCCTCAACTTTCCCAGGACCTATGTGGAATTTGGGATGTGGCGGGCGCTCTTGTTTCAGCTGATAGACTACTTCATAGCCCGCAGTTTTACAAAGCTCCCTAAGTTCGGCTAGATTATCCTGCTCACCTCTTTGAACTCTATGCACTATCGCGACCTTCACTTTCCAGCTCTATCGACTTGTTCCAGCAGCTGCTTTAAAACTTTGACGGCGAGTATGCCTTTTTAAGCGATCCTACTCGGAAATGGAACGCCCAACCTTTTTCCAACCTCTTCAAGGGATTTCAGGGTTTCAGGGTCTATTGGAATTCCCTCACGTAGTCGAGTGCTGTACGTTCTGTCTTCTATTTCTCCTGGAAGCAGGACTTCTGAGACCCCTTCCATTCTTTTACAGCCTTTGACCTCGCTTATGATCTCCTCCAAGTCTTGCACATATTCATCATACTCCCTGAATAGGGTGGGGTCTATCGCCGCCACTAAGAAGCCTCCCTGCGTTGATGCATGATCTATTGTTTCGCTGCTTCTCAAACCTCCAATGAATGCACTTGAGAGAATCTCAACAAGCAAGGCTATCGCGTAGCCTTTATGGCCGCCAAATGGCAGTAAGACCCCCTTAACGGCTTCTTTTGGATCTGTTGTCGGTTTGCCATTCTTGTCTAAAGCGATGCCGGGCGGAAGTTTCTTACCTTGCTTTAAGGCTAGCTGGATCTTGAATGCAGCCGTAGCGCTTGTAGCCATATCAATGATGATTGGATTCCTATTTCCAGCTGGAAGTCCTATGCTGAATGGATTTGTTCCAAAGACTCTTCCAGCTCCTCCCCAAGGAGCAACTCTCGGCGGACAATTCGCGCAAGCAAACCCGATTAATTTCTCTTCAGCTATCTTCTTCGTATAATAGGCGAGCATGCCGACATGCCCGAGCCTTTTCACGCCGACGATAGCCAACCCCGCGGATTTAGCCTTCTCTATAACCAATTCCGTAGCCTTCATAGCAGGAACTATTCCTAGAAGATCTCCTCCATCAAGCAAAGCACTGTGCGGAGACTCCTTCAAGATCTTAATCTCAGCCTTAGGCTTAACATAGCCTTTCTCCAACCCTTCAATATAGTATGGTATCCTGATTACACCATGCGAATCCACTCCTCTCAGATTTGCCGTAACGAGATGATCGGCAATCAGCTGAGCATATTCCCTCGGGACGCCTACTTTAACAAAGCATTCCTCGCAAAACTTTAGCAAGTCATTTGGCGAGAATCGAGGGTACGATTTTTCTTGAGCCATCAAGAAAAACCTGTTCGTATGTTATTTATCTCTTCTTATTGCTCAAATTTCATCACGTGATCCACGATCAGTTTTCTTTTTAATCAAGTCACCTAAGCTTACTCCAAAATCGCTCTTCTTAGCAACATATCTCGTGGACGGCTCATAACTGAGCTCCTCAGCAGGCACGAGAAGTCGCACTCTTAAGAATTTTTCAAGTTTCCTCGCCAGATCTATCGGCGGCTTAAACTCTCCAGCTTCAATCTTCTTTATCGTTGTCAACTTCTCATTTATCTGCTTAGCTAAATCTTCCTGAGTCAAGCCAAGCCTCATTCGAGCATTTCTCACAACCTCGCCAAAATCTTCAATAAGTTCTAGATCCTCTCCTGGCAAAGTACGCCGCTTAGCTCTCCACATTTCACGGAATTTTACGATGCGGATAGTATTAAGTGTTAGAGCAATCTTAGGGAGAGTATTTCAGGACTAAATCACCTACTTTCACCCCCAGTATTCTGGAAACGACTGAGCATTTCACAACTAAAAGGAAGAAAGCGTTAGAATAGTCGAGGAAATTTTCAAAATTCGCCTGTCCCTTAAATATTACCACATCGTGTTGCTTAATCCTCTCAAGCACCCCTACTTTCTCATTGCCCCAAATGAACCTCAGATCACCGTCAATTGCTTCTATTGACACGTTTGGGAGCTTATGCAAACCAGCTTCTTCAACGTCTTCAAACATCGCATCATTCAGAATGGGCTCTTTTCTACATACTATCGTGAGCTCCTCGAATGGTTTGCCTCTGACATCGAGCATTGTTTCGAGAAAGAGTTTGTCAAAAACTACTTCTCCAGCATTGTCTAGGAAGTAGATGAGCCTGCCTGATTTCAAAACTTTCTCCTTAAGTCTCTCAAAATCATCTATGGCGAACTCAACGGTTTTAACTTTCTTAACGAGATTCTCTAAGGCTGTTTCCATTGTTACTCCGTAGTCGATGACGTTTCCTAGCGTAGCTAGCTTGGCCGCGGTTTTCAGCGGATCATCACTTTCTAAGACTATTCTCTTCATTTCTGGATATAGCTCTAAGGCTCTTTTATTGGAATCCTCCTTGAGCTCGTGATAGGGATCGGCTACGCCTGTCGTCTTTGAGATAAAGGATTGCGCTATTCGATAAAGCTCGAATGGACCCCTATTCCAGTCTTCCTCGCCGAATAGCTTCACGATCTCCCGAAATAGCTTTCTCTGCTGAGCCTCATCTCTCGTTGAGTGTTTAATTAGGTTAAGTAATCCTTGGAGTATGCAGGGGATGCATTCCAATGCTGCCTTGAGCATTTTCAAGGAAGATTTTCTTCGTCAGAATATTAGCATTTGTTGGCATGTTTAGGTTAATAAGGAGGGAGTGATGTAAACCCGCTGAAATGGGAGATCCGAAGAAGCCTAGGAAGCAGTACGTAACTCCGAAGCATCCGTGGAAAGCTGATAGGCTAGCGGCTGAACTCCAGCTCGTAGGAGAATATGGACTGAGGAATAAGCGTGAGCTGTGGCGAGCTGAAACGATTCTCAGAAAGATTAGGGCCCACGCTAGGAAGCTTTTCGGATTGACTGGCGAGAAGCGAGCTGAGGAAGAGAGGGCTTTGATAAGTAGGCTTTATAGAATGGGGCTTACGGATGAAAACGCGACTGCTGATGATGTCCTCAAGCTCACCGTGCGAGACATCTTAGAGAGAAGACTTCAAACCATGGTATATAGGCTCGGTCTAGCTAAGACCATCCATCAGGCTAGGCAGTTCATAGTTCATGGCCATGTTTACGTTGGTGATAGGAAGGTTAGATCTCCAAGCTATCACGTTATGAGGGGTGAAGAAAAACTAATACGCGTAGCCTTACCTGTGGCTGCAGCGTCCCAAGCATCCACAGCTGAACCCAGTGCGAGTGAAAGCAAAGAAGGCAAGGAATCTGAATCCTAAGATCTAAGAACGTATATCAAGTGAGGAAATTCTGGGAGAAAGTTTTCCAGTGCAAGCTTTACTGCATGAGGAGATCCTGGAAGACATATCACCGCTTTTTCGTTTACAGTTCCCATAACCGCTCTGCTTAGAAATGCCGTTGCCCCTATCTGCTGGAAGCTAAGCCATCTGAATAGTTCTCCAAATCCTTCCGCCTCCTTTTCGAAGAAAGGTTTGACGGCTTCTATCGTCACATCTTTCTTGGAAAGACCCGTGCCTCCAATGAAGATTATTACATCGAGATCAGGATCATTTAATAATTGCAGTAGTTTGCGCCTAATCATTTCCACATCGTCGGTTACGAGATCTCTTATCTTGACTACATGGCCACTTTTCTTTAGAATGTTTACTGCAAGTTCCTGTGATTCATCAGTATATGATTCGCCTCTAAGCCTAGCCGAGTATCTGGAGCTGCTTACGGTTATTAATGCGAACTTTAAGACCTTTGGAGCATGTTTTTCATGATCCTCCTTGGGAAGCTTCATGGCTTCTCCTTCCTCTTTTCGATCACCCTTATATCGGTTATAACGGTTTCAGGATACTGTCCTTGCTCATCTTTCTCATAAGCTTTGACGACATCCCATATGTTGAGCAAAGCTATAGCAACGGATACCAGCGCCTCCATCTCGACCCCCGTCTTCTCGACGGCTATCACCCTAGCAGTTACCTCAATACCATCTTCTCTAACTTCGGCATCTATTCCAACGTGTTCAAGCTTTAAGGGATGGCATAGGGGCAGTAATAAAGACGTCAGCTTAGCGGCGTTTATCCCAGCGAGCCTAGCAACTTGAAGCGGATCTCCTTTCTCAATTTCTCCAGATCTAATTCTCTGAAGGGTTTCGGGTTTAAGTTTGATGAAGCCTTTGGCTATGGCCTCTCTTCTGACAACTTCCTTATGAGAGATATCGACCTGCCTTATCTCCAAACTCTATACCTCCCACTACTCTCAGACCGTCTAGAAATTAATCATTTCTCTTTCTTCGAAGACTTTGCCGAGGCGAATATTAATTAGCCTGACCGCGGACTTCATGGGGGAATGAAGATTTTATGGGCTCCTTGGAGAATGGCTTACATTAAGAAATTCTCGAATAAGGGAAAGGATTCCAAATGCTTCCTTTGCAAGGCTGCGGGGGAGAATGATGATGAGAGGAATTTAGTGGTGTTTAGAGGAAGGACTTCATTCGTGATTATGAACCGCTTTCCATACAATAATGGGCATTTAATGATAGCGCCCTATAGACATGTCGGAAACATTCTAGATCTCGGAGATGAGGAATCGAGCGAAATCATGAAGCTCATGAAGCTCGCTGTCGCCGCCCTAAAAGAAGAATACAAGCCAGATGGATTCAATATCGGCCTTAACCTAGGGAGAGCCGCGGGAGCTGGCTTAGAAGATCATATGCATTTTCACATAGTTCCGCGCTGGATTGGAGATACCAACTTTATGCCAGTTTGCTCAGAAACCAAAGTCATTCCTGAGAGCTTAGAGGAGAGTTGGAGAAGGCTTAGGGATAGGTTTAAGCGCTTGACTGCTTAGCTATCCTCTCTCGGATCTCATCGTAAAACTTCGAACGAGGATTCGCCAAGAGGACTACTCTACTTGGATAGTCTTCCGCCATGTATTCATAGCTTAGCTCGGAGGAAAGCTTTTCAGCGAAGACTTTAATTTCGTCGAGAGATGGCATGTTCTCCTTCTTTAACCGCTTCTGAGATTCTCCGACATGCATGTATCCCTTACACTCCACGAAGTCGGGGTTAGCGATCTTAATCATTTCAGCATATTTCTCGACATCATGCATCGTGTAATCCTTGATCATTATCAGCCTTATCACCTTCCTAGATTTCTGAAACTCATTCATGACCTTCAAGCTCTCAACCAACCTATTCCAACTATTAGGAATTAGTGGTCTGCAAATCTTTCTATGGGTCTCCTCGTCTGGTCCGTAGAAGCTTATGTAGAGATTCGTCGGCTCGGCATCCTCTCGGATCAGCTTCCTAAGAGCGTCAGGATTCATTCCATTCGTCACTAGAAACGTGGTCATGCCTCTGCTTCTCGCCAGCTTTATGAGATCGCCGAGATAGGGATACATCGTCGGCTCTCCGTCGAGCGAGATCGCCATATGCTTCGGCTCCATAGCTTCTTCGAACAATCTTCTATCAACCTTCGGATTTCCCTTAAATCCTGAGAGAAGCTGCCTCTGCTCCTTAATCAAGCCGTCCAAAATCTCTTCAGGCCTATCCCAATCCCCCGAGTATGCTTCAACCCTATTGATCGTGTGATGCCTCCAGCAAAAGATGCACATCAAGTTACAGTATTGAAGTGAGGGAGTCATCTGCAAGCATCTATGGCTCCGAATACCGTACCAGCCCTTATAACAGTTCTTCCCGCCTCTGAGAACGGACTTAGTCCAATGGCATATTTTAACGGCGGAATGTCTTCCGACGATTCGGTAACCTACCTTTCTAAGCTTTTCTAGCTCTTTTACCTCCAGCCTCGACGTCCTACCAGCGATGATGCCCGTGGACAAAGTGCTCCAAACATGAAGACCCTAGACCATAAAATTAAGATTCTGCTGGAAATATCGGGGGAATAATGCTTTGAGAAGATATATCAACCAGCTAGCCCGTTTTCAGTTGAAGCAATATGATAGGTTTAAAGAAGATTTTAAAGTCTGGTGAAGTCGCTCTTGGAACCTGGATCACAATAAACCATCCAGATGTTGTTGATGCTTTATCCGAGTTTCCATTTGATTGGTTCGTCTTCGATATGGAGCATTCTCCGCTGGAGATCTCCGATATCGAGATCCTGATGATGCCTCTTAGAGATACGGACATAACGCCTTTAATCAGAGTTCCATGGAACGATATGGTCGTAATCAAGAGAGCCTTAGATATCGGCGCTAAGGGAATACTCGTGCCATGGGTTAATAGTAGGGAGGAAGCCGAAGCCGCAGTAAAATATGCCTCCTATCCACCTAGAGGGGTTAGGGGAGTCGGGCCGAGAAGATGTATTCGATTCGGAGCGAGAAGCTTCCTAGACTACTATCAGAAATTCGAGCAAGAAGAAAGAGTGATCATCGTTCAAGTCGAGACTCAGAAAGCCTTAGACAACCTTGAGGAAATAGTATCCACACCAGGAATAGATGCCGTATTCGTGGGCCCCATGGATCTTTCAACGAATCTTGGAATAGCTGGGCAATATGATCATCCGAAATTCAAGGAAGCATTGGATAGGGTGCTTAATGCTTGTAAGAAATACGATGTCGCCCCTGGCATCCATGCTTTCAACATAGAAATGGCCAAGAAAGTTGTTTCCCAAGGATTCAGATTCGTCGCCTTAATGACAGATCTGGGAATGATGAGAACGGGATTTAGGGAAGCGTTAAAGGAATTCGGTCGAGTTAAAGAAAGAGCGGCGGCAGGCTATTAATCACATAAACTATTTTTGTTAAAACCTATTCGAGCCGTGGAATGAAGTTTATGTTCCCAGTATAAGCCGCATACAGCGTGGGCTCCATCAGCTTTTCTATATCGCCCGCATCAGGATTCATAGGCACAGGCATATTTTGAAGCTTCATCTTTAATTGGGGATCCTTCGCCGCCTTAACCATCTTCTCAATATGCTTCTCAGATACCCCAGCCTCCTTAAGAGTCGTCGGGAATCCGATCTTTTTCTCGAAATCTATCATGGCTCTAGCAACTACCTCAGCTAATGCTCGTCCTTCCAAGGACTCTATTTCTCCATGGATAAACCCAGCTTGCTTGAATATTTCCGCAACCCTCCTGAGTTGGTCTTGGATTGCTGGAGCGAATAAGATCGTATAGTACGGGTTTAGTATCGCACAAGCTCTGCCGTGAGGTAGAACGTCAACTAAAGAAAAGCTTCCCAGATGTCCAGCATTAGTTCCGCCAATCATTATCGAGTAGCCTCCGAGATCCGTTCCCAATCCTAAGCCATATCTCGCATTAAGGTCATTTGGATTCTCAAGCGCTTTAGGAAGATTTTCTACGATCAGCCTTATGCCCAATGAGGCTACTTCGCTTATCTTTTCATAATACGGCTTCCCGGTAGCTCCCATCCAAACCTCCCAGCAATGTGATATTCCATCAAGGGCTCCATCTTTGGTGAGTTCAGGAGGCGCAGTAACTGTTACATCGTATTGGAAGATTGCCTTTGGAGGAATTATTACTTCATCAACTATGAGCTTCTTTTGAAATGTGGCTATGTCCGTGACGTTAGAATACTTTGTGAGATGTGAAGCGGAGCCGCTTGCCATTTGAATCGCTAGGAGCGGAATTCTTCTCTTACCCGCGATTTCAGAAGCTTTACCAACCCCGAAATAGTCTTCGATTACGCCGCCGTATAGCGCTAGTAGAACTGCGGCCTTAGCTCCGTCCAAACAGCTTCCTCCACCAATTGCTAGAACAAAATCCCAATCCATCTTCAGAAGCTGATAAGCCATCCTGTAAACATCCTCTTTGGGAGTATTTGGTCTGGCTCCGCTGATAACGCCCGCGATCCTTACACCAGCATCCTCTAAGCTCTTAACAAGCTTCTCTAAAAGCCCAGTTCTTCTAGCCGTCGAACCCGTTATTATCGCCGCCTTTGAACCCAACTCGGAGGAAAACTCCTGAACCTTCTTCAAAGCATTAAACCCAAAGGCATAGTCATCTCCTTTAAAGCTGCGTAAAAGCTCCTCAGCCCTCCGAAAATAATCCTGAACCATTTCAATCCAAAACTAGGTAAATCGCATTGATAAATTCTTACATCACGGCGAGATAGAGGATGAAAGGATATTGAATTGAAAATAATTGGAGGGATTACTTTATTCTTCCGAGCGCTTTATAGAGCCTCCTCTCGGCTTCGACGAGCTTGCTTTGCTTATATATCTTCAGCAGCCGGTTTAACACGATTGATCCAGACATTTTTTCCTGAGTAAACTCTCTCGCAAACTGGCCGCTCCAAATCTCCTCCGCCTCTTTCTTGATTATATCCTTAATCAGCTGATAGTAACGCTGTATGCGTGTAAGCTGACCGTATTGACTAGTTCTGGAGTGATACTTCAGCTGCTCCACCAAACCTTCCTCGGCCATTGCTTTAGCTCCCTCAGCAAGCTCCTCAGAGGCATAGAGCTCTAGTATCGCGGCTTCAGGTGAAACACCGTACTCTTGCGTAACCACTTCGAAATACGCCATCATGGCAGCTATCAGTAAAGGAACGTGTCCATGCTCACTTAAGAGATCCAGTAATGTTTCTTCTTCAAAGGAAGACTTCAGCGCGACGCCTCCCGGCCGCCCAATAGCGCCGATACCCTTAGCCAAGGCTTTAGCATATTCCCACGCTTTTCCCGAAACATCTTGAGCCACTCCGAGTAGGACTGGGTATCCTTTCCCCTGCTTATGGAAGTCGAGGATCCCCCACGAGAACATCCGGGGAGCAACCATGATTACATCCGTATTGGAGGCGGGCTTAATCAATCCGTAGGTTATGTTGTAGCCGCTTGCGAAGTCGAGAATGAAATGATCCTTCTTCTTAACCTCCTCCTCCATCTTACCATAATACACATCTGGAGCCACTTCATCAGGAACTAATAATAGCGCTAAATCAGATCGCCTAACAGCCTCTTCAATCTCGTAAACTTTGAAGCCATCCTTTACGGCGCGCTCCCAATACTCATCCCTGATGTTCCCAACGATCACATCTAATCCATTATCCCGCAAGATTGTAGCCTGCGCCCTTCCCTGATTTCCATAACCAATAATAGAGATCGTTTTATCTCTAATCAAATCCAGATTCCCATCAAAAAAGAATTCAGCACTCATTTTCTAACCACAGCCTGAAATAGAATCCCCTCGCTAATATACTTCTCCAATAAATCATGCTAACAATCCATCAAAACCAGAGCGAAGCAGACTTTAGGAAGATATACGCCCTTCGATTAACTAGACGAAATCTCGAAAAAGTTTCCAATATCCCCGAAGTTTCGAGGGGATTAAGTAAGATTAATTTAGCAGATGCTCAATTAGCTTAAGAAGCATTCTAAAATCTTAAATATTTTCAGGTTCTTTACTTAGTTGCATGAATAAGAAAAAGTCGAACATTTCGAACCTCCCCTTTGATGTGTTGAAAAAGAAGGTGAATCGTAGAAGGGCTTTATCAACTGGCGCGAAAGTAGGTGTTGCAGCAGTTGGTGGGCTTGTCGTAGGTTTTCTTGGAGGATGGTTTAGTAAGCCTACAGCGGTTGCTCCTCCATCTACGGTTACAAAGACCGTTACTAGCACGGTTCCAGGTGGAACTGTTACGAAGACGGTCACTATTCCAGGCACAACTGTGACTGTTACCCAAACGCGAGTCACCACCGCGCCGCCTACAACCGTAGTCACTACCAGCATCATTAGGAAGCCTTCGATAACCGATCAGTGGGGTCACGGTCCATGGGATAGTATAAATTGGGATAAGCCGTTGCCGTGGCCCCAAAGGCTTACGAAGGTCGAGGTCGGCACTATACCAGATCACTGGATCGACCGATTCCCATTCTTGGAGACTTATCGGCCTGAGAAGGTGGCGGCGATCGGAGGCTATGTTCTTCCAGAGGGGTGGAAAGAAGCAGTTAAGGGAGTTGACAAGCTAAGATTCCTGAACTATGGAGGTATGCCGCATGATCCCGCCACTGCGATGGGGTTAGCGGCCTTCGAAGACTTGACGGGCATCAGAATTGAATACGAGGAGATGGAGGAGCTCACTCTATGGACCAAGACGGTATCTATCATGACCGCTAAATCCGATGCAATCGACATAGTGCACCACTCAGCGCCATTCCTTCTAGCAGCAGTCGCTAGCAAGGGCTGGGCTATGGTGCTAGACTTCTTCTGGCCGCCTGACGTCCAAGCGCTCTATTCTGAGGAGATAAAGTATCTGGCATTCTACAATGGTCACTGGTGGGCTTCTGGATGGATCTCGACGAAGCCGTTCATGCCATTCATAAGAAAGTCTTGGCTTAAGGAGGCAACCGGATCTACAACGCTTCCGAAGACCTGGCAGGAGCTTAAGACCGTGGCGAAGAAGATCGCAGATTATTTGAGGAGCAAATATGGACCTGGCTATGTTGCATGGGCAGTTCCAGCTAAGGACCACCGATACCTGTGGGAAGTGATCTCTGGGCCGTTTTACTCGCTTGGAGGAAAATTCGTAGTCAATGGAAAAATAAACCTCCTGTCCAAGGAGTCGAAGATGGTTCACCAATACTTCTTAGAGCTCTTCCAAGAGGAAATAATCCCGAAAGAAGCTCTCGGATGGTCTTGGACCGATGCTCCCGACATGTTCGCTAAGGGCAAAGCAGGAATACTATATCAGGGAACTGTGAACGCAGTAAGATTCTCTAACCCGAAGCTGGCGCCCGAAATCCAAAACGACTGGATTGCCTTAGATCCGCTAGCATGGGATACAGGCTATCCGCCTGCGACGGTTGAAGAAGCTAGCGCGAACTTATCAGTAAGCCCATACATACCTGATGAAAGAAAGGCAGCTGCCCTACTATTCCTAGATCTGTATAGAAGCTATCAATGCCAGTGGAACGAATTAGCCTATGAAGGAAACGAAACAGTTGCCTATCCATTATACGATAGGGAGGATGTTAAACAAAGGCTAGTCGCTGCTGAGGCTAGGAAGAAGGCAATGCAGGTCGCAAAGCTAGAAGCACTTCCACCAATAGCAGATCAGGCTCAGAAGATCTGGCTAGAGTGGTTCCACCGAGCAATCCTCGGAGAGCTATCGTTAGACGACGCACTAGAAAACGCCCAGAAAGAAATCGACGAACTTCAATCTTAAACCAATTTTTTCTCATCAAATTTTTATTTCCTTTTTTGCAAGGATTTAGATCTGAAGAAAAGATTAAATACGGATTCAAATTAAAGCTTATACGAGAGAACTCATGAAGAAGGTTCCCTTCGGACTTCTGCTGTCTCTCCCCGGAATAATCTTCTTGCTGGCTCTCGTCGCCTACCCGCTTTCCATGCTGTTTACTGTTAGCTTACTTAGATACGACTACGTGCATCCCGTGACTTTCTATGGGCTTACGAATTATTTTAAGATCTTTAACAACCGTGTGTTCTGGTTATCTCTAAAGAATACGATAGTCTATAGCGTCGGAGTTACGGCTACGACCACGATAGTCGGCGTAATCTTAGCCTCCGCTGTAGCGCGAATACGAAGGCTATCAACAGTATTCAGGACTTTACTGATCCTTCCATGGGCTGTTCCACTAGTTGTATCAGGTCTTGTTTGGAGATGGATGCTCGATCCAGGAGTTGGCGTCTATAACTATCTGTTAGTGTTGCTGGGGATTAGTAGCAAGCCTATAGACTTATTCGCGGATCCGACTATGGCGATGCTTACTTGCATAATCGCGGACAGCTGGACTAAGATTCCCTTCATGTTCGTCTTAGTGTTAGCTGGAATAAAGTCGATTCCACCAGATCTCTATGAAGCTGCGAGAGTGGATGGAGCGAGCATGATAGACACCTTCAGGCACATCACGATACCCCTCTCGAAAAGCAGCATACTAACTGGAGTCTTGATCACCAGCATGTTCTCCTTCAGGACGATAGACGCCATCTGGAGCATGACGCGCGGAGGCCCTGCCAAGGCAACCTACGTCCTCGGATTCGATTTAATAGACTATTTGACAAGCTACATGGACTTTGGGATGGGATGTGCTGTAGGAGTTATAATGCTAGTCTTGATATCGATGTTCTCTGGAGTTTTAATTTACTATCTGCTTAGAGGGTGATGTGAATGAAGGCTAGAAGTGTTATAATCAGGTTAATTGAGCACCCGATAACTCCGTACATACTGCTATTATTCTTTACGATAGTGATGGTGTCGCCGATATTCTTGATATTCCTGAACTCTTTCAAGGGATCAGCTGAAACCTTTGCATGGCCTCCAACTATCTTCCCAAAGCAATTCACCCTTGAAGCTTACATCAGGGTGATAAACAGCCCCATACCCATGAACCTTAGAAACTCCACGATACTAGCCATCTCAACCACCGTTATAGTGCTCTTAATAGCAGTTCCCTCAGCTTATGGCATAAGCAAATATCCATTTAAAGGATCGAAAGCGCTAATGCTGGCGTATCTTGCTAGCAGAATTGTTCCACCACTATCACTTCTGATACCATTCTACATACTGTTCAGCCAGTTAAAGCTGCTAAATACTTTAGTGGCGCTAGTCATAGTAAACACCTATATGTGCTTTCCACTCGTAGTTTGGATGCTGAAGGGATTCTTTGACGAGTTTCCGCAAGAACTAATTGACGCAGCCCTAATTGATGGCTGCAGCAGAATTGGAACAATGTTCAGAGTCGTTATACCCGTATCCATGACCGCTATCGCGGCAGCTGGAATAATCACATTCCTATGGACTTGGAATGAATTCATTTACGCCATAATCCTGACATCTAGTAAAGAAGTCTTTCCAATGACCGTCGGGATATTCTACTTCGTTGGAGACGAAGTAATCGAATGGAATTCGTTAAGCGCCGTCGCAATATTCACGAGCCTCCCAGCGATAATCTTCTTCGTATTATTCCAGAAATACATCATCGAAGGACTTGTAAAAGGAGCAATAAAGATGTAGTGAAATCAAAATTAAGTAATGAAAAAGGGAAAATCAAATCACTTTCACTTTTTCTAGAGGCCTAACCTTCATTACATCTGGATTACATAGATTATCTGGTTTTTCTCCCTTCAATACTTTCACGATTCCTTCAGCAGTCATTTCAGCCATTTTGTTTCTGGTATCATGAGATGCGCTGGCGATGTGCGGTGTTAACACCACGTTTTTAAGCTTCAGTAGAGGGTCATCTGGCGGAATAGGTTCCTTTTCGAATACGTCAAGTCCCGCGGCCGCGATCCATCCTTCGGCAAGAGCTTTTGCTAAAGCTTTTTGATCAACTACTGGGCCTCTCGCAGTATTGATTAATACAGCTGTTTTCTTCATCAACTTTAACTCCCTTTCTCCAATTAAGCCTCTGGTCTGGGGCGTTAATGGAACATGTATGGTGACGAAATCCGCCTCCCTCAAGATCTTCTCAAGGGGGGCATATTCCATCCCTAGTTCTTTTTCTGCATCGGGTCTACGAACAACATCATAGTATAAGATTCTCATATTGAACCCCTTTGCCCGCTTTGCTACAGCGTATCCTATTCTCCCGAGACCTATAACTCCAAGTACTTTTCCGTAAACATCATGTCCTAACAGCATCGTTGGAGCCCAAGGTATAGTCCATTCTCCATCGCGTATCATCTTGTCAGCTTCAACGACTCGCCTAGCAGCAGCTAACAACAAAGCCCAAGTATGATCAGCTACGGTCTCTGTTAAAACGCCTGGCGTATGAACCACATAGATCCCCTTTTTCGTAGCATACTCCAAGTCAATGTGATCAAAACCTACGCTCATAGTCCCAATAACCTTCAGCTTCTTCGCTCTATCCATTAACTCCTTATCCATCTTCTCATTCAAAGTGCAATATATCGCATCAACATCTTCAACAGCTTTGAGAAGCTCCTCCCGCGAAGGCGGTGGAACTTCTTCTCTATAACGCACTTCGCAAAATTGCTCCAAGATCTTGATGCCGATTTCAGGTATCTTCCTAGTTACATAAACTACAGGCTTCACAACTATGGAAAAGAGATTATTATTTTTAAATTTTTGAAATGGATAGATGAACCAGACTACTCCTTTTCAAATCTAAGAGAATAGATCTCTCGGAGAAGAGCGTTTGTCGACGACGCTATTACTCCGAATCGCCTACTATCGGTGAGTGAAATTTTTCCGTCGCTTCCTATGATTAGGTATTCCCCGCCAGCCCATTTAAGCAAACTTATGGAAGCGCAGAAATCCATAATTTTCAGATCTCGGGAAACGCATGCAAACGCGTCGGCTTTTCCTTCAAGTATGTAAGCTATTTCTAAACTCGCGGCTGCGAGAAACCTTGCGTGTTTAGCTTTCGTAATTATCCTTGTACACCAACTTCGTGGGTTGATGCTATTTTCCGACTCCTTCTTCAGGCTTGCTAGCTCCACCAATACTAGTGACTCTTTAAGAGAATTCGTCTTGCTTAGCGAGGGAGGAGATCCGTTAATCGTTACGCCGTTCTCCTTATCGCCGAGGTACAGCTTTCCTGTTGAATGCTCGATCACCCCCGCTGCTAAAACATTCTCGAGATCGGGGGATTCCGCTATGACGATGGAAGAAGCGAAGAAAGGTATGCCGCGAGAAGCATTCGTTGATCCATCAACGGGATCGACCAAAACATAGTAATCTGGTCTTTCGCATGGGACATATCCGAGTTCTTCCGATATTATGAAAACATTGCCTAGCCTTCTCCGAAGAACATTGAGAATGGCCTTTTCCGTCAGCATATCGAATTGTCTGGAATAATCGCCAAACTTTCCCTTGCCCTGGACTTCTACAAGCCCCTTTGAAAGAGCTTCAAATAGGATACGCCGAGCTTCGAGTAAAGCTTCTTCAATGACCTTCCTAAGCATCTTGAAAAGATTCTGTGAAGCTTCTTCAAATAGGCTTCTAGCCTCTAAACGACCTCTTAACCAGCTCCTCCACCTCTTCAGGAGTTGGAGGCTTAATACAGTTTTCTAGATTTCTCTTATAAGATAGTGCCTGCTCCACTATTATTGGAATCTCTGATTCCGGAACCCCTGCTTCGGCTAAGCTCATTGGAAGTTCGGCAGCTTTTTTCAGTTTATTTAAGTTTTTTATGAAAAATTTTGAAATCTCCTTGGGGTCGGTGAGATTTAATCCTAGAAGGTTTCCTAATTCTAGGGTTCTCTCAGGAATCTTGTTTGCAGCATATTCTATGAATTGGTTTAGGAAGAGGGCATTTGCGAGGCCGTGGGGGATGTTGAACTTCTGGGTTAGGTAGTATCCTAATCCGTGAACCACGATCGTACCCGACATCGTTATTGCCAGTCCTGCTAGCATACTCGCGTACAATAGTCTCTCACGGGCGTCGAGATCTCCTTTAACTCCCCTCTCAAAGTTCTCGAAAATTATCTTTATGGAGTCTCTTATGAAAATCTCGGAGAATTGTGAAGACTTAACGTGATAGTAGGCTTCTAGTGCATGTGAGAAGGCATCCATCGCGGTATGCGCCGTAATCGCTTTCGGAAGATGCTTCAATACTTCGGCGTCGAGAATTGATAGCGTTGGAACGATATTATCACTTGCTATGACATATTTCCTGACACCTCTGCTGAAGACCGCATATTTCGTCACTTCGCTTCCAGTTCCGCAAGTTGTGGCTATTTCAACTATGGAGATAGTTAGTGGCTTGACCTCAGCCGGATAAAAGTAGTCTTCCAGTCTCCCGCCATGTGAAGCGAGTACCGCTATACCCTTCGCCGCATCCATAGCACTGCCTCCTCCAAAACCTATAACGAAGTCTATTTCTTTCTCCCTAGCAAGCCTACCACCAGATTCAACAGTTTCTATAAGCGGATTAGGCTCAACCCTATCGAATATAACGACCTCTATTCCAGAGGATTTTAACAGGGAAGTAATCTTGTCAAGATAACCCGATTCTCGAGCAAAGCGCCTACCAGTCACCAACATAGCCTTACCATTTAAACCGAGTTCTCCTAGATAGCTGGGAAGATCGTTTATGCAACCTCTTCCAAATACGATCTTCCTCGGAAGACCAGAGATGAAAGGCTTCATTGATTATGAAAAGGAGG
>CAZDPL010000006.1:0-26151 GCA_964507345.1 uncultured Nitrososphaeria archaeon
GCTGGGAAGGAGATTACGGTTCTAATTGCTGGAGTCATTCTTCCGAAGAAGATGGCATATGCCCCATACTTCAGAAACCATTCCTCAGCTATTTCTAATTCCCTTTTCCCGATGAGGAAGTATTTTCCATATTTTTCGATGAACGGTCTTCCAATTCTTAATCCGATGAAGTAGAGGATTATTGATCCGAGTAAGTTTCCTAGGGTGGCGGCGGCTACTGAGAGAGCGAAAAATGTTCTCGATTTTCTAAGCCATGCAACGTAGCCTGCGAACGGCATTATTATCTCGCTTGGAATAGGTATCAGACAGCTTTCAGCGGTCATCGTTAAGAATATGCCAAGCAAACCCGTCTTCTCAATAAATTCCGTTAATGCGTCGACGAGAAATTTTGAAAGAGACATTTAGCGAAATTATTCTAGGTCTCGTTTTAAGTATTTTTACTCCGTAGACTACTTGCTGATGATTATGAGCGCTATCGAAATTAAGCCCATAGGCGTTGTCAGGACGAAGTATAGCGATCGGGAGGTTTCGAATTCGTGGCCGGAGGGTGTCGAGGGCGTTCTTGAAATCTTTCAGGAATATTCTGAAGGTCTTCATGGGCTTGAAGGATTTTCGCATCTCATCGTATTGGCTTGGCTTCACAAGGTTTCAGGCGACCAGAGGAATGTGCTGAAGGTTAGGTTTCGGAGGTTTGCTCGAATGGGTATAAGGCTTGAAGAATTGCCTGAGGTGGGAGTTTTCGCATCAGATTCTCCTCATAGACCGAATCCAATAGCCATCAGTATAGTGAAGTTGAGGAAAATCGAGGGAAACCGCGTTTATGTAAGCGGGTTGGATCTCTACGATGGAACGCCTATCCTTGATCTGAGGGCATACACTCCATTCTATTCGCTTAGTGATTTCAGAATTCCAGAATGGTATAGGGATTTGCTTAAGAAAGCTCGGAAATAATTTGTTTGGCTTTACTTCAATGGCACGTACATACTTGATCTGGTTGCTCCGACTCCTGCTCTTCCATGTTTGACAGGCTTATTTGTCGGCGCGAATTCTCCAAGCCTATGTCCTATCATTTCGGGCTTGATCTCTACTGGCACGAATTCTTTGCCGTTGTAGACGTGGATTGTTAGGCCGACCATTTCTGGGAGGATTACCATGTCTCTTGCATGCGTCTTTATCGGCTTCTTAGGCTTCTCTCCCCTCTTAAGCATCTCATTTGCTTCCCTGACTTTTTCGAGGAGTCTTAGCTGGACGTGGTTTAAGCCTCTCATTAAGCTTCTACGCTGCCTACTTGGCAGTAGCTTTATGAATTGATCCATGCTCATCTGCTTAAGCTGCTCCAATGTGTAGCCTCTGTACAGGAATTCCCTAGGCACGGTTGAGAGCTGGTTAAGCGGCCATATAAGGATTAGGAGGGTAAACTCATAAAAGGAAGATGGATTCGAAAAAGCTTAGAAGAGCCTGGGTTAGCTCTTCTTCTTTCTGCCAGTCCTCTTCGCCGCGATGTATCCGACTTTTCTGCCAGGCGGAGCGTTTCTCGACACGGTTTCGGGTCTTCCGAGCTTCTTCCTAGTTCCTCCGAATGGGTGAACTACAGCGGCCATGGCGACTCCACGAGTCCTCGGATATGGCCTATGTTTAGCAGTCATCCAATGGTATTTCTTCCCAGCTTTTAGGAATGGTTTATCTTTCATTCCTCCACCCGCGACTACGCCTATCATTGCGAAGCATTTCGAGCTTAGCTCGATCACTTTCTTCGATGGAAGTGAGACTATGGTCTTGTCTCCGAGCTGGGACGTCACGGTGGCGTAGGTTCCTGGAGCTCTAACGAGCTTTCCGCCATCACCTGGCTTATGCTCAATCATAGAGATAACGGTACCTTCAGGAATCTTCCCCAGAGGTAGAATGTTTCCAGGGCTAACTTCGGCTTGCTCACCGATTTGAATTATTTGGCCGACATGCATTCCCTCTACAGCGACCACCGGGAAGGTTGTGCCATCTTCGAGAGCTATCTCCGCTACCGGCGCGCCTCTACCCGGATCATGATCAAGTTTCTTAACCATTCCGATTACCAAGGATTTTCCCATGAAGAGGTGAGTGGGATAGCCTACTTGATACTTCCTCCTAAGCGAAGCCCTGAAGGTGGGCGAGCCTCTACCGAGCCTCTGAGCTCTAATACGCTTCCCCATTTAATCCACCCGCTTATCCACTCCAGCCCCTACATTCCATGCTATTAGGATTTCCAGGCTTATAGGATTCCGAGCTCGACTGCGAGGTCTGCTGCCTTGTATTCTGGCTTTAGCTTGACGTAGGCTTTCTTTTCTCCTCTAGGGGTGATCATTGTATTGACTTTCTCGACTTTCACGCCATAGAGTTCTTCGACCGCTCGCTTGATGTCCTTCTTCGTTGCCCTGATATCGACTATGAAGGTTATCTTGTTCTCTTTCTCGATTAGGGTGACCGCGTCCTGCGTTATCACGATCCTCTTAATGATCTCCGATGCCCTCATGTCAGACCACCTAGAATCTTTTCATCAAGTTTCTCGAAGGCAGACTTGCTCCAGATTGTGAGTCTTCCAGGCTTAGCTCCGGGCGCGAGGTGGAGAACGCTTAGATCTTTAAGCTTCACTACATCGACTCCAGGCAGGTTGTCTGCCGCTTCCTCGATTCCTCGATCCTCCGAGACTACTATTAGGGGGCCTACTCTCCGCTTATATCTCCTTCCTCTACGCTTGCCTTTTCCAGCTCTGATCTTCTTCTCCTTGCATCGCTCAAGCTCTTCCTTTAATCCGATTTTCTCCAAGAATTCTTTCAGCTCCTTGGTCTTCGCCAGCGATTCTATTCGGTCATCAACGACTATCGGTAAGGTTACTTCATCTGGGACTCTATGGCCTCTAGCTCTGACGGCTTCCTTATTTCCGGTGAAGGCTACGGCGACGAGGAGGGCTACGCGCTTCTCCTTCTCATTAATATCTTTATGGATCTTCTTTTCCGGAACGGGTGGATGGCCTGGTCTTCCGCCGACTGCTGAGTTCACCATTCCTCCTGCTAGGCTTTTACCGGTTCCAGATGCCTTTATTCGCGATATTCTAGCCATTCCATAGCCTGCGCCTAGGGATTCGACGGAGTATTTGTGGCCAGATCCTTTGAAGGCTCCCTTAGGTTGGAGAGTGTGAGTTTGAAGGTGGATGAAGGCCTTCCAGACTAAGTCTTCTCGAAGTGGGGCGAGGAAGCTTTTAGGCATGGTTATCTCTCCGACGACATTCGCATCTAACCCTAAGACCGGGATCTTCTTCTCCTCAGCCTTCGATGCATTCATTAGCAGCTCTACGAGCACGCTCATCAGACTCCCGAGAAAAAGGGATAGACCCGCTATTTAACCGATAACGAATCTAGGCATTTAACCGAGAATAGGGGGTTAGATGCAGGTTTCTAGGCCGGGATTCCAGCGTAGGTTACCTCTGGCGGTTCTATCGGCGGTGGCGGCCTCGCAGGTATCCTCATTACGATGGGTCTCTTCGGAGTTCCTGGAACGGTTCCTTCTAAGAGTATGCATTCGGTTTTGACTACGCCGAAGTGCGGGAATCCGCCCTTTGGAGTTAGCTTCATTCCATCTTCCTCGATTAGAAGTATTCTCTTGTTGAATTCTGTTCTCCGATGATAGCCTAGTTGTCCTGGTCTTGGAACGGTATATGGCACGTAGCCCGGCGTTCTTCCTCCGATTGCTCCAACGACTCTTCTACCCTTCCTCTTCTTTCTCGGTAGAATCTTTACTCCAAACCTCTTTACGACTCCTTGGAATCCTTTGCCCTTCGTGACCGCGATGACGTCTATGAAGTCTCCTGGCTTGAATACTTCGCTTATCTTGATTTCTTTGCCGAGCTTCGAGATCGCGTATTCTAGGGCTTTATCCACGTCTCCTCCGACCTTGATCTCCAGGATGTCCGGCTTCTTTTTTGATAAGCCCGCGAGCTTCGGGAAAGCCATTCCGATTAACCTAACTTCGACGATTTGATCCTTCAGAGCTTCAAGCTTCTTTAATCCCTCATCCTCATTCGGCTTCCAGGTTGGAATCTTTCTGAAAATCACGTCTGGCACGTTTTTGCTCCAGACTCTTGTCAGCTCCTTTAGGGCCTTGTTCTCCTCGGTGTATGCGACTATTCCGGCTGCGAGCATTGGGGGTGCGGCGATCACGGTTGCGACCTTGGCTACTTCTTGGCCTTGGGTCGGCGAGTTCGGCGTCGTGTCGATGTAGTATGCGGTTAGGTGGCCTGCTTTATAGCCTAGGAAGCCTAGGGGCTTCGGGTCGCCTTCGTAGGGAGGCCAATACTTTACCCTAGGGACGAGTCTACTGGCTCTGCATCTGGGGAGGAAGGCCAGTGAACCCGCTCTCGGCTTCGAGTCTTTAACCATTCTCTATCCTCTGCTTACCCGAGATTCCGACGATAAATAGCTTCCTCCAGCTAGCTGCTTAAATACATGGATGCTTATTAGATTAACTGCATGACCGCGAGGCAGCTTTCCGTAACTAAGGAGATCGTAGAACTTATCTCGAGACCTGATGTCGTGGGATTAGCGACCCATAGACATCTCCAACATGAGCGGGCAATCTATCTAAAGCATGGGAAATGCGGTTTCGCGATCGACGTCGCCGTAAGAGATAGGGAGGGGAAGAAGCTTTACTCAATCCTCGTGGAAGCCGAGGTTAAGCGGACTCGAAGAAAATTCAAGTCTTTCATGGAGCTCGGCGGAACGATCTACTATCAGCTCTCCGAGAAAGTGGGAGATACGTTCAAGATCAAGAGAAGGAAGCTGACCTATCGAAACGGCGAAGAACTCTTCCATCAAGTTGACATCGTTCGATCAGCATTCTATGAAAAATACAGGCAATTAAAGGCAGCTGAAGGAATAGAGCCCGCGAAGATCGATGAGGAAGTCTTCCACGCCGTCGGCATAAGCCCTGACGAAATGCTTCTCGGAGTTTAAACAAAGAATTGATAGCATTCGCTTTATCGCGAGATCCAAGAAAAGCTCGGAAACTTGCAGAAGAAATAGCTCAAAGGCAGAAGCATAGGTTTACGAAGCCTATCAAGCGAGCAGAGCTGGAAACCAGGCTCGGATACGCCTGCATAATAGCTAGACAGGGTGAAATCGTTTCAAGCGTTGACGCCATCGCTTCATGCAGAACAATTCCTGAAAACCCGAACTTCTTGAAAGAACTCTCCCGCATAAACAATGTTGAAGGTCTCTCAGCGAAACTGAATGAGTTTAAGTTATTTTTCTCTGGCATAGTCGCTTCAACGGATAGGGTGATTCTATTTCGCGATCACGTGGGCCACGTGCCTCTAGCATACGGCAGAATTGGAAGAGACTATGTTTCGGCTCTCGAAAGACATGCACTTGCATTCGAAGCCGAGCTCCTGCCCCCTGGATCACTTCTATTAATCGAGGAACAGAGATATGAGGTCGTTAAGTGGTATAGGCCAGTTCCCAGAAAAGGTGATAACCTGAAGAAGATGCTCAGTGAGGCTTTGATTCAGGCAGTTGAAAAACTTATTCCTGAAAAGTGTTCTATCGCGTTTTCAGGAGGATTGGATAGCTCCCTGCTCGCTTATCTCGCGCTGAAGATCGGTAAGAGGTTGGAAGCATTCGTCACGGGATTTGAGGGATGTCTTGATCATGCTTGGGCGCTTGAGGCAGCGGATCTACTGGGATTGAATTTGAAAGTCATCAAGCTGACCGAGGAGGAAGTCCTAGAAGCTGTGCAGCTTCTCAGGAAATTTCTTCCAAGGAAGAACGCCATGGATCTCGCGATCGCCTCAATATTCTACATCGTCTCAAAGAATTCATCGTACAAGCATGTGATAACTGGGCAGGGATCAGATGAATTATTTGGAGGATATTGGAAGTATGCTAATGCTTTGGAGAAGTATGGGATTGGCAAGGTGGCGGAGCTGATGAAGAAAGATATCGAAAATCTCCACGTCGTAAATATTGAGAGAGATGAACTTGCGTCAGCCTTGGCTGGCTCACAGCTCATCGCGCCTTATCTAGATCGAGACATCTATGAACTCGCTCTTTCAATAGATCCCGAGCTTAAGGTAAGGAAAATCGACGGCGAAATTGTTAGGAAGTGGATTTTAAGGGAGGTTGCCAAGGAATTGGGTCTCCCAGATAAACTCGTTGAGAGACCTAAGAAAGCTGCGCAATATAGTTCTGGAATACTCAAGAGGTTGAGGAAGCTTCTCGAAAAATCTTAAGATTCAGGTTTTCGTTCCATGGGTCGCGGAAATGGAGAAAGCGGTTCTGAAATTCTATCAGAATATTCTGAAGCTTAAGAAGCTCATGAGAACTGGGTGGCTTGAACGTGGAGTATCCGAACCAGAGAACGTGGCCGCGCATAGCTTCGCCGTAGCCCTACTGGCAGCGGTTCTCGCAGACTTAAAGGGTGTAAACGTTCTCGACGCCGTGAGGATGGCCTTGATCCATGATCTCCCAGAAGCGGTGACAGGAGACTTAACGCCTGAGATGAAGAAGAAGTTTGAAAGATTAGAAGAGGTGGAGCTAGGAGTGTTCGAGGATTTGGCCAAGGAGCTTCCAGAAGACGTCGGCTCGAAGTATCTCGAGGCATGGCGTAGATATAGCCGCGGTGAAGATCCCGTTGCGAGGCTCGTTAAAGACGTAGATAAGCTTGAGATGGGGCTTCAAGCATTAGCATACATCAGGGAAGGGTATTCGGAGGCCCGCGAAATCTATGAATCAGCTTTAAAGGAGATAAGAGATGAGGAGATAAGGCGGATTTTAGAAGCTGCTGGAAGAGATCTAACTTAATACATTCCCGAGCTTCTATAATGGCTGGATGGCGACGGCTTGGAGGCTGCCGATCCTGGCGAAGTATCCATTCCTCCCCGAGTCGAGAGAATACCTCGCGATGCACGGATTGACGATAGATTCTTTCTCGGATCCCGCTTACTCGAAGATAGTTGAGCGAGCGAAGGCGCGGATAATAGACGCCATCGAGCTGGGCGATAGAGTTGGACCCTGGAGCATCTCAGATGATGAACTCGTTGAATTAGCTTCATTCCCCCTGGCGATCGCGCTCATTGCGTCGATAGGAGATAAGCGGCTTGCAAGGAGATTCGCGCTAGCGGAATCGGCTCTCGCCGCGAAGCTTCTCGAAGATGAAGCAGAGGAAGTAGTCCTCGAGATAGCGAGAAAGGTGTTCAATATTGACGTTCAAGTCGAGAAGAGGATCATCGGTGGAATTGAGTACGACTACTCCATTGGCTTGAAGGATTATCTCCGCGGCGCGGTGGAGTTCAATAAGCCTGAGTGGAAGCTCGTGAACAGGGTCGTGGAGCGGGGGAGAGTTCTGGTAACAGCTCATGAGCTGATAAGATTGATGAGAGACCGCATAATGGATTACATAATTAATTTAGTTGAGAAGGCGGGCAAACCCTCGAAACTCCCCAAACCTCTTGAAGAAGCCGTGAAAGAGATCAAGGAAAAGATGCCGGCATCGATAGAATTCGAACTTGAATCGATTAAGGCTGGTCCAGAAACTTGGCCTCCATGCATGAGAGCTATCCTAGATAAGCTCATGGCGGGGGAGAACGTAAGCCATTTCGCAAACTTCGCGTTAGCATCCTTCCTAATCAACATCGGATTCGATCCAAACGAGATCATAAAATTCTATGCGAATAGACCAGACTTTAACGAGAGGATAGCCCGCTATCAAGTCGAGCACATCGCAGGGCTTAGAGGAAGCAGGACAAAATACATGACGCCGAGCTGCAGCACCATGAGAACCAACGGTCTTTGCGTCAAAAATGGAGAACTCTGCGGAAACATTAGGAATCCATTAACCTATTATAGGAGAGCTGTTAAGAAGAAGTTGAAGCTTGATAAGGATAAAGCTGAACTGGGAGAAGAACGCGGTGAAGCTGGCGGCAAGGCTATGCGAAAAGCTGGTGATGAGAGAGATAATTCCAGTGCTGAATAGAAGTCAGATAATCCTCGATGATTCATCCTCTCATAATCCGCTAACACCTGAGGAAGCACGTCAGCTAACGATGTCCGCACTTTCAGAAGCTAGAATAAAGTTCCGCAGCATATCGAATTCCCGAAACGAAATATTTGTCGATGATGAGAAACCTGAACCCAACAAAGAGCCTGAGGCAAGGTTCTTCATCTGCCCTCACTGCGGATTCATCACACCCTATGAGGAGGAGTATTGGAATCACTTGAAGATACATTACGTTGGATTCTAGGTTCCCGGCTGCTGTTTAATCATCTTCCTCCATTTCTCGAAATCTCCTTCTCCGTAAAGCCTCTGAACATCTTCTTTCTTGAATATTCTTGCAGCATCTTCTCCTAGGAAATCCATCGAAGTATTCGCGATCGTCGTGAAGGGGATTCCCATTTTCTTAGTGGCAGAAAGCATTATGGAAGTGGATTCTTGAACCAGCTCCCAGTCAACAGTTCCAACAGTCTTCTTAAATGCTTCGAGAAGTTTTCCAAGCTCGTGGAGGAAGTCTCTCAAGTCTTCTTCAAATTCTAGGAACATGAACTTCTCGCTCTTCGCGAGGTTTAGAAGCTTATGAGCAGAGGCTGTGAAGACCGCAATCCTCCAGCTTAGCTCAACTAAGCTTAATGGATCGAAAGCTTTCTCAAGACTGCTTAAACGCTTCTCGAGCCTTTCAACTCTCTCAGATAGCTCTTTAAGCTCCTCCGGCAGGCGTTCTTCATTCAAGCCTTTTTGACTCCTATCCGTAGGTCTGCGACATCCCTTAAAAGGATTCGGTTCAGCGAGAATACAGCCCAGTTAACGTTGCTTCAGCTAAAACATGGCCCTTCATGGCGTTAAGCACATCATCTCTAGTGGCTCCCGGCTCCAAATTCAGCTCTGAATCCAAGGCGTAGACCTTGAAGACGTATCTATGAGGTTTTCCTGGAGGAGGACATGGACCATTATAGCCGATTCTCCCGAAATCGTTCACTCCTTGAAGAGCTCCTGATGAAAGCTTCTCAGATTTCGGAACTCCCTCCTGAAGCTCATGTATGGTTGACGGAATGTTATAGATGACCCAGTGAGTAAAAGTTCCTCCGGGCGCATCCGGATCTTCTACTATCAAGACGAAGCTTACAGTCTCAGGTGGATAACCTTCCCATCTAAGTGGGGGTGAGAGATCTAAGCCATCGCATGTATACTTCTCAGGAATACGCCCCATCTCATGAAACGCTGTTGAAGTGAGCGTAAATTTCTTCAAAGAAGTCACCTTCTCCATTTCAGGTGGATTTTGCATGAAGCCTAGATATAACGCCGAGCATGCCAGAGCCACTATAGCTATTATTAGAACTGCGATTGCAAGCTTTTTCATCCGGAGACCCCCCATCAATGAGCGAGAAACAAGACTATAATTTTTCCCACTAGTTACGCTAGAATCGCCTAAGCCCTAAGTTTTCAGAATAAATATAGATTTTTCTAGCGGGGGAAGACGTTCAAGTTTTGACATCCCAGGCGTAACCATAACTTCGTTAATGAAGAATACCTGATAACCCCTTTCTCTTTTCAGAATCTTTGATTAAAATGTTAAAGCATCTTGAAGCTTATTCCTGCGCCCTGGGAAAGTTTTAGCAAGCCTTAAAAAAGGGGCTTTCCAATTCAAACGGAGATGACTGTTACTAAGGCAGTCATCTTAGCGCGTGGATTAGGCACGAGGATGCAAAAGCAGGTAAGCGGCTTGAGGCTTGATCCTAGAATCAAGGAATTTGCAAATAAAGGTTGGAAAGCGTTTATCCCGGTGAAAGATGGCAGACCCTTCTTGGACTATACGATATTTATTCTTCGGAAGGCGGGGCTCAAAGAAATTTGCTTAGTAATAGGCCCGGAACATGAAGCAATGAGAGAATATTATAGTAGAATTGATGAAAAACTTCCCGATTTATCGATTTTCTTCGCTATTCAGGAAAAACCCCTCGGAACAGCGGACGCCGTTTACTCTGCGAGAAAGTTTGTTGGAGACGAATCATTCATAGTTCTTAACGGCGATAACCTTTACCCGAAAGAAGCTATAGAGCTTCTAAGGCGACAAAAGAAAGAGATATGCTATGTAGCAGGCTTTGAAAAAGAATCTCTCGTGAAAAACAGCAACTTTGATGAGGATCGAATAAAAGCCTTCGCAGTAATGGAAGTAGATGATGACTGGAATTTAGTCAGAATAATCGAAAAGCCTGAAGAACCTGAAAAATATCGAACGAAACGCGGGATCCTGATTAACATGAATCTATGGAGGTTTACACCGGACATATTTTGGGCATGTGAGCGAATACAGCCTCACCCAATCAGAAAAGAGTATGAAATTACAGCCGCAGTTCAATTATTAATTGAAGAGAAGAAAATTCCAGTAAAGGTAATTCCCATCAGCGCTGGAGTGCTTGACTTAACGTACCGAACAGATATACCGCGCATTATAGAGAAACTTGAATCACTTAACCTCCACCTCGATTTTTAGGGCTACGTAGGCATCGCCGATGAGCGAACGTTATTATCCTACTATATGACTATCTGACCTGATGAAGCTCGCGATTTTCGAAGATGAATTTTCTGACAATTTGAATCCACTAGCTTTGACGAAACCTGTATACGCCTTAAGATGTGGGCCAAGTCTCCTATATGAGAAGGCTTTAAGAGAATTTCCCTCGGCTGATGTCTACCTCTTTATGAGAGATCTACTCGTGGAGACGTTTGCAGCCAAGATGACCCATAAGGATAGAGTTAGAGTAAGGGGAATTAATGATCTTAAAGCTCTCGAGGGAGATGACGTTCTTTTCGTGAACGGTCGGTGGCTTGTCAATAAATCGTTAATCGCTGGGGACGAGGAAATAGTCGCAGTAAAAGATGATGTTGTAGTTTATGCTTATCTGAAAAAGGAATCCATTAGAAAAGCTTTAGAGACTTCGAGAAAGATCGAAGAGGTTTTGAATTGGGCCAGGAGGGAAATAGGTGAAAAACGGCTTGATGAAGCTTTGATGATAAGATATCCTTGGGATCTCGTAAACCACAACTCAGAGGAGATAAAGAGAGAGTTCGCCAAGTTCAAGGAGAAGGAAGGAATTCTTCCAAGCACGGTTAAGGGGTTAGATGTTATTGGAGATGAAGACGACGTTTTCATAGCAAGGAACGCCAAGATCTATCCAAACGTGGTATTCGATACAAGCCACGGCCCTGTAATAGTCGATGAAGGCGCTATAGTATATTCGTTCAGTATAATCTTTGGTCCAAGTTACATTGGTAGAGATAGCTGGATCATTGGCGGTAGGATAAGAGAAGGAACAACGATAGGCCCCGTCTGCAGGGTGAGCGGAGAAGTAGAGGAGAGCATAATTCACGGCTATTCAAACAAATATCACGAGGGGTTCATAGGACATAGCTATATCGGCGAGTGGGTTAACTTAGGAGCATTAACCACTACCAGCGATCTAAGAAACGATTACCGCCACATTAAAGTTTACATTAATGGAAGAGCAGTGGATACGGGAAGTATTAAAGTCGGATCATTTATCGGAGACCACACTAAAATAGGCATCGGAACTCTTCTAAACACGGGCACAATAATAGGCGTCATGTGTAACATTGCGTCAAGCGGAACTGTTCCACCCAGATATATTCCATCCTTCATCTGGTATGTTAAAGGCCAGATGAGCGAAGGCCCCGGCTTAGAATATATGATAGAAACTGCTAGAATTGCTATGTCTCGGAGAAACATCAGCTTAACAGAGGCAGAGGCGAAATTATTTAGAAAACTGCATGAGAAGACGCGAGAAGAAAGAGAAAAAATACTGAACGATTACAAGAGCCGTTGATTGATTTTGAGCCGTTAACAGTTAGCTGTTTTAGATGATGTCATTCTACAGTAACGCTTTTCGCGAGATTTCTGGGCTTATCTGGATCATACCCCTTTTCGATGGCGAGGTAGTATGCTAGAAGCTGAAACGGTATCACGTAGATTATTGGGCTCAGAATCTCGTGTATCTCGGGGAGTCCTAGCCACCAATCTGAAATTCCCTTAAGCTCTTCATCTCCCTCCGTTCCTATGGTGTAAATCCGCGCTCCTCTAGCTTTCATCTCCATGATGTTTCCGATAATGCTTTTTCTCGTGGAATCTCGGGGAGCAATGAAGAAAACTGGATATCCCTCCTCGATTACGCTAATCGGGCCATGCTTGCTCTCTCCAGCTGGATAAGCTATACAGGGTATGTAGCTGAGCTCCATTACTTTCAATCGGGCCTCAAGCGCGGTCGCATAGGATATGCCTCTTCCCAGGAAGAAGATACTTTGACAGCGAGCCAACTCTTTAGCTAACATCTTAATAGGTTCTTCAGATTTTTCTAAGGTCTTCTTAACGAGTTGAGGTAACTCGAATAATCTTTCTTTTAATTCATCAAGCTCATATTGAGCAAGCTTTCCTCTTTTTCGAGCTAATCTCAAAGCAAGTTGAGCCAGAACCGTAAGCTGCGCCGTGAACGTCTTCGTCGCCGCGACCCCGACTTCTGGACCAGAGTTTTGTAATAAGTAAGCTCTCGAGACTCGGGTTAAAGTGGAGCCTACGACGTTTGTGATTGCTAAAATGGTTGCGGCCCTCATCCTGGCATAATCTACGGCGGTCAGCACATCTGCTGTTTCTCCTGATTGACTGACTGCTAGGATAACCGTGTCTATGCCCACGGATTCTCCATAATTTTCGATGAACTCGGAGGCTATTACGGGTGTCGTGCTTAGCCTCGCTGCCTTTGAGAACATATATGACGCCGCGACGCACGCATTGTAAGAAGTTCCCGCTGCTAGGAGGAAGATATCTTTCCCACGATCTAAGAATTCTGTAAGGAGGTCTAGGTATTTTTCTTGAGCTCTTAAAGCTTCTCTTATCGCGAAGGGCTGCTCATGTATTTCCTTGAGCATGTAATGTGGATATCCCTCCTTTTCAGCCATTTCTGCAGTCCATTCAAGGTGGATGATTCTTTTCTTTACTTCCGAGCCTGATTCGAGTTTGAAAACCTTGACTTCCTTAGGCGTTATGTATCCTACCTCGCCGTCGTCAATGAAGATGACGTCTCGCGTGTATTCTATGAAGGCAGCCACATCGCTTGCTGCAAAGTTCATCCCCTTACCGAGTCCAATTATCAAGGGTGATTCATTTCTTGCGAAAACTATCTTGTCGGGTTCGTCAGCTGATATGACCGCGATGGCATAGCTTCCTCTTATCTTCCTCATAGAGGAGATAACCGCTTCGAGCAAATTTTTCCCAGATTTAGTTTCCTCTTCTATGAGGTGAGCTATTACTTCCGTATCCGTTCTCGATTTGAAAACATGCTTTCGGTCAAGGAGTTCTTCTTTTAACTCGATGAAGTTCTCGATAACGCCGTTATGGACTACCGCTATCCTGCCATCGCAATCTGTATGAGGATGAGCATTAGCTTTGGTTGGAGCTCCGTGAGTAGCCCATCGTGTATGAGCCACTCCGACTTCTCCTGGGAGATCTTCTAAATTCATTTTCTTATTGATCTCATCTATTTTTCCAGAATCTTTTTTGATATGCACTTGTCCTTCTGATATGGTCGCCATTCCCGCCGAGTCGTATCCTCTATATTCAAGTCTTCTCAATCCTTTGAGGAGGATTGGAGCGACTTGAGAGCCTGAAGTAATGCAGCCAATTATTCCACACATTTTTCGTAGGTATTTCTCTCACGGCTTTAAAAAGATCACCATTCTAGAATGCATGCACGCTAGAATTCTATTAAATCAAAATAAGCTGCGAAATGCCTTTTAGAACCCCTTAAGCGCTAGGCTTATTATCTTTCTCATGCTTTTGTCTAGGTGTTCTGGGAGTTTCATTGGTGAGGTGTCTAGGAAGCCTCTGACTATGAGGGATTCAGCTTCTTCCTCTGATATTCCTCGTGACATTAGGTAGAATAGCTGGTCTTCTGAGATTTTTCCTATTGCGGCTTCGTGGGTTAGCTCCGCGCTTATGCGCTTTGAGACTAGGCATGGGATTGCTGAGATCTCCGCTTGATCTGATAGCATTAATCCTCTGCAGCTGATGTGGCCTTTGCCGTCATCTGCCTCGCAGACTATCCTACCTCTATTGGTTAGCTTTGCATTATCCGTGGCGACCGCGTTCGTTATCAGCTCAACCCTCCCTCCTCTGCCTTCGATGTAGGCTTCTCCGCCGAGATCCATCTCAGATGAGCCATCTAGGTAGACTATGTTGTTTACGGATAGTACTGCGTTTTCTCCTACGAGTTTCGCCGTGGGCTGGGATTGGAAGGATGCTACAGATCCGAGAGCGACATAATTGTAAACAACTTCCGCGTCGTCTTCTAGTAGGATTCCAGTTCTAGGTCTGACGTGGAAGCTTGGCCCCCATTTATGGATCATGGTGTAGTTGAGCTTGGCGGATTTCCTTACGTAGATCTCGGTTATTCCTATGTGGAGGCCTTTCGGAGCTTTCTTGTGAGCTGTGCATCCCGTGATTATGTAGGCTTCTGAGCCTGGTTCGGCGATTATTATATTGTGAACGTTTTGGATTATTTCGGGAGAATATGTCAGGAAGCATGTTTGGATGGGCATGTGTATTTTTCTGCCTTCGAGTATTCTGAGGAGGAATCCGCCTTTTCCATATAGGGCGTTGAACGCTGTATATTTGTCTTCGTAGGGGCTTCTAAGCTTCCAGAGATAGTCTTGGAGCCAATCATATTCCTCTAAGGCTTCTTCGAGCGTCATCAGCTCTATGTCTCCTTTGAATTGCTTTTGGACGGCTTTGTAGAGAGCTTGGTGATCGACTTGGAGGAAGGTTGTGAGCTTATCCTTCTTATCTAAGTCGATGCCCACCTCGAAGCTTGCTCGAGAAATTTCTTCATCGAATTCCACTTTTCCCTTGGAGGTTGATTTGAATTCTTGTAGGTTTATGTCGGCGCCGTAGCTCGCAGGCTTCTTCAAAGTTTCCTTCAGCTTCTCCTCATCAAGCTGCATTTCTCACACCACCTATATCCATCTTTCATTATTCTCTCGAATACTTGCTCTGGATCTCCGGTGCAAACTATCGTTCCATGAAGCATTACGTGGGCTTTGGTGGGGTTTAGGTATCTTAGGATGTATCCGTGGTGGGTTATTATCAGAGCGGATTTCTCTTCGAGAATCTTGCTTAGCTCTTTTCCTATCAGATCTAGGTTTTCTAGGTCTACTCCTGAGTCTGGTTCGTCGAGTATTAGGAAGTCTGGATTCATGGCGAGGACCTGAGCTATTTCGCAGCGCTTGATCTCTCCTCCGGAGAATCCTACGTTGACGTATCTATTGAGGAGGTCTTCGGTTATGTTTAGGCTATCGATGAGCTTTAGGACGCCGTTGCCGCGCGCTCTTTCTCCAGCTAATCGATTGAGTAAGTCTTTCAGCCTCACGCCGTAGATTTTTGGAGGATTCTGGAAGACTACGCCTATTCCCATCTTCACTCTTTCGTGTACGGGTTTCTCGGTTATGTCGACTCCCTTGAAGAATATTCTTCCCTCTATGATCCTGTAGTTTGGGTGGCCTATAATCGACATGACGAGCGATGATTTCCCTGATCCATTCGGGCCGAATAGAACATGGGTTTCGCCTTCACCTATCTCGAGGTTTATTTCTTTCAACAGAAGTTTTCCTCCAACTTCGACGTGCAGGTTCTCGATCTTAAGCATTCGATATTTCTCGGCTTCCTCCTTATTTTAGGATGACTTGAAGAGTATCCACCCTTTCCCTATGTTTATCATTATGTATCTTCCTCGAAGCTTCTCTCCCAGAGCCTCGAAAACTATCTTCTTATCTTCCTCGTATTCCACGAGCTTGAATTCTCCCTTATCCCAGATCTTCACTAACCCCGCTCCGTAGCCTTCCTTTATCTCTCCTTCGAAATTCGCGTACCAGAGCTCGTGATCAGGTTGGGGGATTCCAAGCCTTTTCACTCCCCGTGTGGTTGGAAGCTCTTTTCTGAAAGCCCATGATTTTAGGACGCCGTTTATCTCCAGTCTTAGGTCGTAGTGGAGTCCAGCTCGCTTAGCGTGATGCTCGTGGACCACGAAGATAGGCGACATGGCCACACCTCAGAAGATTTCCAAAGATTTAAAGCGTATTGAGGGCGTCTTTATCCGCTGGATAAGAATCTCCAAATACGGTTTTTGATGAAGGGGTTTCTGGAGGATGACGCCGCTCTACGAGGAGCTTGAGAAAGCTAAGGAGAGATTTAGGGCCATAGTTGCTCGACATTACTTTAGGAAATGGCTACCCCTATCAATAATCATCGGGATCGCTGCTGGGCTATCGGCGATAGCATTCTATGAGATGCTCAGGCATGCCACAGTATTCTTCCTAGAAGGAATAGCGGGCTACTATCCTCCAGCGCCTGCTGGCGAGGGAGAGATGTCTTTCAAGTTTCCCGACGTGCCCTATCTTATTCCGATAGTGACCTGTATCGGCGGATTGATCAGCGGCTTACTCGTCTACTTATTCGCTCCCGAAGCCGAGGGTCATGGAACCGACGCCGCGATCGACGCATTTCATAATAAGCAGGGTGAGATCAGGGCGCGGGTTCCATTCATTAAGATGATAGCATCGGCTGTCACGATAGGTTCAGGTGGAAGCGCTGGTAGAGAGGGGCCTATCGCGCTGACATCTGCTGGAGTCGCATCTATCGTCGGAAAGATCTTCAAGCTTACCGAGAAGGATAGGAGAATCGCCGTCGCCGTCGGAATCGGATCTGGCATAGGAGCGATCTTCAGAGCGCCTTTCGGAGGAGCAATTCTCGCTGCCGAAATTCTTTATCTCCATGACTTCGAGGTCGAGGCGCTCGTGCCATCGTTTATAGCCTCGGTGGTTGCATACAGCATTTTCTCGCTGGTTTATGGTTGGCAGCCGATCTTCGAGGGAGGAGGACAATACGTTTTCAAGAATCCCTTGAGCTTGATCTTCTACGCTTTCCTGGGAGTTCTCTGCGGATTGATAGGCATTCTATATGTGAAGTCTTTCTATGGTACGAAGAGATTCTTCGATAAGCTTAACATCCCGAATATCTTTAAGCCCGCGATTGGGGGGCTTGCCTTAGGGATAATAGGGATCTGGGTTCCACATGTCCTCGGAACGAGTTATGGATGGCTTCAGAAAGTGATTTTGGGAGACTTCTCCACGCTATCACTGACTCTGATTATCGCGATAATATTCTTGAAGATCGCCGCGACCTCGCTCACCGTCGGCTCAGGTGGAAGTGGAGGAGTCTTCGCGCCAGCCCTAGTAATAGGTGGAATGACTGGGGCCGCGACCTGGCTCATCTTCCACTCGCTTGGAATAATTCCTGAAGCTTCTCCAGCGCCCTATGTTATCGTTGGGATGATGGCTTTCTTCGGTGGAGTTGGAAAGGTTCCGATAGCGGTTATCCTTATGGTTAGCGAGATGACTGGAACCTATAGCCTAATCGTTCCATCCATGCTCTCGACAGCAATAGCGTATGTAATCACTGGAGAGAACACGATTTACATCAGTCAGGTTCCGACGAGAGCTGACTCGCCTGCTCACATGACCGAATACTCCATCCCACTTCTCACGAAGATAAAGGTTAGGGACGCCATGACTAGGAAGCTCATAACAGTCTCTCCCGATGACTCGGTTATGAAGGCGGCGGAGCTTATGGCGAAACATGAGATCAGAGGATTACCAGTCGTGAAGGATGGAATACTGGAAGGGATGATAACTTTCTCAGATATCCTAAGGCTTCCAGCCGATAAGAGGGATGACGTGAAGGTCGGGGAAGTAATGTCGAGAAACATCATCGTAACCTATCCTGATGAATCCCTCTTCGAGGCATTCGAGAAGATGGTTCATTATCAAGTCGGCAGGCTCCCAGTAATCGAGTCTCCGAAGACTAGGAAGCTTATTGGGATAATCACGAGAGGCGATATCGGAAGAGTCTACGAGCTTAGAATGGGCGAGGTGGTGGCTGAGAGATAGACGATCTATCACCTATATATCATCCCTGCTAAAGGTATTCGGAGAATGAGTCTCCGTGAACTTCTCGAAGAACTTGATGAGGAAGGAATTCTCGTCCACGTGAAGAAGCCCGTCTCCGCGAAGTTCGAGGCAGCGGCCTTAATGAAGAAGCTCGACCCCAGGCCAGTATTATTTCATGAGGTGAAGGAGGCTCCTGGATTCAAGCTTCTAGGAAACCTCTGCGCAGATAGGAGGATAATTTCAAAAGCCTTGGGAGTATCTGAGAGCGCTATTCTCAGGAAGCTGGTTGAGGCCATGGATTCCCCGCGGCCTGGAGAAGTTGTCGAAAATCCTCCATGCCAGGAGATCGTGATCGAGGATCCAGATTTGACGAAGCTTCCATTCCTGGTTTTCGGCGAGAGAGATGGAGGACCATATCTTACGGCCGGGGTGGTCATCGCGTATGATAGGGAGTATGGGTATAATGCGAGCTATCATAGGCTTATGCTGATTGGGAAAAATAAGTTAGTTGCAAGAATTCTCCCAAGACATCTCGACGAGTTCATTAAGCGGGGAGCCAGAGACGTGGTGATCACTATTGGAAATCATCCAGCGTTCTTGGTTGCCGCCGCCGTTACGTGGAAGATCGGAGTAAGCGAACTCGATATCGCGAACTCGCTTAAACCGATTAGATATGCTAAAGCCGTTACGAATGATCTTCTGGTTCCCGCGGACTGCGAGGTCGTGCTCGAGGGCAGGATCACCGATGAGCTAGCTGATGAGGGGCCGTTCATAGACATAACTGGCACCTATGATATCGTTAGGAAGCAGAGGGTCATTGAGATAACCTGCATAACCATGAGAAGGAATCCGATTTTTCATCAGATACTTCCAGCTGGGAGGGAGCATAGGGTTTTGATGGGGATGCCTAGGGAGGCGGCGATTTACAAGGAGGCTTCGAGGATCTGCGAGGTCGTGGATGTAAGACTTACTCATGGAGGATGCAATTGGCTCCACTGCGCGGTGAGCATAAGAAAGAAGAGCGACGATGATCCGAGGAAAGTCATTGAAGCCGTGTTTAAAGCTCATCCAAGCGTTAAGCACGTAATCGTAGTTGATGATGATATAGACTTATCGAATCCAAGCGAGATCGAGTGGGCGATAGCCACTAGAAGCCAGCTGGATAGAGACTTGATCCTGAAGCCGAATCAGCTCGGATCATCATTGGATCCATCAGCCGATCAAGTCACGAGAAAGACTTGTAAAGCCGGATTGGATGCCACTATACCGCTCAACGCTGATCGAGGGAAATTCATTAAGGCTAAGATCCCGGGCGAGGATGAGATAGATTTGAGAGATTATTTGGAGTGATCTGGGATGTATTTGACTAGAGAAGAGGAGAGGATGCTTGCAGGCGAATACGGCTACGCTGCTCAAAAGGCGATGGAGATCCTAGTTGCATTAGGAAAAGTGTATGGCGCTGAGAGAATGATCGAGATAAAGAGCGCTCAGGTATCCGGAGTCTCATATAAGAACATCGGAGATGAGGGATTGGAATTCCTTCTCGAACTCGCGAAGGATGGCAGGGTTAGGGTTCCTACGACTCTTAATCCATGTGGAATGGATCTCGAGAGATGGAGGGAGCTGGGGATTCCAGAAGACTTCGCGGAAAAGCAGGTCAAGGTTATAGAAGCCTATCTGAAGCTCGGAATCAAAGCAACCCTGACTTGCACGCCATATCTCGCTGGAAATCTTCCAAAATTCGGAGAGCATATAGCATGGAGCGAAAGCTCAGCGGTAATCTACGCGAACTCGGTTATCGGAGCTAGGACGAATAGGGAGGGCGGGCCTAGCGCATTAGCCGCGGCGATCGCAGGTAGAACCCCGCTTTATGGACTCCACTTAGATGAAAATAGGATTCCAACTGTGGAGGTTTCGGCGCCTGATCTGACTCGGGAATACGAGTACGCTGTTTTGGGATATCTGGTGGGAAGGATTGTCGGCGATGGAATACCGCTTTTCAGGGGGCTTAAGCTGACTTCTCCAGATCAATTGAAGGCTTTGGGAGCTGGATTGGCTTGCGCTGGAGGCGTGGCCCTCTTTCACGTCGAGGGCGTAACTCCTGAAGCGATCAGGAATCGGGGGATGAAGGCTGAGGAGAAAATCGAAGTGACTAGAAGCGAGCTTGAAGAAGAGGCCGCCAAGCTTAACGACGAGTCAATAGAGCCTGATTTGATTTTCATAGGCTGCCCGCATTCATCGATCGAGCAGATCACCGCGTTCTACAGCCTGCTAAGAGAAAGACCTGTAGCGAAGAGGACTTGGATCTTCGCATCACGCGCCGTCAGAGATCAGGCGAGGGAAATCGGGTTGCTGGATAAGTTGAAGAAGCTTGGAGTCGAGATAATATGCGATACCTGCCCGATCGTGGCCCCGATACGTGAAATGGGGATAAAATCGATTGCAACGAATTCTGCTAAGGGTGCATACTTCTCGAGGAACTTGAATAAGCTTAAGGTGAAGTTTAAGCCTCTCGAGGAGCTCGTGGAGGAGGCGGTTAGATGAAGATCGAGCTTAAGGGCAGGGTGATTAGATACGGCGAGGTCGAGGGAGAAGCCTTGGTAACCAGTCAGCCGATAAGCTTCTATGGAGGAGTTGATCCAGAATCCGGGAGAGTCATCGAGAAAGGCCATGAGCTTGAAGGAGCATCGATTGCAGATAAGATCCTAGTATTTCCCTATGGAAAGGGGTCGACTGTGGGCTCGTATATTCTCCTGAGGTTGAAGAAGCGTGGACTCGCTCCTAAAGCGATCGTAAATAGGAGGTGTGAGCCGATAATCGCGGTTGGAGTAATCATAGCTGAGATACCATGCGTAGATCAAATCGATATCAATCAAATATCGACGGGTGATCGGGTGAAGATCTCCGGCGCGAGGGTGGAGGTTTTCAAATCCTAACTTCTCCTTCCCATAGTTTCTCAACAGGCATATCCTCATATTCGACTCCATAGATTTCCAGCTTGTATTTTCCAGGCTTAAGTCCCGAGATCTTCATCGTGATCTCGTATTCGCATATGCATCTACACATTTCTCCAACATTCTTCTCCAAGATCTTGATCACGGTGTAATCGCCTTCTTTCTCGACTGATTTTATCTCGACGACTATATCGGCGCAGCAGACATATCTCAAGTGGTGGAGGAGCTTTATCGACGAATCTCCTACCGAAACCTCTACATCGCTCTCTAATTCCTGACCGCGCTTTATCTCTCCTACGCTTTTACTCAAACACCCTCCAACCTCGTAGCTTAGAGTCGGCTTGAACGTTTCAACTCTTATCAGAAGCGGGGAAATTATCATGAATATGAGCGCCAGAGCCGCGACCGCGACGTAGACAACCCACTTCTTCACGTAGAAGTAATTCCCCGCATCCTAGAATAAGGTTCCCCATCATGGTTTGAGGTTTAAATTTAGCTGGGATTCCTTTCATTCGCGAGCTTTCCAAAGGGGTGAATTCGATTATGGAGGCTGAGATAGCTCCGATAGTGAGGAGGAAGCTTAAGGATGGTAGAATTATCACGAGGAAAGGAAGGGGCTTCAGCCTGAACGAGCTTAAGGAAGCTGGAATAACGATCGACGTCGCGAAGAAGCTTGGAATCCCGGTAGATAAGAGAAGAAGAAGCTGCAGGGAGGAGAATGTTAAGGCGTTAAAGGAGTTCGTGGAGAAGGCTTTATCAGAGAAGCAGGCTACTTAAGTCCTGAATCGAATACTTTGAATAAGTCTGCGCGGGTTACGATTCCTGTTATTTTCCCATTTTTCTGGAGGAGGACTGCGGGATATTCTTGGAAGAGTTTTCTTAGTAGGTCTAGGGAGGTTGTTTCTGGAACCGTTGGGAATGCTTCATCCATTAAGGCTTCAACCATTACGTCTGGCGACTTTATCTTCTCAAGTTTTCTAACGATCGTTGATTCCGAGATGCTTCCAACGACTTTCCCTCTTCGAAGGACTGGAAGCTGGGAGATTCCATATTTCTTCATTAGCTTTATCGCCTTGCTTAATGGATCTGTCGCTTCAACTGAGATGACGTTTCTCGTGCAGATGTCGCCTGCGGTTAATCCCCTACCCTTCTCCGATCGAATTGCTTCAAGTGCCTGCATAATTCTCTTCACGGCCTCGTATGATGGATTTATTCTTCCTCGCTCGATCTTCGAGATCAGGGATTGGCTTACTCCTGAAAGCTTTGCTAACTCTCTTTGAGTTAATCCAAGCCTTTTCCTTAGCTCGGTTAGCGAGCTTAGATCCCAGGGGCTTGACATCCTGATTCCGATTGGAATATTTGATTATAAAAGTTTATGAGCGGGCGATGAAGCGGAGTTCCGATGCATAGATTCTCGACGAAATCGATTCATGGTCACGACTTCTACGATGAGAGATGCGGATTATTCAAGGTTCCAATCCACCAGACCTCAGTCTACGAGCATCCAGATAGGAGGACGGGCGAGCCTCGGAAAACTGATAGGGGATTTGACTTGAAGTATAGTAGGGAGGAGAATCTGACGGTTAGGGCTTTGGAGAAGATTTTGGCAAAGCTTGAGGACGGGCTGGACTCCCTCGCATTCAGCAGCGGGATGGCGGCGATCTCGGCAGCCTTCCTCTCCAAACTCAAATCTGGATCTAAGATTCTTCTTCCAAAGGAATGTTATGGGGCTACCCAGCAGCTTGCACAAGGATTGGAGAAGCTTGGGGTTAAGGTGATTTTGGCTAGATCTGATTCTGAAGAGTTTTTAGAAAAACTTGAGGAGAATGTTTCACTCGCGTTAGTGGAGACGATTACGAATCCGCTCGTTAAGGTCGTTGACGTGAAAGCGGTTGCCGAGAGATGCCGCGAGCTGAATATTCCCCTAATCGTCGATAACACCTTCGCCACCCCCGTAATCTACAACCCACTCAAAGATGATGCTTGGATAGCTCTCCACAGCTTAACGAAATACATCGCAGGCCATAACGACGTGATCGGCGGAGCAATAATAGTGAAAGACTCAGAAGATCTTGAATTGCTTTGGGATTGGAGGAGGATGCTCGGATCGATTCTGAGCCCATTTGATGCTTTTCTAACGATTAGAGGCGTAGCAACTCTGGAAGCGAGGTTTGAAAAGCAATCTAAAACAGCTCTTGAACTCGCCGAATTCTTAGAAGATCATCCGAAGATCGAGGAAGTATATTATCCTGGGTTATCGAGTAGCCCGTATAAGCGGGTCGCCGACGCACTCTTCAAAAAGAGGCTTTACGGCGGCGTCCTGAGCTTTAAGATCAAGGGAGGACAGAGAGAAGCTATCGCTGTTTTGAGGAAGGTGGAGGTCATTAAGTCCTCTCCTAGCTTAGGTGGAGTTGAAAGCCTGCTAACATATCCTATTTGGAGCGCGGTTAAGAACATGCCCGAAGAGCTTAGAAGAGAGCTAGGCATAACGGATAATCTACTAAGGCTGTCAATAGGCTTAGAGGACGTCGAAGACTTGAAGGAGGATCTAGACGCGGCTCTCTCCGCCATCTAGACCGTTTTCCGCGGTAATATCGCGATTCGGCTTAGAAGATTCTCTCCGTAGGATTTTATCAAGATTCCCGCGTCATGGATTAAAGCCGCGCGGTCGCTGGTTTCACGGAATGCAGAGCGCACTTGAAAAAGTCTTCAAACATTATCTACGGCAAGACGTTGAAGAGGAGATAGCTAAGTTTTGTAAGGGTAGATGGGTTGCGGTCGAATGCGTTTCCAGGGGAGGGAGGAGGATTTTTCATAGGTATTGGGATCGCGAGACTCCTCTAGCGATCTCGGAGCCAGCTGACTTGAAGAAAATCTTGAACAAGTTCGGGAAACTAGTTCCGAGAACTATCTACGGCTCGGCGAATCTCTATCGAAGCCTTTCCTCGAAAGAGGATCTAAGCAGGGAGGATAACATTCTTTACGCTACCCCGAGCTGGGATGTCGATGGATCACTCGATGAAATAGACTTGATTAAGGAAGCAGCAGGAACCTTGATAGACGAGCTTAGGAGATTCGGCGTGGAGAAGTCGGTTTACCTAATTTGGTCTGGTAGGGGAATTCACGTTCACCTAAATGAGAAAGCCATCAGCGATGAGATCTGGAGGCGGCATGGCGCGCTTAGAGTATCCTTCTCGATAGTCGAATACGTTCTGGAAAATGCTAGGGAGAAGCTGCTGAAGATTTGCGAGAAGTCGAGAGACCCTGAGCGAAGATTAAAGATCGAGAACATAATGGATATTCAAAGAGTTTTCACAGCTCCTCTAAGCCTCCACAGAGAACTCGATATAGTCGCCGTCCCATTAAACCCAGATGAACTAGATAAATTCGACCTCTCATGGACGAGCCTCGAGAACTTCAGATATTGGAAGGATTGGAATAGATATGAAGAAGGCGAAATTGATGAACTCGCTTTAAAGGCTCTCGAAAGCGTGAAAGGCGAAGAGCGAATGCGAGTATCCATCGAAGAGGAACGTAAGGAAGCGCCTGTAAGCGTTCAGCAAGTTAGACCCGTGGGGAGATTTCAGGTTATGGGATTACTTCAAGCCGCGAGATACTATGTCCTAAAAGGAGATCTAAACCTCGCTAAGTCTTTCGGATTAAATCGAGCAATCTTCTATGCGTGGGCTAAGAAGCGGGGAGTCACGACCAAGAGACCTACTGGACGCGGAGCTGCCAAAGCCGTAGAACGGGAAGAAATCGAAGAGAAGATCGGAGACGAAGTCGCCTTCAGATCGCCGAGAGGCTGGTTCGTTATAGGCGGTCAAATTCAGAAACCAATAGACTTTGATAGGCAGATAGCGGCGAGATTTGGAAAAGATTTTGAAAAGTATTGGAAGTCAGCCCTCGAATACGTGAAAAACTTTCCCAGAGAAGTCTTGGAAAGCCAGCGGGAATTCTATGAGCGAGTATACCTCCCAGTGCGAGATAACCCTCAGAAGATTCTAAGATTTGGCGAATCTTCCGAGAAGAATCAGCATTAATAGGCGTTACTTTGAGGAGATTTCTCTGGCCAAGTGTTGGGCATTTTTATTAGGTGGCTTGCAAGGGTTTCGGGAGGGCTGTAGTGGACTCCGCTAGCATCAGTCAGTCGATCATCGATAAGCTGATAGAAACCTTTGGAATAAAAGTCGATTTAACCGAGGAGGTCGATGTTTCAGGCCTCTCCGAGGGAACAAGAGTTTTCAAGGTTAAAGGGTTCCCGAGCGACTGCGAAGTCTATATCGTGGACAGCCTAGCGGGAAAAGAAATCGCCTGCCATCCGCATATAGTTGGAGAAGAACTCGCCGAACTTGCCCTCAAAGCAGCCAGAGACGCCGCGAAGGCGATCCTCGAACTAACAAGCATCCGAGAATACGGTGAAGAAGCAATAGTCTATGAGCATGTTTTGAGAGCCGCCCCAGGCTACAGACTCCACGAAGCCTTAAGGGAAAACGATGTAGGATTCAAAGAAGTTTGGATCAGACCCAGATACGTGGTTCCATCCTATCGAGACCACGACGAAGAAGCAACCAAGAGAATCGAAATAGTCTACGAAGAATTCTCAAATCTCCCTAGGCGCGAACTCCTCCTAGTCCTAAAACCCGACACAGAGGCGAGCGGGAGAACCGGCGAAGTCGCTTTGAAGAGACTGGCGGAAGTCGCCGAAGAAAAGAACTCAGCCTTAGAAGAACTCATAGTCTATGGATTCATCTCGAAGCCGGGGCTCGAAAGCGTCTACCAAGCAGCCAAATCACTCGGATTCAGAAAAACATACTTCTTCGCAATAGGAGACGTAACCGCCCTCTGCTACAACATGTACGACATGCCGCTCTACGGACCAGATGAAAGCTACTACGCCGAAAAGAAAAAACTGAAGCTACTAGGCGCGATAGCGGACTACACAACAATCGAAAGATACCTCCCAGAATTCATTCCAGGAGCAGATCAACCCGGAGACTGGTCAGCAAGACAAACCAAAGTCTACACAGGATACAGCTACGAGCCCGGCGGAATCGAAAAACATCTAAGAAACAGCATAACATTAATCGAAAACCTCTGGAAGATCTCGAAAAATCAAGAATGGTTCATGAAGTTCCACGAAGAAGCGATAAAGAAAGAGCTTGAGAAG
>CAZDPL010000007.1:0-21661 GCA_964507345.1 uncultured Nitrososphaeria archaeon
TCAATGTTAAGATGTTCTCGACGGCAGCTCTCCTCTACCTAATCGGAGCAATCCTGATGATAGCATTCGGAATAGGAGCCATAATATCCTTCATAGGAATAATTCTCCAAATAATCGCCTTCTTCCAGATCCCCGTCAAGAAAGAGGGCTAAAACAAATCAACATTTTATTTATCTCCTCGCAGGATTATTTTTGACGAGTTGCAGCGGGATGAAAGCGGCGAAGCAAGCAGCAATACTCATACTCGTGGCCGTAATTTCCTCGCTAGTTGCCTACTCAGTAACCTCCCAGCTAACGCCAGTTCAAACCCAAACTATAACGATCACGAAAAGCGTATTCGTAACAGAATCAACGCCAACAGTCGAAGATGACTACCGAGAAGCCGCAGAAGAGCTCTTGAAAAGCGTAATGAAATGGGTTGAGGAAACGCGAGGATTGAAATTTAAAGAGAATGTAAGCCTCAAGGTCTTGACACGCGAATGGGTGATCGAGCACTGGGGAAAGGGATTCCTAAACTTAACCGAGGTGAAGATCGAGGAAACAATTCTGAAAGCCCTCTTCCTGATATCGCCAGAATTCAATCTAACGAAATTCAAGATAGGAACTTCCGGGTATACGGTTGCAGCCTCTTCTGGAAACACGGTCTACGTTGTGAGGGAATACTTTGATCCATATGATGAGCAGAGAGCGGGATCGATTCTCGCCCACGAATTAACTCACATCCTTCAAGGAGAATACTTTGATCTACCAGAGCCGAAAACGAGCGATGAAGAGACTGCCTTACTAGCCTTGGTTGAAGGTGACGCAAATTTGGTCGGATACCTCTACTTCGAATCTCATGGAGGAGGCGCGAGAGTCAGGATTAGGGAAAACGCTTTAGATCCTATGGACGCCTTATGGTATTTCCCGTACATGTACGGCGAAGCATTCGTCAAATACATCTATGCTAAGAAAGGTTGGAGCGGAGTAAACGAGCTTTACAACAATCCGCCGACCTCGACGACTGAAGTACTCCATCCAGAAAAATATCTCGAGGGATGGAAACCTCTGAAGGCCAGCTTTCAAGAGAAAATAGAGAATGGCTGGATCCTCATGCTTAGAGATACGCTAGGAGAATTCTTCATCAGGCAGATGCTGAGAAGGCATCTAAGCTATCAGGAGGCGAATCAATCAGCTGAGGGCTGGAGCGGAGACGTTATAGAGCTTTACGAAAAGAACGATACCTACCTGCTGAGGTGGAAGATACTTTGGGAAACCGAAAAAGACGCAGAAGAATTCGCCACCTCTTTCGAGAAAATTTTACAGAGAGTTGGAGCCATGAGACTTGCCGAGAATGAGTGGAAAACAGGCTTCGAAACCCTAATGCTATCGCGGTCAGGAACATGCATAACGATAACCATAACCTATACGGCCAACCCCTCTGAAATCGCTCCTCAAGCAATAATTACGGCGGTTAGATTTTAGGAGGAATTTGCTAGCCTCTTCGAGGGTAAATTTAAAAACTGGAGCTACTTCCTCTCCTCGGAGCCATGGGTAATGGAGAGTTCGCGGCGCGGAAGCTGAGGCTGAATCGAAAGAAGTTTAGATGGAGTCAGCGAAAATACCGAATCAGGATGCTTAGGCTGAAGGAGAAGGTGGATCCGCTTGAGGGCGCTCCGATGGCCAGGGGAATCGTGATCCAGAAGGTTGGAATCGAGTCTAGGCAGCCTAACTCCGCCGTTAGAAAAGCGGTTAGAGTCCAGCTAATTAAGAACGGCAAAGTCGTAACCGCCTTCTGCCCTGGAGACGGAGCCCTGAACGTAATAGATGAGCACGATGAGGTAATAATCTGCGGAATCGGCGGAACCCTCGGAAAATCGATGGGAGACCTCCCAGGAGTAAGATACAAGGTCGAACTCGTGAACGGAGTCCCATTAAAGCTTCTGATAACCGGGAAGGTGAAGAAGCCGAAGAGGTAAACTCCCTGAAAGGAGTCATAGTTTATCCATTAAGAAGCTTTTGATGCTAAGACTTCATAGGCTGAAGCCTCTCGGGTTCGTGGGCTCATCATCTTTATCGAGTTATCAGCTCCTACCCCTCTCTTTCGAAACAGGAGTAGGCCGATAAAATCAAAGCAGGTTCACGTAATATACCTTGAGCCCAGAGTTTGTAGCGGCATTTGGAGTTAAAGTATTTCTGGAGAACTGCGCATTATTCGGAGAGAAGTTGGAGATTTCCTGCCCGAGATGCGGAGCTTACGTAGAAGTTGAGAAGGTCTTCTGCGTTAGATGCGGTTATAGAGTTATCCCCCTCACGCCATACGATTTATCGGTAAACGATTTCATTTATCCGCCAGATCGAGATGGCTTAGAATCCTTGAAGCAATTCAAATTTCTCTTGCCGATAGTGAATGCGCTTGTGGTCAAGAGATACGTGAATGATATGGGTAGATGGCTTTCCAGAAATGCCGTCAAAGTGGATCTAAGCTCGGAGCTGGGGTCAATGATAAGAGAATGTGGAGTAATGCTCGGATTAAAGGCTCTCCCCGAAGCGTATATGCTCCGCAGCGATAAGGCTAACGCATTCACCTTTGGCTCAGGCGAGAAGCAGTATCTAGTCTTAACATCAAGTCTAGTCGAGATCTTGAGCAAAGACGAGCTCAGAGCGACAATAGCCCACGAGCTTGGCCACGTTAAATGCGAACACGTAACCTATCATACGTTAGCAGAGTTACTGACTAGCGGACTTGAATTCTCATCAAATATCTTCGGAGCAGGTCTCGAAGCAATCTCCCCTATGTTTAAGCTAATCCTGCTCTCCTGGCATAGGGAATCCGAGGTATCAGCAGATCGAGCAAGCCTACTGGTCGTAGGCGATCTAGAGATAATCAGATCAACGCTCGCAAAGCTAAGCCTCAACACGTCTAAAGACTCGAAGAACGCGGGCGGAGAAAGTATAGCCGATTCGCTTCTCGAAATCTTCAGCACGCATCCAACCTACCCCAATAGAATCAAGCTGCTCGCAGAATATTATGAAAGCAGAGAATACGCGGCGGCTCGAGAAAAGGTGGAGAGGAGAATTAAGCTTGCAAAAGCTTTAGCTCCTAGATGTAGATATTGTGGAGCTGCAAAGAAGATTACCGATCTATTCTGCCCGATCTGCAAGCGGAGCCAGATATAATCAAAAATGGATTAAATGGATTTTATTTTATCTCCTGCCCATGTGTTCATGCCCTCTCTGCTCCGCGCTTCTCTGCAAAGATTCTATAAGTCTCTCAACAAACCTAACAGCGTCCTCCGCCTTCTTCAATAATTTCGTGGCAGACGTGACGTCTCCTTCATCGATTTTATTCGTCATTTCCTCGATGAGCGCTTTCGCTCTCGAGATGGCAGCATTTGCAGCGGTCTCATTCATTCCCTCAGCAAACTCTTCGCTAAGCTTTCCAAGCTTATCCTCAAGCTCATTAAGCCTTTCCTTCAGCCTATCGACTACCTTCTCTAATTCTTCTGCGACCTTCTTCGTGAGCTTATGCTCTTTCGATGCTTCTTCTAGAATCTTCTCAGCTCTCCTTATCACGGTTTTGGCTAATGCGAGGGCACTCATCGCCTCTCCGAAGCTCATATTCGCTGTCTGAATCTTCGAGGAAGCTTCCTCCAGCTTGGCGATCGCGTGATCTATACTTTCAACCAAGCTTGTGAGATTCTGTTCCTCAGCCTCACTTCTAAGCTCCCTCAGCCTCTGAAGATTCTCCCTAATATCTTCTGCCAGCTCCTCCAGCCTCTCATCTAGAATCGATTTAATCTCCTTCCTGATCTGACCTGGCGTCGCATTCTTAGGTTCAGGCATGGTCGCCATTCTCTCAACTAATTGTTTCAGGACTTCTCTCGCAGATGCTATCCTCTCGATTGCATGTTCGATCGCGGCGACGGCGACTGGCGAAGCATTAACGCTTAGAAGCTTCTCCTTAACCCTCTCCAATACTTGGAGGACTTTGCATGAGGCATTTAGCGCCGTTTCGAGCCCATATAGTCTACCCAGCTTCGCTTCCCGCTCCGTGTAATTCATGATTTGCTCCGTGAAGTTCTGCACCCGATATCCGACGAGCCTCCTTGTTAGATTCTTGATGAAATGTTTAAGCTCGTGGAAGGTTAGGTTTCCAGCCAACGCTTCTCTAATCCTGCTTCCTAGTTCCTCCCTAATCTTTTCAGCTTCCTCAGCGGTTATGTTCAATCCCCTTAAGGTCACGTTAAGCCTCTCCCGCATTCTTTCGAGGAGCTTAGCAATAACCCTCTGCTCAACTCTCGTCTTATCGCCCTTCGCTTCCTTCAGCTCGCTCCTAACCTCTGAGAGAACCTTCTTCGCCTCGCTGATGAATTCTCTAAGTTCTTCGGCGCCGAGAGCAGTTAAGTTAACGGAGACTAGGTTCTCGATTTGAAGTTCAAGTTCCTTGGTGAGGTTCATTGTCAAAAGTCGGTTAAGCATCTTCTGCAAGACTTCAGCATGCACCCTAAGCTTCACTAAGCTGGAGTCTTCCTGCTGAACTGTCACCTGGCCGCCTGCCTGAGCGTATATCGTCCCGATCGATCCAGTCATCAATAGAACCAACATCGCTATCGAAACAATCCAAGTTCCAGTATTCGGCATCACCGCTTCACCCAAGAATATAATGCTCTCATATCGATATTAGGGACTCCTAGGAATCCAGGTTCCAAACGGTTTCTCTGATAGGAATCCGCGTGAAACCCGCTGCTATTCAAAGTCTCTGAGGAGCACGAGTCTATTGAATGCTCCTTCCTTGATTATCTGGAGGTAGCCCAGTTTCTCAAGCTTCTTAACATGTCTCCAAAGCGTGGTCTTCGGGAGTCCAAGCTCTGCTTGAAGTCTTCCCTGAAGAATGCTTCCCCCACTCGCTTTAACCGCCTCTAATATGGCGAGATCCACATCGGACAATCCTCGCGTAAGCTCAGCCTTACTCCCTCTACCCCGATAAAATATCCCTACGATTATTGCCACTAGGGCAACGAGCCCTATAGCGAAAATAATCCAGCCATAGTCCCGGTAGAAGACGCCTTCCTTAATTTCTTCAGAGGTTGCAGTTGTGGTCGCGGCGGTGGTGGATGATGTCGTCGTGATAGCAGTGGTTGTCTGGGCTGATGTTATCTCTGTCTGTGCGGTGACGCCAGCGACGATGGTCGTCGTTGTGGTTTTGGCGACTTCTTCCTGCCTGATCGTATATTCTATCTCTTCAGGTCCATAGAATGATATTAGGAGGCTTCCATCGGAATAAGTGGCGTTTTCTATCGTCTTGGGAACTGTGAGTAAGACTACTTGAGGTGCGAGAAGAAGCTTAACGAGACTTCCATCTTCGATACGAAAACTGAAAACACTTCCCTCAGCAGTTATGTTAACTAGATAGGTGATTTCCACCACGCCTGATTCTGGAGCGAAGAAGTATAAGCTGCCATTCTCATAGAGCGGAATCAATGTGATATTATCCATTGATATTTCAATCGTCTCAGGAATCGGTTCAACTGGGAGCTTAACCTCATTTAATCCTTCTGATGCTGAAATTTTCAGATAGGCTTCAACGACTCCATTAGAATCTATGCTTAACATCAAAGCCGTGGGCTGAGAAGCCAGTAAGAGAAGTAGCAGAAGCAATGCTAGCTTCAATTAACGCGTCAACTTTAGCTCAAGTCCTAGAGCCTTTTAAGTTTACCCTCAGAAAGGGAGCAAAATTCCCCATCAAGGATTAATTTTTGGATTAAATAGAAGCGCGTTTTCATATGTTTCTGAGTTGTCGAGCGCTGCGTCGATCAAAAGACGAATCTCGATAGCATTGGGTCTCCTCTTGTTGTATGCGAGTTTATCGTCTTTCAGAGCGCTCTGGCCATTCATGGTCGAGCTTGCTAAGGTGGATAGCGCTTCCTATGGAAGCTTCGCGGGTGTTGGAACGGTTTTCTCGATAATCATGAGGGGAGCTATGATGGCTGCGAACAGCGTTGGAGCTGTGATCTTCGCTGGAGCATTATTCTCGATATTTTCGGCAGCCGTGCTGATGATCGGTTACACCTATCACACGATATTCTTCTCAACGGTCTTTCAGAGAGTTGGTTTAGCTGCCTCGATGATGGGAAGAGGATTAGTCGCGGGAATGGAGGTTCCGAAGAACTGGAGAGGAGTATTCACAGCTGGAATACTTTCTTCAGCTCAGCTCGGAGTCCTGCTCGGAGTAAACCTGGGGCTAGCGCTCTTCATGCTGACAGGCTCCTACTTTTACGCCCTCCTAGCTGGGATAATTCTCGCAATTCTATCAATGATTTTCCTCGCCCCGTGGATTCGTGTAAAACTCTTCCAGGAACGATTTTCTCTGAAGCTTCTAATTCCTAAGAGGAGAGCAGCGCGGCTATTGATGTTCATCTGCTGTGTGGATGCTTTTGTCTGGGGAGGGATTTTCGACTTCGCTTACGTCTTAGCGCCATCCCATCTCGGCGCGGTAGAAGTCGACATAGCGCTGGCTAGAACGCTGACGATGATCCTCGCGATACCCTTGAATCTAATATTCGGCGCCTTGTCCGATAAGATTAGATCGAGGAAGCTTTTCCTCATTCTCTCGGAGATCACGGGAGCAGCAGCTCTAACCTGCTACGCGCTAATTCGGACACCGATTTCGATATTAATCTTCGGCCTGCTGATGGGTTTGGTCGCCTCAACGTGGGGGCCGATAGTAATAGCATTCTTCACCGAAGTCACCGCCAGAGAGGAGCTTGGGGCAACATTGTCTTCTTGGAGTCTTCTAACGGGGATCTCCAGAGCATTTTACCCAGTAATTGGCGGATTCATGATAGCGGAGCTGGGAGTCTCCTTCTACTTCAGCTTCTCAGCATTCCTCCTCCTGATTATAGCTGGATTAATCTGGATTTTACTCAAGGAGCCGACGCGAGTTAAGTGATAAATTTACGGTATTTGATGCTTCTGCAGAGAGTTAAGAATTTTTAAGAATGCTCGGGGAGCGAGGTATGGCTAGATTCGTGATAGTTGCTGAGAAGCCGAGCGTTGCGAGGAGGATAAGAGAGGCGCTGAAGGGCGAGAATGTTATAGTGACCTCGGTGAGAGGGCATATACTCGACTCCGAGTTTCCAAGCGGATATGGGTGGAGAGAATGCGATCCAGCGAAGCTCTTCGATGTCCGAGAATTCAGAGATGAGGTAAGAGATTCGAGGACGATTAGAGAATTGAAGAAGATCTTCAAGCAGGGTGGAATCCTAGTCATAGCGACTGATAACGATTCGGAGGGAGAGCTTATCGGAGCCGAGATCCTGAAGATCTGGAGGCAGGTTAACGGCGATGCACCCTATAAGAGAATGAGATTCAACAGCACCGACTACAAGGAGCTGAGAAGGGCTTGGAACAACCTCGAAGATGACTTGAAGTGGAATTGGGTAATGAAAGCTCTCTTCAGGCAGAGATTCGACCTGATAACTGGAGCTGCTTTCACAAGATTGCTGACACTCTCGGCTAGAAAGGTTAACCGCGGGATAAAATTGATTAGCTGGGGGACTTGCCAGGCTCCAACCCTCTGGTTCGTTGTTCAGAGGGAGAGGGAGAGAATCAATTTCAAACCTAAGCCTTTCTGGACGCTCAAGGTAATTTTCCAAACCATGTTGGGAGAGAAATTTGAGGCGGAGAGCGATAGATTTTGGGATAGATCTCAAGCTCAGCAAGCCTATCAGAAAGCTTCCTCAGCGAGAGAGGGAGTCGTGAAGAAATTCGATGAACGTTTAGTCAGCATTTCAAGACCGACTCCAATCAGAACCGATGACATGCTGAGAGATCTAGCCAAGATCACAGGCCTATCAGCGGCCAGAATTCTGCAGATAGCCGAAAACCTCTACGCGGAGGGATACATCTCGTATCCTAGAACCGAGACGAATAAGTATCGAGAAGGCTTTGACTTCGAATCCCCGATGCGTGCAGCATGCAAAGGTCTTGGAATTCCTCTACTCGAGAACCCCCCGAACCCGAGGCAGGGGCGGCTCGACGATGGAGCGCATACGCCAATCTACCCAATAGCGCCTTACACTGGCTCAGGAGCAGCCGCCGAAGTTTGGAAATACGTTGCTAAGAGATTTCTGGCAAACGCATTTTATTCGGATGCGATGCGCAGAGAGCGGGCGGCGGAGATAGATCTCGCTGGAATACGGCTGAGATGCTCAGGCGCCGAGACCATTCTGGATGGATTCTATGAGGTTTACGATTACTTCAAGCCTGAGGATAAGCCGATCCCCGAGCTTAGGAAAGATGAACCAGTCTTCGTAGTCTCCGTAAGGCTTCACGAAGGAAAGACGAGACCCCCAGATAGGCTAACCGAATCCGAGCTTCTAAAGCTCATGGAGGATCATGGAATAGGAACCGATGCGACCAGAGCCTCGTTCCCGAAGCTCATAACTGATAGGGGGTACGTCGTTAAGCAGAGGAAGACGTTTAAACCAACCCAGCTCGGAATGAAGCTGATAGAAGTCTTAGAAGCAATAGACCCCAAACTCGTAACGCCTGAAACCAGGCGCAGAGTAGAGGAATTGATGAGCAAAATCGAAGCTGGAGAAATAAGCTATGAGGAAGCCTTAGAGAAAGCAATCCAAGAATACAAGCCCCTATACCTCGAGCTAGCCAGCAAGATCTCAGCCGAAGCCGTCAAACTAGCCTCAGCCCAGCCAGCCTAAACTTATTACCCTCCGATACAAAGTAAAGTCTCCGCGGATGGAGGAGCAAATGCTTCAAGAACTCGAAGTGCCAGAAGAAGTATCAAAATCTGGAAGACATCTCTTGAAACTAATTCTCTGGGTTATAGGCTACATAATCACTTCAATACTAGTCAACATCCATCTTCCAAACTTTCTAGGAGCATTCAAGGAAACCTATCAAGAGTATCTGCCATACCTGAACATAGGCTTGATCTTCGCATTCGGATACTTCATGATAACCGCTTTCTCAAACCTCATGTACTGGAATCTTAGGCTAAAGTATCCACACTCGACAGCGCAGGTGGTTAGAAACGTCATCAAGCTCATAGGCGTAGGCGCATTAATCGCCTTAGTTGCCGGAGGCTCGGCTGGAGGCGCTGCTGGAGTGGCTTTAGGAGGCTTCGTAGGAATGGTTGTAGGATTTGCCACCCAGAAGGTTCTAGGCCAAGCCATCGCGGGTCTATTCCTTCTAGTAATGAGACCCTTCAAGATAGGAGACAAGATCTCGGTGGCTGGAGAAGAGGGAACAGTCAAGAACGTTACAACATTTTTCACGATACTGGAGAAGGACGACGGGGACCTAGCCCTGATACCGAATAACAACGTAATCGGAGGAAAGATAAACATCAAAAAGCCTGAAACCAATAAATCCGAGTGAAGTCAGTCTTCTTCCAAGTGAAACGAGTTGACCGAGCTCGAGCAATTAAGGAGAAAAATAGATGAAATCGACCAAGAGCTTCTAAACTTGATCTCGAAGAGAATCGAGATCGCGAAGAAGTTAGGCGAATTAAAGAAGAGTCGAGGACTACCTGTAGCGGATTATCAGCGGGAGGAGCAGGTAGTCGCCAGAGGTCTCAGGCTTGCCGATGACCTCGGCTTGGATAAAGAGTTGACATCGTTGATGTTGAGAGCGTTAATTGGGATATGCCGTAAAGCTCAAAGCCGATTAAAGGTCGCGTTTCTAGGTCCGAGGGGTTCATTCAGCGAAGAAGCTGCTTTGAAAGCTTTTCTTGAGGAGGGCGCGGAGTTTCAGCCCATGCCGAGCATAAGCGACGTTTTCAGGGCAACCGAGTCGGGAGACGTCGACTACGGGGTGGTTCCCGTCGAAAACTCGATCGAGGGAGGGGTTGGCGAAACCCTGGATCTGCTAGTCGATACATCGCTTAAGGTCTGTGGAGAAGTAACCGTGAAAATAAGCTTATGCCTGATAGCTAGACCTGGACTAAGGCTTCAAGATGTGAAAATAGTTCTCAGCCATCCCCACGCAATAGCCCAGTGCAGAAACTTCCTGAACCACGTCTTGAAAAATGTGAAGATCGAAACGTGTTCAAGTACGGCAGAGGCTGTGCGGAAAGCGATGAAGCTGGATGGAGCGGCGGCGATAGGGTCTAGGGCAGCTGCATCCCTCTACGGCGGAGCGATTCTCGCAAGCGAGATTCAGGACTTGAAAGATGATGTCACGCGCTTCTTCATTCTGGGAAGGAAGAGGATTGAGAAAGCGAGAGGCTCGAAGACCTCGATCATATTCAGGCTTCCGCATACGCCTGGAGCGCTGTATGAGGCCCTTGCACCCTTTGCCGCTAGAAGGATAAATTTGACGAGGATAGAATCGAGGCCGGCGAAGGGTAGGCCGTGGGAATACGTTTTCCACGTGGACTTTGAAGGAGATGGAGAACGCGATGACTCATGTATACAAGCTCTCGAAGAGCTTAAGGAGAAGGTGCTTTTCCTAAAGATTCTTGGAGCATATGGAGAAGTCGGAGAAGCAATTGAACAAGCGTAGGTGATGAGAGGTGGCGGCCTTAACAAATCTCAAGCTGGCGGTAATAGGAACAGGTGGAATGGCGAAACTATTCACGAGAATTCTCAGGGGAAGATTCAAAGAGATTGCAATCATTTCAAGAGATCCGAAGAAGGCGGAGAAACTTTCCCGAAGGCTTGGAGTAAGTTATGCGAAGTTATCGGATTTAAAACAATTCGACATATTGCTCTTTACAACTCCCTCGCAGCATTTACCAAACATGGTTAAGGCAGTTTCTCAAAATCTGAAGGCTGAAGCATTAGTTATGGATGTCTCGTCGGTGAAAGTTGGGATAGTTGAGAAAGTTGCCGAAGCTCTTCCAAGCTCAATAGAATACATCAGCCTTCATCCCCTCTTCGCTCCATCGACGAGAAAGATTCAAGGCAATAATCTCGTAATGATTCCGATTCGAGGAGAACTTTTTCTCAACATGATGAAGAGATTGTTCGAAGAACTTGGACTTAGAGTCGTAGTCTCTTCTCCCGAAGAACATGACAAGATAATGGCCCTAGTCCAAGTCGCGCATCACCTATCATATCTCTCTCTTGCCCTAACCCTATGGAATTTTCTCGGTTCTGAAAGATTAGATCCATACGTAACGAGGTCTCTAAGGAAAACATTCTCGATGTTCAAAATGTTTAGCCGCAATCTAAAGGTGATTAAAGAGATCAGCAGTCTCAATTCTTATAAGGCTTGGGCTATCAACGAGTTAATGAACTCCATGAAGAGGCTGGAAGAAGGCGATGAACAGGCTTGGAGAGCAGTTGAAAAGGCTTTGGAAGAACTTTCTAAACTTTCTTGTCGAGAACTGGTGGAATGAACCCAGCTCTGATGGCGTGATCCGCTAAGACTATCGCCGTCACTGCCTCGACTACCGGAACAGCTCTTGGAACTATGCATGGATCATGTCTACCTGGAACCGATAACTCGACTTCCTGCATTTCCTTGATGTTAACCGTTCTCTGCTTGATCGAGATTGAGCTGGGAGGCTTGAAGACTACTCTGAGAATTAGCGGCATCCCTGTAGATAATCCTCCCACAACGCCTCCGGCATCATTTTTCTCGGAAACTATTTCGCCGCTTCTTATCGTTAATGGATCATTATGCTGCGAGCCTGTCATTTTGGCCGCCTTAAATCCTGCTCCGAACTCGACTCCCCGCGCGCCTGGGATAGCCATCAACGCTTTGGCGAGATCGCAGTCCAAGCCGTCGAAAACTGGTTCACCTAATCCTATTGGAAGACCTGTTGCCATACACTCGACGATTCCTCCCACGCTATCTCCTCTTTTACGTGCTTCAAGTATCTTGGATCTCATTTTTTCAGCCGATTCTAGGGTAGGCGCTCTGACATCGTTGAGATATCTAAATTTCCTAGCGTCTTCGAGTGAGAAGTTTTCAGCTCGAATCCCCCCTATTTCGAGAGCATATCCGACGATCTCTATTCCAAGAGTTTTGCGGAGGAGTTTCTTCGCTACTGCTCCGGCCATGACGAAGCCTGCGGTAATTCTTCCTGAGAATCGTCCACCACCTCTATAATCGTTGTATCCCCCATACTTCACGTAAGCGTAGTAATCAGCATGGCTTGGTCTCGGCGTATGCCTAATCGCTTCATAATCCTCGCTTCTCACATCTCTATTCCAGACTATGGCGCATATCGGCGCTCCCGTTGTATAGTCTCTGAAGACGCCGGACAGGATCTCTACTTTATCTTCCTCGCTTCTCGAAGTTGATACGAGCGTGTTGGAAGGCTTCCTCAAATCGAGTTCTCTCTGGATATCTTCTTCTCGAAGTTCTAAGCCTGCTGGACATCCGTCAATAACCACTCCTACGCATCTGCCGTGGCTTTCTCCAAAGCTCATTACCAAAAATCTTTCTCCGAGAACATTTCCCCGCATCAACTCAATCCTCCAAAAATTCAAATCTCAACCCTAGAGTTTTTGCATCATTCAGAAAGCTTGGATAAGATATGTCGGCTAAATCGGCACCGTTCACGATGCATCCTTGCTCGGTTGAAGCAGCTAGAATGGTAAGCGCCATGAATATGCGATGATCTCCATGCGATTCAAGAACACATCCGCCTCTTAGCTTCTCTCTTCCAACGATTCTCATTCCATCTGGAAGCTCCTCAACCTCAACGCCTAGCTTCCTAAGCTCGGAGGCCATCGCGCTTATCCTATCACTCTCCTTAAACCTAGCATGACCTACGCCCCTAATAATTGTCTCAGAAGGGCTCTTAGCAGCCATAACCGCAACTATTGGCAAAAGGTCGGGAGCATCCATTAGATCGAATCCTCCTCCACATACCTCGCCTGATCCGAAGATCCTTACCGAACTCGAAGAAATGCTGACCTTGCTTCCAAGTCGCTGGAGAACTTTAATTATCTCAGCGTCAGCTTGGGGCATAGATAAGTCAACGCCGTTTACCAATAGCTCTCCACCCGTTAGATGGGCTCCAGCCATGAGGAACGCCGCCGATCCTAGATCCCCTGGCACTTTGAACATAGTAGACCTTCCTACCTGACCGCCTTCTATCTCAAAGATCCTGTAATCTTCTCGCTTTACCTTAAATCCGAAGCTTTCTAACACGGCTATGGTTGCATCTATGTATGGTCTTGAAACGATTTCATCCTCAACGATCACTCTAACGCCTTCTTCGGATTTTGTGGAAGCGTAGAGTAGAGCTGAAATGTATTGGGATGAAATGTCGCCTCTAATTCGTGTTTCGCCCCCTCTTAATCCTCCTCCCTTAACAATTATGGGAGCATAGCCGTTAAGCCTACTAGACCAGCATTCTACTCCGAGATTTCTTAATGAGTCTAGGAGCGGCTGCATAGGTCTTTTTCTAATGCTTTCATCTCCCGTGAGGATCGTATAACCTCTTGGAGCTAGAGCTGATATAGCCGTAAAAAATCTTAAAGTGGTTCCAGAGTTCTCGACATCGATAACGTCTTCGGGAGTCTTGAATGCGCCGCCTTGAATTCTGATTCCATCCTTGTCTTTGATTATTCTTGCTCCCAAGAGGCTGCATGCACGTATCGTGGCCTTCGTATCCCTGGAGATGAGCGGGTTAAGTATAGTGCTTTCACCTTCCGCGAGTAAGGCGGCTGCCAGCGCTCGATGGGTATAGGATTTGCTTGGAGGCGCTTTAACCTCACCGCTGATCATCGATGGCTTGACGAAAATTTTTCCAGCCTTCATTTCACGATCTCCCAACTCGCAACTCTATTATTCGGCTTACACCTAATCACCACTCCATGCCTCTCAAGCGCTTTGGAAACCTCTTCAGCCTTCTTCGGTGAAGCGATCGCGGCTATCGCTGGCCCTGTTCCCGATACGCCAGCTCCTAGCGCGCCTTTCCGAAGAGCGTTGAGGATTGGCGAGGGATCGAAGTCCATAGCGGCTGCGACTGCGAGCCCGTTCATGGTCATGGCGTCCCAATATCTTCCAGAGAGCGCGAGTTCCACGGCTTTCATCGCGAAGTCCCTAACTTTCTTGAATGCTTCGACATCGATCGACTTCGTATAGACTTTTTCATCTGGGACGAGTATGAATACTGAAAGCTCTTCAGGTGCACCTGCTCTCAGCATGACCTTCATACTTCGGTTATCTGTTATGTTTATGCCTCCGAAGAAGCTCGTATAAGCATCGTCAAACGCCCCCGTTATCGTCACTCCAGCCCTAATCGAAGCCTCGATCGAAAGCCTCACAACCTCTTCAAGCGAAAGCCTCAATCCAACAGCCTTACAAGCAGCCAAGGTAATGGCGTTCGCCGCAGCGCTCGAACTCTTCAATCCTTTACCGATGGGAATCGTTGAAGAAGTTTTCACGAAGAATCCCAATTCATCCGACCCAGACTCCTCCAAGACTATTTTGGCCGCTTCTATCGCGAGCGTTGGATCTTCTCCTCTCGGAATATCTACCTTGACCTCCTTATTTTTGAGAACCTCCACCTCCGCGGATGTCCATAGGTCGACTCCCATGGCTCCTCCTACGCCAGTTAGGATTGCGTTTAGAATGCTTATTGCTCCATGCGCTTTAGCTCGAGCTTTCACGATATTCCGCCTCCAAAGCTGCTAACACCGCTTTCCTCATTACATCGATGGGGGCTTTGCAGCGAGTCCAGAGCTCGAAAGCTCTTGCCCCCTGATGAATTAGAACTTCTATTCCTGAGATGATTTTTGCGCCAGCTCTTTCAGCTTCTCGTAGAAGCTTCGTCTTCGGAGGATTATACACCAGATCGAGCACGATCGAGTTCTCTGGAATATCTTTGGATGTGAGGAGAGTCTCATTTGCGTGGGGGAGCATTCCGATCGAAGTCGCGTTTATTATCACGCCGCAACCTCTAGCGATATAACCTAATCGATCAAGGCCGTGAGAATGCGCTTTTCTTCCAGTAGATTTGATCCAATCTGCTAGCTGGCGTGCCTTCTCAATAGTTCTATTCGCGATTACTATCTCATTGAATCCTATTTTCATTAAAGCATTTGCAGCCGCTCTAGCCGCTCCTCCAGCTCCGATTATCAGCGCGGGCTTCGTCTTCGGGAGGTTGAAGCCTTCTAAAGCCTTCATCACCCCATAGACATCAGTATTGTATCCTATGAGCAAGCCATCTTCTGAGGCTACGGTGTTCACGGCTCCCGTTTCTTCAGCGCTTTCATCAAGTTCATCTAGATACTTCATCACGTTGATCTTATGAGGTATCGTTACGTTGAAGCCGGCGACGCCTATTGCTTTGAGACCTCTAACAGCTTTCTCCAAATCTTCTACGGCTACTTCGAATGCTAGGTAAACGTAGTTTAGTCCGAGGGCTTTGAAGGCGGCATTATGCATTTGAGGGGAAACTGAGTGCGCGACAGGGCAGCCGATCAAGCAGCAAAGCTTTGTAGAAGCGTTTATCAACATAGTTCCACCAGCTTTAGAAGCTTCTTCATCTCCACGATTGAAAGCTGGCCTGGAGCAGCCTGCTCTCCTGGAAGACAGGTGTAAACTATCGGTGCGCCAGCTATCGGCGAGAGTATCCTCGAGATTATTCCCAGCTCTCCCATAGCGAATGCTATTAGTCTCTCTCGAGGGAGATCATTATACAGGCTTAGCACCTTGACATTGTCTAGAATGTTGCCAGCGGTCGTAATAATTTTCGCATAGTCTCCAAGTTCCATGGCTTTTAACGCCGCCTTTCTCAAGTCGCTTTCGCTAAGCTTTCCATCACGATCATGTAGTGATACGATCAGCTTTGAAGAGCTCTTCAATTTCTTAACATATCTCTCGACACCCTTAGTCTTAAGCTCAATATCGATGTAAGCTGGCTTAACCTCGGATGCTTCAAAGATTATCCTCAGTCTCTCTTCTTCGTCGCCATCGTAGAATCCTCCCTCCCATCGCGGTCTAAGCGTTAGAATGCATCTATTCGAAAATTCTGATATCAGCTTCTTCACAGCATCGGAATTCAGATTTCTGAGGGAATCAAGTCTAAATTCGATTATATCCGCTCCTAAGGCTAAGGCAAGCCTAGCTTTCTCCTCCATCTTCTTAACGCTCTCACCCATTATGCTGACACAAAGTCTCGGCGTCATGCTCATTTCTCGATTATGAATTCATCTACAGCTCTTCCGAAATGTCTGGCTTTGGATTCTGGAATATGTGCCAAGACTTTGTCTCCAGGCTTAATCGCTGTGATCGAGACTGGTTCGCCGTCTGGACTCACGAGGCTTATCGTTTCAGCGTCCTGCAAGGTAACCGATCCCTCGATGTCGCCGCTCTTGAGCTTGACGAGCTTCAGTGGTCTTCGCTCAATCTTGATCCTACCGATCGCGGCGACTCTGGCACCTTTTCTTGAAACTATCAATGCTCTATCTCCAGCCCTTAGCTCAGAGAGGTATTTGGTCGAGTTGTCGGGCATGAGGATATAGGAGTGAATTGCTCCAGCATTAACCCTGAATGGTCTCGGAGATGTAAAGGCGGATCCCATGCATTCATTATGAATTAGGGCGAACATCGAGGAGGTATTGCCTACGAGCATTCCTTCTCCTATGTCGAGAATAGAGGTCGTGTCAATGCACGCTCTTTCTCCCAAGCCAACTTCTTTAGCTTCGATGACTTCAGCTTCTACGAGATCGAGCTTTCTCGGAGCGTTCACGAGGTCGTGGACGAGATCTATCTCGTCGACATCTGAAATCTCTACCAGCACTCCATCAGCTCCATGCTCTAATGCTCCCAGTAAAGTTTCTACTTCTGCTAGCTCTGATGCCGTGGCGATGAGCTTTACGTTGAAAGGCTTTAGATCGGCAATCAAGTTTTCGAGAGAGATTACTTTCCAGTCCTCAGCCTTTATTATCAAAGTTTTCACGCCAGATTTAGCGGCTGCTACAGCTCTCTCTGCATCCTGAGGAGTCTTAACGAATATTTCTAACGCAGCTTTCTCTCCAGCATCTTTAAGATTGCTAACCACCTCGACATCCGCGTCTTTTGACTTAAAATACACCTTCACGGCTGTGCGGAGGTCTTTTGGAATCTTTGAGGGATTGCAGTAGAAAGAATTAATGCCTCTCGCTAAAGCATGTTCGAAGATTTCTTTGCTCATCAGCTTAGGCGCGATTATTATCTCTTTCAAGATGTTCCCTCCTTCAAGATCTTTAGAGCCTCATCTACCGTCGCGTTCTCTATTATGATCGCTCGCAGCGCTCTCGCCATCGCCTCGGGATCCTCATGCTGAAAGACGTTTCTGCCGAAGGTTACTCCTATTCCACCCGCATCAATTACCGCTCGGGCAAGTTCAAGCACCTTTCGATCGTCATCCATCTTCGGCCCGCCAGCAGCAACTATTGGAGCTGGACATCCTTCAACAATTAGACGAATATCTTCAGGATCGAAGGAGGGCATCGGAACTTTTACTATATCTGCTCCAAGCTCAGCGCCTATCCTCGCGGCGTGGGCTATGACCTCTGGATCTTTCGGATTCTTCACGTTTTCTCCTCTTGGATACATCATCGCGATTAGCGGTATTCCCCATTCATCGCATGCGTCGGCGATCGCCCCAAGTTTAGCGAGCATATGTTGCTCATCTTTATTCCCTACGTTTATGTGAACTGACACCGCGTCAGCTCCCAGTCTAATGGCTTCCTCAACTACGGCGACTTGAACCTTCCAATTCGGCGAAGTTGATAGGCTCGTGCTGGCGGATGCATGCATAATTATTCCGGAGTTTACTGGCTCTGGCAGATGCTTCAGTATCCCTTTATGAGCTAGAATCGCTGTGACTCCTCCGCGCTCCAGCTTCTTAATCGTTTCATAAATTCTTCTGAGACCTTTGATAGGTCCGACGGTTACTCCATGATCCATCGGTATACAGAGCATCCTCCCCTTCCGCGTAATCCTATTCAACCTAACATGCTTACCCCATACCATTCACATCACCTCCCATCAAACAAGATTCAATGAAATCGGCGGCATCGTCGATGGCTCCAGCTATACAGCCCACACGCCTACACCGATATTTCCAACACTCTAGAAAATGGACCCCCAACATATACAACACCTCTAAAACAGGAAAAATTTTCTACAGGGGCCCTGGCTTTACGCCAGGGCAAAATAATAGAAGCTAAAGCCGAAATAGTAGTAGCCCCAGAGGCGGGAGGCGGCGGCCGTTCTTAGATTCTTATTTCGTTTGTTCATTTGCTTCGCCTCTGGAGCTTTGTTTTATAGAATCTCGGTGGGTAAATAAAGTTTTCTCAGCTTTTCTGGCCTTGTAATGCTTAATTTTTGAGTTTGAGTAGTTATTCGGGGTTGATAGGGTTGAGGGCTTCGCTCGCGATGTTAGTCTTAGTCATCTTGGCGGCGGCTTTTGTGCTAGTTCCCCAAGGTTGGGGGCAGCCCACATGGAACTTCAAGATAAGGCTTCTGCCATCCGATCTCTATATGGGAGAGTGGGGGACTGTTTGCGCAAATATCACGAACATGGACTGTGTATCTAAAGTCGATGCCGCGATACTGTTCAACAATATTTCAGAAAGATTTCTAGAACAGCTCACAACGCGGGCCGATCAGATGCTGGATGAGCATTTGATCGCGGACTATCATGTAGAGGTTTTGGGGAGGCGAGGCTATGGAGGAGAAGTCTTCTACGACGTAAACATCACGATATTTAGGGCATGTAGCGGAAGAGCGGTAAAATTACTTAGGCTTCTACTCTGGTTTCCATGGAAGGCGTATCCAGGGAGAGAGATGGGCGCCTTAAAAGAAGTGAACGTGAAGCTTAAGGCATTCAATCCAATAAACTTCATAGTTCAAGGAAGCGATCCAGAATCATCTACGAAAGTCTGCTTTAACGTCTACATTCCTCCAGACATCGCTCCTGAGGAACGTTTCAAGAAACCGAGGATAGATGTCACGATATTTTACCCAGGCTGGATGGAATATACCTTGGAAAACTATGAAATAGGCGGAGAGTTTGAGATCAATCCATATCGAAGCTTCAACCTGACTATAACAGATTTCGATGGAGTGAACGTTGTTCCTGGAGCTAAGGTTGTCATAAGGCGGCTTGCACATTACTACGAGGAGCGAAGCTACATAGTCCCAGAAAATGGAACCATAAGGATTCTGAGATTGAGGGAGGGAGACTATGATGTGAAGGTATATTGGAATAGCAGCAAATATATTCAAAGATCTCCACTCATCCACGTTGGCATTCACACAGCATATGATCTCGCCGCCTCCAAAACTCTGAGAACATCACTATTCAATGTGAAGGTAGATGTTTTCGACCTAAAGCATAGAAGCCTTAACGGCGCATACGTGGTTCTCGACGGAGTGAAGCTGAAAGCGGTCAATGGTTCAACGGTCTACCAAATGGTTCCAGAGGGTAATCACTCCCTACAAGTTTACTGGATGAACGTCAAGCTATATGATAAGTGGATTTGGATAGGATATCATCCAACCCTAATGCCGGAGGTTAGGAAGCCTATCTTCCAGATAATCTTGCCAGTAGATGACTTGATTATACAGGCTGTAGATAGCGGAGGGAATCCTGTTGGAGCGAGATTCTATGTCAGGGACTCGGAGAACAGGATACCGCCAGTTGAGCATTACTCTAGAACGGGTTTACTCAATCTAACCCAACTTCCAGCTGGAACATACATCGTTAAGGCTGTTAATTGCTCAAAGCTTTTTGATGTTTGTGTTGAGTCGAGTGGAAGCTTCAGTCTCGGGAATCTTTCTCAGATAATGCTTCCCCTGCACTCCTTATCATTGAAGGTTCTAACCGCAGATGGAGTTGAGCTGGGGAATGCGAGCGTGAGCTTAGGCCCCGTATCAACGTTAACCGATGAACGTGGTTCAGTTATCTTTGCGGGAATTCCAGAAGGCGCGTATAGGCTTAGGGTAGCTTGGAGAGGAGTCACGGTTTATGATGAGGATGTTCAAGTATCAAAAGCCATCAGCAAGAAAATCGTCGCCAAAGTCTATGATCTAGACTTCGAGCTTAAAACTATGGATGGCTTAGCATTCACAGGGCTATGGACTTTGAGAGACCCATCTGGAGCAGTATACTCTTCGGATAAGCCTACAAGCAGGGTTGAGGTGAAGCTTATTCCAGGTGGAACATGTCTTCTAACGATCCATAGCACCGATAACAGAACAGTTTTCTCAAAATCCTTTGATGCGAAAACTCTCCACGATCTCAAGTACCTCGAGCTACCGATAAAAAGCATAATGATGAAAGTGGTCTGGCCGGATGGAGTTCCACTAGAGGGTGCTGAAGTAATTCTAATGGACGAGAGCGGATTTCAATACAGCTTAACTACGGATGATGAAGGGAGGATCTTCCTACATGACTTCCTTCTCAAGACGTACACCGTTAAAGTCATGCATCCAACAGCATCAATTCCCATCATGATCAAGAACATCACTTTTACTGGAGAGAACGTTACATTGACGATAAAAAGCGCCTCTCTCATGATTAGAATCGTAGACATCTTAGGGAATCCGGTTAAAGGCGCTGAGGTAAGCGTTCTTTGTAATAAGATCCCTCTGGCTAAGGCCGTATCAGATGAGAACGGTTTAGTGAGATTTGAGAGGCTTCCCGATCTCAAGCTCTATGAAGTCTCTGTTAGATACAGGTCCCTTCGATCAACTACTTTAGCGAGATCCAACGAGATATCGGTAGTTAAGTTGAATGCGATAAGCTTGCTGGGCTTCGTGGTAGGTGTTGAAGATATGATTCCGTATCTAGTCGGCGCAGTGGTCGTAGCAATAATTCTCGCATCGATAATGATTCTGAGGAGAGTGATTAGAAGGAGAAGGGAATTCTACTAGCTGGAGTTTAGAATCCTTCTACTAATTCTACTCCAAGTGAGCGGGCGAAGTCTCTCTCTGCTGGTGAGACTGGTTTCGCCGTAACCAGGATTATCTTGTTGAGCTTTAGATCGCTCTTAGCGACTCCGAGCTTGAAGAGTGTTTGGGTGAGGGGTTCGCCAAACGAGGATGCGATCGCTATGGTTTCATCTCCCTTCTTCGCGACGGCCTCAAAGCTGTGAATAACTCCAGATTCCCCTGTCAGGCTTGCTGGCCTCTCGATCGTGTAGCCTTCTTCCCTAAGCTTCATTATCTGAGCGCTTATCGCTCTGCTTATCTTCTCGTATTCGGCTAAAGCTTCTCTGGAAAGCTCTATTCTCCTGAACGGCTTCAAGGTCATTGTCGCCTCATCGTAGAGCGCTCCGCAGGAACCGCACTTGAACGCTATATTCACTTCATCGGATTCGGTCATGCAATCCGGGCAGTAGTATTTCTTGTGATAGAGTTCAACGCCCTCCGACGATTTGCATTGCGGGCAGGTGAGCCCCTCCTCGCTGCTGAAACTTGATTCAGGTCCTATGAATCCGCAGGTATGCCTATAGTATCTTATTTCTTGAACTCTGAGGGATCCGCAGTTTTTGCAGGATATTAAGGCGACTTGAGCGCATGATCCACAGATCGGGCATGAGATTACTGAGAACTCGATCTCTCCCTCGAATGCTAATCCTTTCTCGACGAAGCCTTTCAAAAGCTTCTCCACGTCGGCGAGCGAGGCTCCGACGATATCGGGGTAATGGCCTCCTTCCTTGCTTGCAGCCATTGGTGAGGGTCTTAAGGTTCCTTTAAC
>CAZDPL010000007.1:21761-25056 GCA_964507345.1 uncultured Nitrososphaeria archaeon
CTACGCCTAAGAATGAGGAAGGCTGCGATCGCTATGCCTACAAGTATTGGGGCTAGGATCTCGATCCTCTGCAGGGCTGTTAGGAGGCCTCCGAGAGGCCCCGCGAAGCTCTGAGGGCTCATGGCTTCAACGTCTCGCCAAAAGTTCTCACCAATAAGGCACTAAGATTAAGTATATCAACGTAGCGGCTATAATCCCTATCCCCGCTCTCCACGTCGTCGTGACGGTGTGATCGCATAACTTCGAGACCGCGAGCCCGAGAATGAGCGAGAGAATCACGCTAACCGGCAGAAGGGCGGCGCCTAATCCGGACAAGGATATGTTTCCGAAGATGAAGGGGGCGGATTGAGCTAGCCCCGCTACCGAGCCTCCAGCAATCTTGGGCGCGTAGCTTGCTGAGAACTCCTTGAGGGGCCGGGTTATCGCGTAGCTCATTAGGAGGACTATCGATCCTGCGCTAACGCTTATGATCTCGTAGAATCTAAGCCTCCCCCTCATCTCCCGATATGCATGGTAGAGTCTTTGGGCGGTTCTCGCGACGGCTTCGAGGGCTTTAGCTCCGGCTCCGCTTTCCTTAACCACCTTAATCGTTGAGAGGACTAGTTGTAGCTGCCTACTCCTAGGATCGGTCTTCACTCCGACGGCTACTCTGCGAATCTGCTCAGCCACTCGACCATCCCTAATCATCTGGAATGATCTCTGCATCGGGTATCCTAGCTCAAGCTTCGTGGCTAGTCCCTGAGCGAGTAGGTGGCCTCCCTCCATCTCGGATATCGCCTTCCTCACCTCATAGGTTGCTGGAATCGAGAGAGCGATTAGCGCTGCTCCTAATCCGAGGAAGAGCCATGGATCTATTGGCGTGAGCTGTCTGAAGGGTAGGGTTAGGAAGATCGTGAATGCTATTACGGCCATCTGAGCGATTAGTATTCTTTTAGTTCTTCGGGAGAGCATGACTATAGGGACTCCCTGGAGGGCCGAGGCCGCGATATAGGTGGTTATAGCGGAGATCACGGCGATCGGGAAGACTAGCTCGAGGCCGCTTCCGAACATGGCTGTGAACGAGATGAATAATGGAATCAAGACCATGATCATCATGCTGGCCTCAGCGAGGTTCTCAGCGCTCTCTCCCTTCTTCCTAGCTCTATCCGCAGCGTATTCCTCCTCGTCCCAGAGGAGAACTCTCACTCTCGTAGCTGGATCGAATCCCGTAAAGGCTTCTTCTCCAAGCGATCTAATTACTGTGGTAACCCTGCGGCTGGGAGCCTTATAGCTTAGCAGAGCTTCTGGAAGATCTCCCTTAGCCTCAGCTTCTCTCAGAATTCTACGGACTTCTTGATGGAAGGTTGGGAGAAGGTCTTTCTCCTGCGCGGCTTCCTCCAAGGTCTTTCTAAGACTCCAGCCAGCCTCCAGCCTTGCATAGACGTAGCTCAGGAATATTGGTAGCTCTTCTTCGAGCTTTGCAGCACGCTCTTTTTTCAAAGCGATTGGAGTCAGTCCTACGAGGATTACGAGAGTGATGATTAGTATGGTGTTTATGTTTAGTAGCTCAAGCAATTGCGACTACCTCCGCTCGAGCCTGAGCTCTGAGCTGCTCCGCCCTCCGCTTAATCTCCACTTCTAACACCTCTTTCGCATCTAATCCCTTATAGGTGAATGCGAGTTTTTCGGGGAGTTTTTCTGGAAGCTTGAACTTTCCTTCGACCGCGTTGTAGATTTTGTCCCATTTTCCTCCGCGGTTCTCGTAGATCTCGGTTATCTGCCTTCTTCCATCAGGTCTTCTAGCGATGAAGATTACGTAGTCTATTAGGGCTAGCTGATCTGCTCTAAGATTCATTGGATGGCTTGTGAGCCTTCGGATCATGTGGTCCAAGCTGTCGGTGTGGAGGGTTGTCGCCGTTCCGTGGCCGACGGCCGCTGCCGTGACCATGTCTTGCACCTCCTCGGCTCTCGCCTCTCCAACCGCGATCACCGTAGGTCTATGCCTTAAGGCGGCTTTAACAAGCTGGGTTAGGGGGATGGCAGTCTCCTTTGCTCCAGGGGTTGTTGGAAGCCTGGCGTAGAGGGGCATCCAGCCTGGGTGATCTCTCAAGTTTATCTCAGGATGTTCTTCGATCGTGATTATCTTGAAGTTTTTGGGAAGCTGGAGGAGGATGGCGTTCAGGAGGCTTGTCTTACCACTTCCAGTCAATCCCGCGATGATTATGTTTGATTTCAGCTCGGCTGCCAGCCAGAGGAATGCAGCGAGCTCGGAGCTAAGCGTTCCCATTCTAATGAGTCTTGCGAGAGTGTATGGTTTTCTTGGAAACTTTCTTACCGTGAGGCTTGAGTGAAGGGAGACTTCTCCTCGGAGGACGCCCGCCACCCTATCAAAGGTTGGGGTTAGGATTTCGACGACAGGGTTTGCTGGAGTGATCGATCCACCCGATCTCTCGATCACTAGTTTTACAAGCTTATCCAATTCTTCATCTGACTCGATTACGACGTTGCTTTCGATCCATTCGAAATGCGGCGCGAGCCTGTGTATGAGCCTAACTGGCCCGGGCATCGTTATCGTGAAGTCTTCGATGTTTTCATCCATCATGAAGACGTGGAGCTTCGAGAATCCTCTAAGCTCTCTCAGCATATAGTATCTGAAGGCGAGCTTCTCCTCGTCATCCAGCTTCTTCGAGAACTTCTCGATCAGCTTCTCGATTTCAGTTCCCTTCTTAACATATTCTTCAAGAGCTTCGTCGAGGGCTTTCTTAACCTTCTCATCGATCCTCGGCTCCTCGACTTCATAGATCAAATTTTCCTTCTTCAGCTTAAGCCTGACAACAGCATCTCCAACCATGTATTCCGTGAAAACCTTCTCCTCACCCTTCTCCACTTAACACCACCTCCATGAAGCTGCGAAACGCATCAACTCGATGCGGGATGTGAGCGTGAAGAACGATACCTCTATCTAGCAAGCTTAGAACGCCTCCAAGCCGAAGGTAAACAATTCCTTCATCCAATAATTTGATGACGCTTTCGGCGGGCATCCCGATATATACCTTAAGACTCCCCAGATATTAACCAAACCTTATTCCGCCACCCTAACCCTAAGCCAAGCACCACTATCAAACCTCAAGAGAATAGAATCCGATAATGAATTACATCTAATCCTGATAGCACTACACTCACCGTTTTCGATGAAGCAGCTTCTCGCGGGAATCGTCGGATTGTCAGTCTCGATCACGCATCGATCACCCCCACTCCAAGCATCCACAAGCGTAACAGGCTCAGAGTGAGGATTATACAAATAAACATCAACCTC
>CAZDPL010000008.1:0-24717 GCA_964507345.1 uncultured Nitrososphaeria archaeon
CTGGGCCGATTATCGCGTTCCTAACTCCTTCATCATTTAGCTCCTTCTTTATCTCGATGTCAACCGTATAGGTATCTTTTCCCCAAAGACTTCCAGCATTTCTGAATTCAACTTCACCATCATGTATGAAGAGGTAGGTTGGTTTCTCGGCCCTCCCAGTAATTATTACTCCATCATAGCCTGCCTTCTTCAATTCAGTTCCCCAAAAGCCTCCGACATGAGCTTCTCCCCACCCTTTCGTAAGTGGAGACTTCGCTGCAATAGTCATCCTAGCTCCCGTAGGTGCGAGGGTTCCAGTTAAGGGCCCTGTCATGAAGACTAGAACATTATCTGGAGAGAATGGATCAATCGATGGATCTACCATGTCGAATATCGTTTTTGCAGCCAGCCCGGTTCCGCCTAGAAATTGAAAATATTCTTCCTCTGGTAAGGTTTTTTCCTCAACTTTTTCTGATGTTAAGTCGATTTGCAAAATCTTCCCGATGTAAGCTTTCATCAATTAGAGCCCCCAGTATTTTTTCGCCACCTCAATTTCTTCTGGGGGCACTTCCTTAGGCTCCCTTCCAAGAGCATAACATACGAATTCTATAGTTGCTACCGCTTCGAGAAGCTCGACCACAGCCTCTGCCTCGAGTAGATTTGTTCCAAGCCCGACGACCCCATGATTTTCAAGTATCAGAGCTCTCGCACCAGTCGAGGCCGCTTTCGCTACTTCATCCGCTAGCTCCTTAGTTCCTGGAAGTTTGAAGGGAACTTTCTCGATCTTCCTTAGAACTAGAACTGTTTCATCCGTTATCGTTGTCTTAATCTCTTTTCCAGCTAGGGTTAGACCTAGCACCATGGGATTGTGAGCGTGAACTATTCCATTTACATCTGGTCTGACTTTGTAAATTGCGGCATGGAATATCCATTCCATTGAGGGCTTATAGATTCCTTCAATTAATTCTCCCTCCAAGCTTAACTTGACGAGATCATCAGGCTTTAAAGCTCCCTTAAACACCTGGCTCGGAGTTATCCAAAATTCATTCGACCCAGGAACTCTTCCGCTAATATTTCCTCCAAGCGCGGTTATCAATTGCCGATCATATAGAACCTTAGAGATTCGCACGATCTCATTCTTTATCTCATCCTCGGTGATCAGTGATTCCATAGTCTTTCAAATTCTTTAGCCGGCTATTAAAGATTTAAGTCTTAGAGGTTTCACGGATCTTGGCTTAAGTGAGGTTCTGTTTAAAGACTTTGGGAATCTTATTTCGCGTAACAGATCCTTGAGCATAAAGCGTTATATCTGTGGATTGTTACTTTATCTGGGGCGCGTGGTGGCTTTAATGAATCGATCTTCCGCTGTAGTTTATGTTAGGTCTATTCGACTGAGGGATTCGGAGCTTGGGTTGGCGAAGATTGCTGGGAAGCCTATGATAGAGTATGTTTTGGATTCTCTTCCAGATGACGTCGAGGAAGTTGTTATAGCTGTTGAGAATGGGGGAAGCGTCGAAGCGTATGATGAGGTTGCTGAGAAATATTTTGCCCGCACGACGCGATCGGAGAAGATTACAGGAGATGCTAGAAAATTCGTTGAATTCGCAGTTAATATGGTTGAGGGGGATCAGCTCATAATTCTTCCAGGTGACGCGCCGCTAATCACTAGAGAATTCACGACGTTTCTTTTAGAGTGTTCTAGAAGGTTTACTGCGGCTCTTCCACGATCCCCTGCTAGAAAAGCGCTTTACCTCATGGCCTCCTATCAGATCAAGCCGTTCAGGGAGGCCTTTAATGCTCATCCTGAAGACGATATGGATAGCATAGTTAGGAAGGTTGGTAGGGCGCTGTATCTTTCGAGTAATAGCTTGAAGATCTTTGATGAAAAACTGGGAATGTTCTTTAGGGTTTCGACGATTCAGGATCTAAGACGTGCGGAGAAAATATTGAAAATGAGGAAGAAGAAAAGCTAGCTGAAAATCATGAGAAAGAGATTCGGGAAAGTCGATAGAGACATTTTAGAGAAGATCGTGCTTAAGAAACTTGGCGTAAGGAGAGATGACGTAATTGTTCCACCGAAGTTTGGGGAAGATGCGGCGGTATTGAAAACCGGAAGGAAGCTCATTGTCGCCGCAATGGATCCTATAACTGGTTCAGCAAGTAGGATAGGCTGGCTCTCGGTTCATATAAACGCGAATGACGTCGCGGTGATGGGGGCCGAGCCGAAATGGTTCTCTTCCACGATACTTCTTCCAGAGGATCAATTAAATCAATTAGGTTTGATAGTTGATGATGTTCATCGAGCTTGCAGATCCCTGAAAATCGCTGTAATCACGGGGCATACCGAAGTAGCGCCAAATGTTTCAGCTCCGATAATTGTCGGCCACATGATAGGAGAACTCGTATCAAGAAAACCGATTACTTCTTCAGGCGCGAAGCCTGGAGATCTTCTAGTGATGTCTAAGACCGCGGCGATAGAGGGCACGGCGATCCTGGCTTCGGATTTCAGAGAAGAATTGTCGAAAAAAGTTTCTGAAAACGTTTTGAGGAATGCGGAGAGGTTCTATGAGAAAATCAGCGTTCTAAAGGAGGCGCTTAAGATCGCGAAGATGGGCTGTGTTTCAGCGATGCACGATCCAACTGAGGGGGGAATAATTGGAGGGGCTTATGAGATTGCTGAAGCTAGCAAATGTTCATTCATAATCTATGAGGATAAGGTGCCGATCGCTGAGGAAACCAGGGCGATATGCGAAGCTCTTGAATGCGATCCCCTGAAACTCATAGCGTCGGGAGCCCTTCTAGCAGCAGTTCCGAGGAGGAGCCTTCGGAAATGCTTGAAAGCTGTCAGGGGATTGCGGGTTATAGGCGAGTTTAGGAGCAGGAAAAGGGGAAACGTGGTTATACGGGCTGACGGTTCTGAAGAGAAGATTAGAGAAGGGGTTTTAGATGAGCTTTGGAGGCTGATCGCTGAACGTAGATGTTGATTTTCATTATGCGTGTAAATTTCTTTGCTTAACGCGGAGTGAACAATATATTTTGGTATAGTATCTTCGAGGAGGGAACTCGGTGGCGAAGATCCTGGATTATGTCGGCCTCTCCTTTGACGACGTGCTTTTAGTTCCTAGGAAGTCTTCCATAAGATCTAGGAAGGAGGTTATTACGAGAAGCAGGTTAACGAAGAAGACTTGGCTGAACATCCCCATCGTCTCCGCGGCCATGGATTCGGTCACGGAATCTAAAATGGCCATAACAATGGCTAGGGAGGGAGGTATAGGGGTAATACACCGATTCATGTCTCCTCTCAGACAAGCCGAGGAAGTTTCCAAGGTCAAGAGAGCGGAGAATATAGTCATCGAGAAGCCATTCACCGTGAATCCCGAGATGAGCATAAGCGAGGCAAAGAAGCTGATGGAGCGACATGGCATAAGCGGCTTACTCGTCGTCGATTCCGAGAACAAGCTCCTAGGAATACTCACGAGGCGAGACGTGATCTTCGAGGATGATGATCAAAAGCGTGTTAAAGACTGCATGACTCCGAGAAAAGACCTCATAGTAGCAAACCCCGGCATAACAATCGAGGAGGCTAGAGAACTCTTCAGAAAGTATAAGATCGAGAAGCTTCCGATAGTCGATGAAGAAGGCAGGCTTAGAGGACTTATCACAAGCGTTGACCTAGTCAAACGCGAGGCATATCCCAACGCTTCCAGAGATTCTAGGGGAAGACTTCTCGTCGCAGCAGCGATAGGCGTTAAGGAGCAGGAACTCGATCGAGCAAAGCTCCTCATCGAGGCTGGAGCAGATGTGCTCGTCATCGATGTAGCACACGGTCATAGCGAAATGTGCATTGAGATGATTAAGAAGCTTAAGAGAACATATGGAGACGAACTAGACCTCGTGGCCGGAAATGTGGCAACCCCCGAAGGAGTAGAAGACCTAGCTTCCGCTGGTGCAGACGCTGTTAAAGTAGGCATAGGCCCTGGATCAGTTTGCACGACGCGGCTCGTGGCAGGAGTTGGAGTCCCTCAGTTAACGGCGATAATGAAATGTAGTGAAGCAGCTGAAAAGATGGATGTTCCGATAATCGCGGATGGTGGGATAAGGGAAAGTGGCGACATCGTTAAAGCATTGGCAGCCGGCGCATCAACCGTCATGATTGGAAGACTTCTAGCAGGAACCGATGAAAGCCCCGGAACGATCGTCGTGAAGAATGGTAGAAGATATAAGATCTACAGGGGGATGGCTTCCATGTATGCTATGCTTGGAAGAGAATTCAGGCTAGGGGAAAATGAGGCTGAAGCGCTTCTAGACGCATCTGAATACTCGTATTACGCTGAAGGGGTTGAAGCCTATGTTCCGTACACGGGCTCGGCGTCCGACGTTATTAGAAGGCTTGTAGCAGGACTTAGATCAGGTATGAGCTATCTCGGAGCCAGAACGATAGATGAATTAAGGAGGAATGCTGTATTTATCAGGGTAACTGAGCTCGGATATAAGGAAAGCACACCACATGATGTGGAGTTGGTGTAAAAATGCCCGCGACAGTCATAACCGGACTCCAATGGGGAGATGAAGGTAAGGGCAAGATTTCCTATCTTCTATGCAGAGATGCAGATTGCGTTGTAAGATTTCAGGGAGGAGCTAACGCGGGGCACACGGTGGTCGTTTCTGGGAGAAAGTTGAAGTTCAATATAATTCCAGCTGGATCAGCTGCGGGAGCTATGCCATGCATCGCTTCTGGAACGGTCGTCGATCTAGAAGAAGTCTTCGAGGAACTGGATCTCCTGAGATCTATTGGAATAGAGCCGAAGTTCATGATAAGCCGAGCGGCAAGCGTGGTGCTTCCCATCCATAAGAAGCTCGACGCCATGATAGAGGAGATTCGAGGAGGAAAAGCCGTCGGAACGACGAGGAGAGGAATTGGGCCGACCTATTCCGACAAGGCTCTAAGAGCAGGGATCAGGATAGAGGATCTGCTGAATGAGGACTCTCTCAAAGACAAGCTGGAGATCCTGAAGAAAGTGCATAATCTGGAGATAGAGAATGCTGAGAAGCTGGTAGAATATGGGAGGAGAATAAAGCCTTACGTCGGAGATGTGGAGCTTCTCGTAAACGATCTCCTCGATCAAGGAAAGAAGGTGATCTTCGAGGGAGCTCAAGGCACGTTACTAGACATAGATCACGGCACATATCCCTACGTAACCTCATCGAACACGATAGCTGGAGCTGCATGCACGGGATGCGGAGTAGGACCTACTAGGATAAGCGAGGTAGTTGGAGTTATGAAAGCTTATTCAACGAGGGTTGGAGCAGGCATCTTTCCAACGGAGTTAAGGGGAGAACTTGGAGATAAGATAAGAGAAGTTGGGCAGGAATATGGAACCGCGACGGGTAGGCCGCGTAGAGTCGGATGGCTTGACATACCCCTGCTTAGATACGCTATCAGGATCAGCGATGTTACATGGATAGCGATGACCAAGCTCGATGTCCTCAGCGGATTAGACAAACTCAAGATCTGCGTAGAATATGATGTAAACGGCAAGACTATGAAGATCGCGCCTCCAAGCGTTAAGCTCCTCAGCAACGTCAAGCCCCAATACATCGAAGTAGATGGTTGGAAGAAGCTTTCAGAAGAAGATTGGAGGAAGATCGCCGAGAAGGGATGGGACGCCTTACCCGACGAAGCGAAAGCATACATCGAATTTATCGAAAAACTTCTAGGAAAACCCATAAAATTGGTTTCAATTGGAGCTGAAGTGGGAATGGAGGTAATGAGATAAAAATGGATCCGCTTGAAGCAATAGTTCCCATAGATGGAAGATACCGCGAAAAGCTGGAACATCTCTCAGCATACTTCTCCGAGTACGCTTTGATCAAGGAGAGGGTAGCTGTAGAAGTAAGATATCTGATGAAGTTTATCGAGGAGGTGGAGCCGAGCAAGGTTTCCGCGCTTCCCTTAAGTTGGAAGGAGATCTTGAACATATTGGCTGAAGACTTCAAAATAGATGATGCGAAGAGGGTTAAGGAGATCGAGAAAGAGGTAGGCCACGATGTCGCGGCGGTGATACGATATCTCAGGGAAGAGCTTCACAAGCTAGAAATGGGGGAAATCGCCCCCTACGTCCATATGGGATTAACCTCTGAGGACATCAATAACCTAGCCTTCTCGAGGCTCTTACTCAAGTTCAATAAGGAAGCTCTACTTCCCTCCCTAGTCGGGTTACTCGAGCAAATCGCAGCGCTAGCTCTTGAACACATAGACACAGTTATGCTCGGTAGGACTCATGGAGTTCCAGCGGTTCCGACGACTTTTGGAAGATTCCTCGCAAACTATGCTTACAGAATCGCAAAGATTTCCGAAGATCTACATGCATTCAAGTTTCCAGGAAAGCTTGGTGGAGCTGTTGGAGATCATTCCGCTTTGAAGTTTTCATATCCAGATGTCGATTGGATAGAGTTCAGTAAGTCTTTCGTCGAATCCCTGGGGCTGGAATACTTCCCGGCATCCACGCAAATACTTCCCCATGATAGGATCTCGGAGTATTTGATGAAAATCTCCTTACTTGACTCGATTCTAGCGAATCTCTGCAGAGACCTGTGGATCATGTCATCGCTTGGAATAATATCCTTCGGAATAAAGAAGGGTGAAATCCATTCCTCGACAATGCCTCATAAATCCAATCCAATCCTCCTCGAGAATGCTGAAGGCGCATTCGATCTAGCATCAGCGGTGTTAGCATATATTTCGAGGAGACTTCTCTCAAGTAGACTTCAACGAGACTTATCCGACTCGATAATCAAAAGATTCTATGGCCTCCCCCTATCCCTGACTATACTCGGCATAACGAATCTACGAAGCGCTCTTGGAAGAATGAGCGTGAAGAAGGAGGAGATGAGGCGCGAGGTTGAAAGTCATCCAGAAGTCTTGGCCGAAGCCTTCCAAGTCTATATGAGAAAGCTTGGAATCGAGGGAGCATACGAAGTCATTCAAGAAGCTCTTAAAGGAGGATGGAACGAGGTATTAGAAAAGCTCAAGAGCGCGGTTCCAAAAGAGGTTTATGAAAACTTGATGAAGACCAGCCCAGCGAATTATACTGGCGAGGCTGAGAAAATTACTCTCACGCTTTTAGATGAAGTCGAGAAGATTTACAAGAGGATCACGGAGAGCTTGTCGAAGACTCAGCCCTAACCCCTTCAACCATAAGCCTAGCCTTCACCACGGAGAACTTTCCCTCAAGCTTCTCCCTTATTTGATCCAGCTTATCGTAATCTGCTACCGCTATCACGCAGCCGCCTCCACCCGCGCCAGTTAGCTTTGCTCCATATGCTCCTGCATCTAAGCATGCGGCTACCGCTTCCTCTATCTCTGGAGAAGATACGCCGATGGTTCTGAGAAGTTCTTGATTCTTGTTCATGAGCTTTCCAAGAGACTCCAAGTCAAGAGACTTCAAGTGATCGATCGCTTCCGAAACTATTCCTCCAGCACTGGCGAGGATCTGCTTAAACTTTTCAGGATTCTTTTCTTGAAAGGCCTTCACTTTTCTTACTAGGTCTCCAGTTCGCCTAAGCTTCCCCGTATTCACGATCAAGATGTATTCGAGCTTTAGATCGAGCTTTCGATAACCCTCAGCTCTACTATATACTCCTCCGCCGCCGAAAGTCGCTACAGACGTATCTATCCCCGAGGGAGTATAGTGGATAATCTTTTCACCCTCATGAGCTGCCTCTAGAACGAGAGGTAAGTCTATTTCGTTGAGGCATAGCTTCATAGTCGCCGCCGCAGCTGCAACTGAAACAGCTGCAGAAGACCCAAGACCTACGCTTTGAGGTATTTCTGAGAAGATTCTTAGTTTTAATCCATGTTGCCGCCCCAATTTTTCTAGAACATACCTCGAGGCAATAACCGCCGGGTTATCCTCCTCAAATCCCTCAAGCTTTACATGTTCTTCGGGAATTTTCTCGGCTTCGACTTTAGCTCTAAGGCTTATCGAAGATACGATTGCAGGGTTTCCGTGGACTACGAAGTGTTCTCCAAAGAGGATTACTTTTCCGGGAGCTGAGGCCGCGGCTTTCAAAGCTAGTTCACCCCGATTCCTTGCTTCTCAGGATTAGTGGGATTACTATTTTATCGATGTATTCTATGAACTCTGATTCAGGCATTCGGGTAAATGACGTGACGACGCAGTTCCTGGTTAAGCCCATCACCTTATTCGTTCCAGCTACTGTGAACACGATATACCATATTTTTCCATGTCTCAGATACTCCTCGTATAGAGCGGTGTTTTTCAAGGAGTCTCCGTAGAGCGCGAGCTTATCCACGTCAACGAAGTCTAGGTCATCGAAGTAAATCACTTTAGTTCCCTCGGGATTCATTTCATGGAACTCCCTCATTATCTCAGGCGATATTCTAGCCTCGGTTATCGCTTTGTATGACAGGTAGAGGTGATGCGAGAGCAGTGAAGCGACCGCGTTTGCGAAATGCTTTTCCTGAACGACTGTGAGCAGAGTGAGGTCACGCACCTTCCTGAAGATTATCCTCGCCTCCGTCGTTTTCAAAACTGGAACCCTTTTTCCTCGTTGATTGATTATGATCACCTTATCTCTACTGAATATTCCCTCCAGTCTGTCATCTTTCAGATCTAGATCCTTCACTTCCGTTACTAGTTCTAGGGTTTGATCTTCCTCGGTTACTTCCTCGACGATGCGATAGTCTCTAAGCTTATCCGCTATCTCCTCGAGGGTTGTCTCAGCTCTGATCTCGAAGATCTTCGCTGCTAACGGCATCTCCGCCAATCACCTAGAACCTTCAAATTAAAAGGTTACCTCCTAGATTTTGAAGCTAGCCGAATAGGGATCTTCAGGATTTTTGGATTGAAAGGTGAGCGCGTTTACGGTGTTTGATTAAATATTCGTATCCAGTTATCGTGACCGCGGATGCGGTTACTGAGGCGATTAGAAGGCTTACTGTGCTTTGAAACGTCTCGAGGATCATGGGATCTATGAGAAGCGATAAGGCTAATGCAATCATCAAGTATCCCGAGAAGAGTTTAAGCCTTCTCGCCCAAGTTTCTGAAAGCCTCATTCTACCCAAGGTGAAAGCGAAGAGGAGAACGATCCCCACGAGCGGGAGAACATAGATCACGTTATAGAAAACTAGGTAGAGGTAGTAAGTCAGAGGATCTAGGTTAAAGCTGGTTAAGATCTTCGTGTAAACTACTGGGAATCCTGCTGTGCATAGAAGCTCGTAGAGATTTACCATGAAAGCTAGGATGGAGGCTCCGACGGCCAGGCTGAGAATAGATTCGACTCCAATAAGCTTTCTAACAGCTCTCCCGATTTCCGCGAGCTTCTTACTCGAAGAGCTTAGGGAGGGGCCTTTCTCGGGTTTGAAGTAGTCTTTGATATTCATCGCTCCAGCTATGATTACGAAAGCCATTATGGCCCAGATTAGAGGCTGTATATGGCTTCCTATCAAGAACACGTTTAGCCAAGCGGCCATGAAAAGGAAATAGCATAATCCCGAGAAGAATGTGAATATTCCCCCGACGATGAGAATCTTCCGCCTATCCCTAGCATAGATCAAAATGCTCAGGAGGAAGGTTAGGATGTAGAACGCACAAGGATTCAAGCTATCCATTCCCGCAATCACGATCGTAAGCCAAGCCAAGTTTATTTCAGATTCCTGAGAGAATTCTGGAATAATGTTAGCTTCTTGCTGTGAGGATACATTAGGATTTGAGCTTGGCGGGGGATCTGATGGCGTCACCCTTACAGCATTCTTGAAAACTGCTCCGGGCACGAAGCCCATATCTTTCGGAAAGGCTGAGCCTGAGAATGGAACCATTATGGCGCCGATCGGCTTATAGCGGTATCCTTTAAGGCTCTTCGCAACATCTTCTACGAATAGTAGAGACTTTAGATAATCGATATCCATCGATTTACTTCCAGAATCCTCGAGCTTTGCCTCAGAACCATTCCAACCCACGATCCAGCTTCCGTTCCCAAGTGAGATTAACACTCTTCCATTCGCCCATATTTTTGGAAGTCCTGGGAGATCTTTCAGATTGATTGCCTCGAATGCGGCGGCGCCTGATATTAATGGGCAGGGGTTGCTTTTCAGCTTAGAGATGTATGGTTCGGCTTTGGGTACATCAACTCTCCCCAGCCATAGATGTCTTTCATCTAAGATTACCTGCGGGACTGCTGCCTGGCTATGATATTTTTCAGCGTATTCTCCAGCGACTTTTGCATTCGGATGACCCCACTCACCTTTATGCCATCCATATTCTATTATGACGAGTTTATCGTTCTTGTTAATCCAGTTTATGAGGACTATTGGATCGGTCACCGCGCAGTTTGGGCATCCTATGTAGGTAAAGTAAACGGCGCATACGAGATTAGTTTCCTTGGGTAAAATTGTAGGCTTACTTGGCTGTGTAGGTTTGCTGACTAGAAGGCCTGCAGCCAATCCTATGGCAACCGAGATTATTACGAAGATTATCAGCAGCCTATATACGCGCTTCAGGGTTTCGCCCCCAGTTCGATAACATTCATCTACGAATGAGCTTATCAACTTACCTGAGAAGCTTCTTGGCGACTAAGGCGTCTCTTCCGACTCCATAGTAGTTCTTTATCCGATCGCAGAACTCGTATCCCAGAGATTTGTAAAGGCTTATTGCTTGTAGGTTCTCAACCGCTACCTCAAGCACGATCTCCTCGCATCCCCTCTTCCTAAACTCTTCTTCGATAGCTTTCATCAGGCTTTTTCCAAAGCCTCTTCCTCTATATTCTGGCTTAACGTTGAGCGTGTAGATTCTTCCAATGGGTTTTCGCCCTCTCCTCTCAACTCGCCCTATGACGAAGCCCGCGATGTCTTCGTCAGCTAAGATCTTCAAAGCTATCGTTCTCGAATCCATTAGCAGGAGCCTTAGGATGAACTTGCTGTAAGCTTCTTCGCCGAAGCATTCAACTTCGATCTCGTAGAGGCTGTCTAGGTCTCTGAGACCCGCCCTCTCTATCCTGGGCAAGCCTGATGAAGGTTATGCAACCTTATATTTAATTCGAGATCTCGTTGAATGGGGTATCGTTCTTTGAACTCGCGGAAGGGCTTGGTCGTAGTGAAGCTCGGAGGCTCCGTGATTACTGATAAGAAGAAGCCGTTCTCCTTGAACGCGGACGTGATTAAGAGACTTGGACGAGAGATTTCTGAAGCATCAGTAGATAGGGATCTGATTCTAGTTCATGGAGGAGGATCTTACGCCCATCCCATCGCGAAGAAGTATTCGGTTAGCGAAGGGTTTAAAGATGAACACCATCTAGAAGGCTTCATCGAGACATCGAAGGCTGTTAGAAAGCTTAGTTTAGAAGTCGTTTCAAAGCTCGTCGAAGGAGGTTTGAGAGCGATCTCGATCCCCGCGGCCTCAATCTTCATTACGAGATCTAAGAAAATTTCCTCATGCAATCTCGAACCAATATTTTCAGCTTTGAGAATCGGGGTTGTTCCAGTAACATCAGGCGATGTCGTGTTTGATAGAGATCTCGGCTTCACGGTTTTATCAGGTGATTCGATCGCCGCATATCTCGCGCTTAGGCTTCGAGCAAAAAGGCTGATCTACGTCGTGGACGTTGATGGAATATATGTTAGAGATCGGGTGACAGGTGAGGTTAAAGTGGCTGACGAATTTTCGAGAGGTATGAAGCTAGAGCCAATAGGCGGAGGAGGAGAGGACGTAACAGGCGGGATAGTGAACAAGCTGGAAGAGGGATTTCTCGCAGCTGAGTCAGGCATAGACGTCTTCATAATTAATGGATTGGCTGAGGGAAGGTTGAAGAGAGCTATCTTAGGCGAACCAGTTCCAGGAACTAAGCTTAAACCCTAACTTCCTGAGGTTTTATCTCTAAGAATTCTTCAGGCTTGATTTTCTCGGCAAGCTCTGGGGTTAATTCTCCACGCTCGATTAAGACTCTTCTAGTCAGATACCAGAAAGCGTATGGTAGAGCTAATCTTCCTCGATTGTTCATGGGTATGACTAAGTCTATGTTGGCGATCATGTTATCGGTGCTGCACATCGCGATTACTGGAATTCTCGCGATCCTCGCCTCAATCACGGCTTGGCTATCATACCTCGGATCGGATACTAGAACCAATTCGGGTTCAAGATAGGTTTTGAGCGAGGGATTCGTGAACGTTCCAGGCTCAAAGCGCTCGACGATGGGTATACATCGAGTATATTCGCAGAACTTTTGAACTGGCCTCGTTCCATAAACGTGGGTCGATACAATTACGACGCTTTCAGGATTGAAGTATGAGATGAATTTCGCGGCGATGTTTAATCGTTCAATAGTCTTGTTTATGTCTATTAGGTAGACGCCGTCTGGTCGAAGCTTGTAGATGAATTTCTCCATGTGTCTGACCTTTATTCTTGATCCTATGTAGAGGCCGTGCTTGACGAAGAGCTCTTGGATGTTTTCCGTTTGTTGAGCCTTGTCTTCTCCGCTCATAGTTTCACCATCTTATCTTCTCCAATTACTTCGCCTATTCTGAGGAGCTCATTCGCCTTGGCGACCCTCTCTCCACCGACTACTCCCGCCTTTAGTAGTTTTCCACCCCAACCTACGGCTAACTGGGCTAGATGTCCTTCTGGAGGCTCTCCAGATCTATGAGAAACCACTGGAACTATTCCCTTCTCATGAGCAATCTTAACGGATTTCATGGCAGTCGTTAGGAGGCCGACTTGATTAGGCTTGATGATTACTGCTTTAACCGCTCCCTTATCCGCCGCCTCGCTCAGTATATCCGGTCTAGTCACGATCAGGTCGTCTCCGCAGATAAGCGTCTTCCCTTTTACCTGCTTTGAAAGCTCAACGAATCCTTCCATATCGTTTTCATCCAGCGGATCTTCGACATAGAAAAGCTCATACTTGTCAATCCACTCCGCTACCCGGCTGATTTGCTCATCTCTACTAAGCTCAACACCTTCAGTTCGGTAAACGTACTTCTTTTTCTCCGGGTTCCAGAGGCTGGATGCCGCGACGTCAACGCCTATCCTAATCTTGAATCCAAGCTTATCTGAAACTTCTTCTGCTGCTTGCTTTAATATCTCGAGGCCTTCCTCAGTTTTAATCGGGGGGGCATAAGCGCCTTCATCACCCCTTCCTAGGGTGAATCCTCCTAGATGCTTGTCTAGGAGCTTGCCTGCTAGGGCGTGAACCATGAAATTAGCCTTGACGGCGTCGCCGACGGTTTTGGCCCCAATGGGTGTTACAAGCATCTCCTGCCAATCTGGCGCGCCTTTGCCAGCGTGCGCTCCTCCTCCGATCACGTTTCCAAGCGGGTAGGGTAATCGTGGTTCATCAACTAGCTTGAGATGCTGAAATAATTCTTTTCCAAGAGCTTTTGAAGCTGCTATTGCTGTTGCGAGAGATACTGCGAACGCGGCGTTTCCTCCAAGCTTCCTGAAGTCTGGCGTGCCATCAAATTTCTTCAAGGCTTCGTCTACCGCTTCTTGATCCGAGGCATCAACTCCTTTCAGCTTCTCAGCGAGCTCACCATTGATTAATCTTATGGATTCATCGACTCCGCCCTCAGGATAGTATGCAACCTCTTTGCCGCCCTTGCTTTTCCCAGCAGGCGCCGCCGCTCTTCCAAATCCGCCAGTTACCCAAACGTCTACCTCGACCGTCTCCTCTCCTCGGCTATTGTAAATCTTCCTCGCCTTAAGCTTCTCTATCTTGAGACTCATGTTCTTCACCTCTCAAAGATTGCTTAGATCCATAGAGGGAGTGAAGCCTGATGACTTCATCAAAATATTCATAATGGCTTAGGAACATGCGCCTGCAACAATACCGCTTTATCCCCAAATCATCTAGAACCTTTCCAGGAGGCTCACCTTCCTCCACTCGCCTAGCATACTCCTCCCATTTATCAGCTATCAAGGCGCCGCATGTAAAACATCTTATAGGAAACATCATGACCCTTTGCCCGACTTCAAGCCTGCTATTCATTATTTTAACCTTAGCCCCGCTTTTCTGGTCCGCGGACCCTAAGATCACTCTTAAATTTCCGAGTAGGAGTAGATAACGTAATGCGGGTTGACGTAGTTTTTGGGCTTCCTAAAGAACTCGCCGAAGTGATGGTCGTCGTCGACGTATTTCGATCAAGCACAACGATTGTAACCGCCTTAGAGAATGGAGCTGAAGAAATTATTCCATGCGCCTCAATCGATGAAGCAAGGAAAATGAAGAAGAGTATTGGAAGCGGAGTACTGCTCGTTGGCGAGAGAATGGGCTTTACGCCAGAAGGCTTTGACTTCAACATTTCTCCAAGGCTTATGAAGCCTGAAGCTGTTTCTGGAAAGAAGATCATTTACTGTTCAACCAACCTGATGAAAGTTGTGTCGCAGTGCCTCGATGCGAAGACTTTGCTTATAGGAGCCTTAAGCAACTCGCGCGCCGTTGCAAGCTACTTGAACTCTCTTAAACCTGATTCCGTTTCCATAGTAGCGTGCGGCCTTATTCCGAAAAACATGGTGACCTTGGAGGATGTTATCGGAGCTGGAGCGATAGTTTCAAAACTTAGATACGAGGAGGCCTCGGATACCGCATTACTAGCTCAACTTGCTTATGAAAGCGGAAAATGGAAAGATTTCGCGAGGAAGGGGTATATCGCCAATTATCTTAGCAGGATAGGCTGGGGCGAGGATATAGAATTATGCCTGATGGAAGATACTTCAAATATAGTTCCGATCCTAAAGGATGGAGTCTTTAAAGCGTTAGTAGTTGAATGAGGGACTATTGACTTTCGATGTCAGCTTCACCTATATGATTTCTGCTTAAATCTCCTCGCCGATCTTCTATTGGGCTTCTTGGGCTCAGCTTGCCTCGGATCGCCTGCTAGGAGGTATCTGTTATACTCCTTTATCTTTTCTTGTGCTTGTTGATTATTTGCTGCTATTGCTTTTGCTAATGCGAAGGAGACTGCGTCGGCTATGGCCATAATTCCGCCGCCATTAACCTTAACATCGAAGTCATGTTTCTTCCAGAACTTCTCATCAAAGTACAGCGGGGTTAATATCTTCACTCTCGCGATTTCATTCCCAAAGTGTTCAAGAGGTTGATTGTTGATTAAGATCCTCCCAGTGCCAGGTCTAACCGTGACTCGGGCAACCGCCGTCTTTCTCTTACCGACGTATATTCCGAGAACTTTAGCCATAGTTTAATCGCCCTCCTGTAAGCTCCTTACTCAACTCGCCTAGGGTCATGTACCTAATTATTCTACCTGATCTACTTCTAGGCTCGCGGAGGATGGCATCCTCGATTATTGTTTTCTCAGCTTTCTCAAGTTCCTTCGGGACTCCGACGTAGACCTTCAACCGCTTTAATGCCTCCTTCCAGCGCTTATTATGCCTTGGAAGCATGCGGTAGATCGTATACCAGAATATACGCTCAGGTCTCCTCGGATACCAAACTGTTCCACGCTTCGGGGAGACGAAGGCTCTCCTAGAGATGAGGAATTTATATCGCTCTAGTATCGCGTGCTTCTTTCCCGTGATTATCGCTTTTTCCGCGTTTACTATCGTCACGTTTACGCCGTTTAGCAGCATCTTAGCTATTCTAGACGCCGCTCTCCCCAGCCTATGCATGGTCGCGTCGATGACTACCTCCTTCCGCTCCTCCAGCATCTGCACCTTCTCCAAGGCCCTATGAAGTGGGGTAAAAGCCTGAATATATAGCCTCCCGTCATTTCAAAACCTCATCCTTAAAGAGCATTATACGCCTAATTCTTTGGAGAAAATGTCTGGGAAATCGGAATCGGAGAAGCAGCATAAGTGGTCTTGGGAGGTTTTCCTGGCTTGCATGTTCATAGGGCTGGGTCTAGGAATGCTCCTCGGAGATAGCGGAACAGGCACGATTCTCGGAATGGGTGTGGGATTCATTGCGGGATCTTTCATCAGGGTTCGAGAGAAGATTTCACTTCAAATTCCGAGAAGCGTTGGAGGGTTAGCATTAATTCTAATTGGAGTGGGCTTCATCTTGTTAGGCTTAAACATGATCGGGATTATCCCTATTGAGATAGCGCAGCACTTCGGAGGGATAATAGTGATCGGGATTGGATTACTTTTCCTCGGAATCGGGGGAAAAATCATATTGAAATGAAGATAGCCTAACCTATGATCTTCACACCGCTTCCAGTAGGATATCTTTCGGCAAATTCCTGAGTCGTCAAGACCGTGCTCCCCGATTTCAAAAGCTTTTCATAGGCTGTTTTCGAGAAGCCGAAGGCTGAGATCGTTATTGGATGATCTATATTCCCTGTTCCTAAGACTTTTCCTGGGACGTAGACAACGTCGCCGCTCTTCGTCAACCTATTCAGTTTGTAGAGGTTCACCACTCTTCTCTGCCTTCTTGATCTGTCAGCTTCTTCGAGGATTCTCTTCCAGAACCTCGTCTTACGCGCCTCCTTCGGTATCGCCTTCATTATGCTTAGCTTAAACCCTGGTTTCACTACCTTTCTCCTGCTTACCATCGCTGATTTGAGGGAATTAATCTAGGTCTTAAAGATTTCATTTCGCAGAGGATTCCTCAAGCTCCTTGCTTAGCTTTTCCTCAAATTCGGATAGCTTTTTCTCTAGGGCTTTGGCTGCTTCGATGAGTATGCGCTTCGGCGGTAGGAAACCTATTGACTCCACGTAGAGTATCCTCCTATGCTCATCCCCATTCTTAGGCTCATATAGTGAGGAGATGGCCGCCTGCCATTTTGCATGCTTCTTACCTCTTCCAACTCGGACGTATAGCTCCATTTCGATTTTCTGTCCTGGAGCAAGTTTCACGATCGGGATCTTTGGGCTTACGGGTTTAACCGTGGTATTCGGATCTTCTGGGATCATATCTCCTGAGTAAACTGTTATGGGTTCATCCTTTGCCTCCGCCCTCAGAATGTATCTCACAGCGCATTTCTCGCATCCAAGCTTACTTCCGCAAGTGCATTCCTCTGGAGCCACATACCTATCTATATCCGAGATGAAGGGTATTAGGGATATTCTATGGGCGAGAACATCATTGGGCATGCTTGAAGAATTTTCGATTATCAATACCTCCTCGATCGCCATGGTTGGCACTTCATTTATCGTGAAGCGTCTAATCGCGTTCGCTACGGCGAGAGGTACATCAACTAACTCGACCTTAACGCTTTTCTCATCCTGCTCTAAAAGCTTGACCGAAACCATGACCCCGCTAAGCCACGATACCCCGCCCTAAAAAGCCTTTCGCGGCGGAAGAAAGCTAACCTTAATTTTCCAGAGCTGAGAATTCCGAGATGATGTTGAAGATCGGGAACTCGGTTATAGAGCTTGTTAAGGGAGATATCACCGATCTAGAAGTAGATGCCATAGTTAATGCAGCGAATTCCAGGCTGAAGATGGGAGGGGGAGTAGCTGGAGCCATTCTCAGGAAAGGTGGCTGGAGCATTCAAGAAGAATGCGATAAGATCGGCTACTGCCCAGTCGGAGGCGCGGTCATAACCGGGGCGGGTAAACTGAAGGCAAAATACGTAATTCATGCGGTTGGTCCTCGAATGGGAGAAGGTGATGAGGATAGAAAGCTTGAAAGCGCTACGCTCAGCGCATTGAAGCTGGCTGAAGAACATGATGTCAAGAGCATAGCTTTCCCAGCGATCTCAACTGGAATCTTTGGATTTCCAAAGGATCGATGCGCTAAAATCATGCTTAGAACCGCCGTTGACTACCTGAAGAAGGGAAGTAAGATCGAACGCGTAATCTTCTGTCTTTACGACGACGAAACCTATCGAATATTCTCTGAGGAGTTAAAGAGAATTCAATCGCAGCTGGGTTAAGCTATGTAGGATGGCCCTCCAAACTCGCCATATCTTCTTTCTATCTGCTCGATCATCCTCTTCAAATCCGCGCTTTCCTCAACCATCCTATCAAGCTTCATCCTCAATTCCTCCGCCATCCTCCTCAACTCTTCTAAATCGATCGTTAAATTCATCATTTCAGAAAGCTTCAAGGCCATATGATAGGCGACGATCGTATTCGGATACGAAACATAACTTGGAACATGACCCCAGACCCCAAGAGCCTCAAACCCTCTCTCACGAGCTTTGATCATTAGGTAACTATGTATGCTCGCTGGACCGCTGTAATTCGTTAACGACAGACCATAAGCGATGGCATATGCTTTTAGATGCTCCATGTTCACGACTGCTGAGAGCCTCGGCTTCCTCGTATGGGTAACCATATCGACAACCCCTCCAACCAGGTAAATTCTTTGAATAGACATGAGGCTGCAGAGCTTCAGGATAACGTCCGTGAATTCGCTCCATCTATAGCTGGGCTCTGGTCCGCTGTAAATTAGAAGCGCGGCATCCTGTTCTGGATCGACCCATAGATAAACAGTGGCTTCTAGGAAACTTAATCTTCGAATAAGCCCTTCCTCGACTTCGACTGAAGGTCTATTGAGCGTCAAGTCATAAAGCTCTGAAAATTCCAGAATTTTTTCAGCTTTTAGAGACTTTATGAAATGCGCGACCGTGAGGGAGGCTACTTTGCCAGCGTCAGGCCAGCCCGAAAAACCTATTAGCGCATATCTTTTACCGATGCTTGAAGCTTTCTTTAGCTTCTCCGTTATCGACTCATCGATCGCGAGCAAGGCCGAGTACGTATTTTCTAGAAGCTACTTCGGATTTGAAGGTTTCCACGTAGCGTCTACTCGGCGTAAAAGCAGGCTACGAAATGATTTGGCTCGACTTCTCGTAGCTCGGGCTCCTCTCTGCTGCATATTTCACGTGCGATGGGGCATCTGGGGTGGAAGCGGCATCCACTCGGAGGATTAATTGGATTTGGAACTTCTCCTTTGAGTTCTATGGTTTTCCTCTCTCTTAGCGGCCTGGGGACGGGAATTGACGCCATGAGCGCTTTTGTGTAGGGGTGAAGCGGGTTCTCGAAGATCTTATCGACTTCAGCATATTCCACGATCTTCCCGAGATACATTACCGCAACCGTGTCAGCGATGTATTTTGCGACAGCCAAGTCGTGGGTTATGAAGATGTAGGTTAGGTTGAGATCTCGCTTAAGCTTGAGCATTAAATCTAGGATGGATGCTCTGAGAGAGACGTCGATCATCGACACAGGCTCGTCTGCGACTATCAGCTCCGGCTTCATTATGATCGCTCTCGCTATTGCGACTCTCTGCCTCTGGCCTCCGCTGAGAGTTCTAGGATATAGGTCGTAAAACTTCTCAGGAGGAGTTAATCCAACCTCCTCTAATGTTTCCAAAACCCTCTCTCGAACCTCCTTCTCGCTTTCAGCTAAGCCGTGTATCTTCAGCGGATGCCCAACCTGTTTCCCTATAGGCATTCGAGGATTGAGAGAAGCGTATGGATCTTGGTATATTATCTGCATCCGTCTCCTAAGCCTTCTTAACGCCTCTCCCTTTAGGTTCGTTATGTCTTGATTATCGAAGAAGATTTTCCCAGATGTTGGATCGATCAGTCTCACTATTAATCTTCCAAGAGTTGTTTTTCCGCAGCCGCTTTCTCCGACGAGAGCCAAAGTTTCTCCACGCTTCACCGTCAGCGTTACGCCGTCTACAGCTCTAACGAAAAGCCTCTGCCTCGTTAAGAGCCTCTCTAGGAAACTTTTCTGAACTGGAAACCACTTCCTTAGATCGATTGTCTTCAGTATCTCGCTCACCTGTTTCCACCTCCATAAAGATGGCATCTAATCACACGACCGTCCAGCGTTATCTGCTTCGGCGAAACCTTCTTACATATCTCCATGGCTTTTGGACATCTAGGCCAGAACCTGCATCCGCTCGGAGGATTGCGCATGTCAGGTGGGCTTCCTGAGATTGATTTTAGCTCAGCTTTCGGTTTTTCGATGTCTGGTATTGATTCTAAGAGAAGTTCAGTATATGGGTGGAGAGGGTCTTGGGATATTTCTTCCGATGACCCGACTTCACATAATTCTCCTGCATACATTACTGCGACCCGGTCGCTTCGCTCGATCACTAACGCTAGGTCGTGGGTTATTAAGAGGATTGACATTCCCATGCTCTCCTTTAGATCTGCTAGTAGATCCATTATCTTTGATTGGACTATTACGTCTAATGCGGTTGTTGGTTCATCTGCGATCAATAAGTCTGGGTTAAGCATGGTCGCCATCGCTATCATAACTCTCTGCCTCATTCCGCCGCTGAGCTGATGTGGATAATCCTTCAGCCTATCTGGAGCTATCCCGACTCTCTCCAATGCTTTTACCGCCATTTCTCTCGCTTCTTCTTTACTTATCTTCATGTGAACCAAAACAGTCTCAACCATTTGATCTTCTATTTTTCTCAGAGGATCAAGCGACGTCAATGGATCCTGGAAAATCATTCCAATCCTCTTTCCTCTGATCTTCCTGAGCTCCCTTTCTGGAAGCTTTAAAAGATCTATTCCGTTTAGCAGTATTTTCCCATCTACTATCCTGCCTGGCGGAGGAACCAACCTGATTATTGATAGACCTAGACTGGATTTTCCAGATCCTGATTCTCCGACGAGTCCTAATAATTCGCCTTTTCTTATGTTAAGGGTAACTCCGTCTACTGCTCTAACTACTCCGCCTCCAGTAAAGTAGTAGGTTTTGAGGTTCTCGATTTTTAGGAGGTCTTCCATCTAGATCTTAACCTCCCTTGCTCTGAGATATTCTGCTACGCTTTCTCCGATGAACGTGAATCCGACGGCGAGTAACATGATCATCAAACCGGGGAACGTGATCAGCCACCAGTATCCTGAGAGGAGGTAGGGGTGGCCTGCTTTTAGATCGAAGCCCCAGTCTGGGGTCGGTGCTGGAACACTTAAGCCGAAGAAGCTTAGACCTGCCTCGGTTAGGACTACGTCTGCTACGCTGAGGGTAAAGACTACGGCGATCACCGAGATAACGTTTGGGAAAATGTATCTAACTAGAATAGTCGTCGGCTTCGCTCCAATCGCCCTCGCCGCCTCGACGTAGAGCTGCTCCTTAATGCTTAGAGTCTGACCTCTAACCATTCTGAAATATGTCGGAACATAGACTATCGCGATTGAAATCGCCGTATTGATTATCCCAGGCCCCATAGCCGCCGCTATAGCTATTGCCAAGATCAAGCTCGGGAAAGCATAGATCGCATCCATTATCATCGCAAGAACTCTATCAAGAACTCCTCCAACGTAGCCTGAGATCAATCCGAGCGGAACTCCTATCGCCATCGAGACTATGGTGGAGAGAAAGACTACTGCGAGGATCGTTCTCGCGCCGTATACTATTCTGCTCCACATATCTTGCCCAACCTTATTCGTGCCGAATGGATGCTCCCATGATGGTGGAAGCAGGCTTGGAGCAACAGATTTCGTTGGATCATAGGGAGTTAGGAATGGAGCGAAGATCGCTAAGAATACCACGAAGGCTACTATGGCTAAGCCTATCAACCCGAGTCCCCTTAACCTGACCTTTGGGACGAGTTTTACGAGGAACGGTCTGAACGTGTACATTTTCTCGACCTCCTAATATCTTATCCTAGGATCGATGTACGCGTAGAGTATATCGACTAATAGATTCACGACTGATACTATTATCGCGAAGAAGACGACGGTTCCCTGAACGGTTGTATAGTCTCTGTATTCTATTCTCTCCAAGAGGAAGGTGCCCATCCCCGGCCAGCTGAACGTCGTCTCCGTCAAAACCGCGCCGGTCATTAGGAGGGCTAGTTGAAGACCCATCATCGTCATGATTGGAATGAAGGAGTTTTTGAGAACGTGTAGGAGGATTTTGTATTCTGGAACTCCTCTCGCTCTCGCCGCCGTCACGAAATCCTGTCTCACGACCTCCTCGACACTCGTCCGCGTAACCCTCGTGAACACGCCTGAAATCACTAAACCTAAGGTTAGCGATGGGAGAATGAGATGCCTAATTGAGCTGATGAAGCTATCCCATCTACCCGATATTATGCTATCTAAAACGTAAAGCCCCGTAATCGTAGGCGGCTCTAATCCAGTATCGATCCTCCCACCTACTGGGAGAATTCCAAGCCAGACCGCGAAGAGGAGTTGGAAGAGCATTCCAATCCATGGTATGAAGAGCGCGTAGGTTACCGCGCTGTAAATCTTGACAGCTGAGCTCGCTTTACCGCCCTTCCATCCTCCAACGGCGCCCAACACTAAACCTAGGATTATGCTTACTATGAAGCCCGCTATCGCGAGTTCGATCGTCGCTGGAAGATGCTCCATAATCTCTACTATAACGGGCCTCTTACCCCAGATTAAGGATCGGCCGAAGTCGCCTTGAAAGAGTTTTGCAAGATAATTTAGATACTGGATCGGAAGCGGAATTGGGTTTCCAGCTTCATCGACAAGCCCTAAGGCTTTTCTAAGTTCGAGGATCCTCTCTGGCGGCGCTTTCATTCCAACTATAGCGATTACAGGATCTCCAGGCATTACTCGCATGACGAAGAAAACTAGGGTTACGAGAAGGAGTATCGTCGGTATGAGTGCCAGTACTCTAGCAATTACAAAGGTCTTCAACGAGGTCAAGGCCCATCGCTTTAGGAAAAAGTCTGGAAAACGACAAAATAAAAATTGAGTTGAAATTTTTCGGTTCTGGGCGTTTCAGCTCTTATAAATTAGCCAGTATCTCAGTAGGAGGGTTGGGTCTAGTACGATTCCTTTAATGCCTTCTCTATGAGCAATGTAGAGTTTTCCTTGGGCGAATGGTACGATTGCGCAGTCCTCAGCCCAGATGTCTTGGACCTTCTCATAGATAGCTGCTCGTTCAGCAATTGATCTCTTGGTCCTGGCTTCGGCTAAAAGTTTTCCGAGCTCCTCGCTTCTATACGCGTAACCTAGCCATCTACCAGCCTCGTTTACGAATGGTGATGTGTAATCATCTGGATCGATGTAATCTGGATACCATCCGTATAGAGTTATTCCGAGCATTCCTTTTCTCGTATATTCTAGATAGGTCGTCCACTCAGCGCTCTTTATCGTTACTTCAACCATTCCAGTCTCCTCCCACATCTGCTTTATCAGAGTTGCGACATCTACTTCGGTATCTCCATAATGGGTTGGCGTGTACCACAGTTCGATCTTCAGCTTATTCGTCTCGCTATAGCCAGCCTCCTTCAAAAGCTTCTTAGCTAGCTCAATGTTGTGATCTCCATACTTCTCCTTGAATGAATCTTTGTGACTCCACATTCCCATAGGAATCATGCTGTAAAGCGGCTCATAGGTTCCCATGTAAACCTTCTCGCAGATCGCTTTCCTATCGAGAGCTGCAGCCAGCGCCTTTCTAACTAGCGGATTATCGAATGGCTCAACATTCGTATTGAAGACTATGTATCTTATAGCGGCTCCAGGAGCTTCTAGAACTGTTATGCCTTCTTTCTTCTTGAGGTCTTGGATATCCGTCGGCCTTAGAGTTCTCCAAGCGATATCGATCTCCCCCGATTCAAGAGCCATCCTGAGAGCCGTCGCATCCTTATAGAATCGGATGACTATTTGCTTAGTTTTTGGAGCACCTTCATGCCAATATGGATTCGCTTCTAAAACTAGCTCGACATCTCTAGTCCATTTAGCTATTCTATAGGGGCCGACTCCGCCAGCGGTTTGATCGCTATCTATCTCATTTGGTTTGTATGCTGGATGTACGGGGAAGTATGTTGGAACTGCTAGGAGGGCTGGGAAGAATGCAACGGGCTCTTTTAGAACGAATTTCACAGTTCTCTCATCAACTGCCTTAACATCCTCTAAGAAGTCTAGAACGAACCATGCAGGATCTCCTTCTATTGTTTCAACCCTCTTAACCGATCTAACGACGTCATCTGCTTTCACGGGTGTGCCGTCAGCGAAGTATAGATTCGGTCTCAGTTCGACGGTGTACTCTTTACCGTCTTCTGATACGGAGTATCTTGCAGCTAGCCCTAATTCGAGATCTGTCGTTCCTGGTACGTATTTCATTAAACCGCCCATTATGTTGTTTAGAACCTCCCACGTGAAGAAGTCGTAAGCATTGGCTGGGTCGATGTCTGATACTTTATCCGTTACTCCTATGACTATCCTCTCCACGGGAGCTGCTCCAACCGTTTTAGTTACGGTCTTTGTCTCGGTTTTTGTAACTGTTTGCGTAACAGTTTTAGCTCCAGCGGTGACGGTCTTGGTCACGGTGGCTGCTTTAGCAGTCGCGCTTCCAGCATAATAGCCTCCAACACCTGCAATAACTCCCGCTACTATGGCTCCTACAGCAACCTTACCTGCTGTTGAGAGAGCTTCTCGCCTCGTTAACTTCTTCCCATCTTCTCTATCCGATTTTTTCTCATGCTTCATAACGGATCGCATGCAAATAAATTATCGCCGTAGATAAACTTTTTCCTAAGAAAGCTGAAGCCCGATATGGTTCAGACCTCGGTTTCTTCAGAATCAAGAGCTGACAAAACTTTTATAAAATCCTTAATTTTTCTTGAAGAACTTCTTAGCGAAGATCGCTAGAATTGCTAATGCGGAGATGATTACCACTGCATCAACATAGACTGAATATTCGAGGATCATGCTCCAGTAAGGTCCTGTAGCATATCCGATATAGGTTAAGAAAAGGTTCCAGGGTATGGAGCCGATGAATGTGAGGGTCGAGAATTTTTTCAGATCAAAATCGAATAAGCCGGCTGGGAAGGAGATTACGGTTCTAATTGCTGGAGTCATTCTTCCGAAGAAGATGG
>CAZDPL010000009.1:0-12816 GCA_964507345.1 uncultured Nitrososphaeria archaeon
AAAGATTAGAAAGGTTGGAGAATATTTACTTGAGGTTTGGAAGGCTGCTGGAATAGATTTGAGCAAAGTAGAAGTCGTCTGGGCAAGCGATCTCGCCGCTGACCCGGAGTATTGGAAGATAGTGATAAACGTGGCGAAGAACGTTACGATTAAGAGAATTCTAAGAGCTCTACCGATCATGGGTAGGCTTGTTGGAGAACTCGAGGAGGCGGCGCAGATCTTCTATCCGGCTATGCAGGTAGCTGACATCTTCTATATGGGGATAGACATATGCCAGCTCGGATTGGATCAGAGGAGAGCCAATATATTGGCTAGAGAGCTTGCTCCAAAGCTCGGCTTCAAGAAGCCTGTTGCAGTTCATCACCACATGCTCATGGGATTACAAGGGCCATCTAAGATCAAGGGATTTGAAGATGATGCGAAGATGGATATGCAGATAGCTTCAAAGATGAGCAAAAGCATTCCTGAGACCAGCATCTTCGTCCACGACGACTCAGAGACTATAAGGAAGAAAATTCAGAAAGCATACTGTCCTCCAAAAACTGTTGAGGGAAATCCGATACTCGACTACGCGAAGTACATAGTCTTCAGGAAATTTGATAAACTCCATATAGAGAGGCCGAGCAAATATGGAGGCCCAGTTGACTATTACTCTTATGAAGAACTGGAGAGAGATTACTTGGAAGGGAAGCTTCATCCCGCGGATCTGAAGCTTGGAGTTGCTGAAGCTTTGGATAAGCTAATAGCCCCGATTCGAGAACACTTCGAAAAAGATCCACATGCTAGAGAGCTTTACGAATTCGTTAAGGAACAGGAGATAACTAGGTAGAGCTGAAGTTTGAAGCGGAAGTGGAGGAAGTGCTTTTAACGCCTATTCAAGCGATCTACCTACTCATCGTAGGACTGACGGTCGGGTTTACTGGCGCTCTCTTCGGAGTTGGTGGAGGGTTTGTTCTCGTACCCCTGCTAACATTCGTGCTTGGAGTCGACGCCCATAGCGCAATTGGGACGAGCCTAGCCGCGGTCTTGTTTACTGGATTTTTCTCAGCAGTCGCATATTTCAGGCAAGGAAGAATAGACTGGAAACTAGCCCTACTTATGGAAACCTCAACCATGCCGGGAGCATTTACGGGAGCCTTTCTAACTACCTGCTTCTCATCGAGAACAATGAAAATACTCCTCGCCGCGGTTCTCGTATTCCTAGCCGCTTCGATGCTCTTAAGAGGAGAAACCATCAATCCGCCCACCGAGAGAAGGCATGAAAAAGGGAAGCTCACTTGGAGTAGGAGGATCATCGACTCCAAAGGCCAGGAGTTCACGTACAGCATCGATATCCCAAAAGCGATCTCAGCAGGATTCATAGCTGGACTCGCATCCGGGTTCTTCGGCATCGGCGGAGGCGTGATAAAAGTGCCTGTGCTCTATCACCTAAGCGTACCCATACATGTAGCGATCGCAACCTCGACCTTTATGATAACCTTAACCGCGTTTTCAGCCACGGTGGGCCATGCGCTATTAAGACACGTAATGTGGCCGGCTTTACTCGGAATAATTCCAGGAATACTTTTAGGAACGCAGATCGGAGCGAGGACCTCGAGAAGAATTAAGTCAAAGAATCTGAGAAAAGCTTTTTCAGCAATTTTAGTCGTAATGGCGATTCTACTACTTGCTCGATAATAGGATATGCCCCACCACCGACAACTCCCCCTCATAGCATGAGGCTAAGCGCCTCCCTCCGGGGAGCCAAACGAAGTGGTGGGGCGTTATTAGGTTCTATGGCGTCTTATTTATCGTTTTAGCCTTTCTTGAAAAGTTCTACAAGCCTGTTTACGTCGGAGGCTATTATGTCTGCTTCGAGCTTCGGGAATAGCTTATCCGAAAATTTATTCGTTAACACGCCTGCGAAAAGCGCTTTTGAACCTTTTTCAATGACGTTCTTCACTAAGAATAAGTCTTCTCCGCCATCTCCGACGTAGAGAACTTTTCGCGCTCCCAGCTTCTCTTGGCATTCGATTAAGACTCTGGGGCTTGGTTTCTCATAAGCTTCTGGTAGATCGCTCGTGAACATGCTGGCATCTATTCTGAAGTATTTTAGGAATTGTTTAAGCGTGAGCTCGGTTAATCGCCTACTCCTCCCCGTTATTATTGCTAAGCCTTTTGAGACCTTCCTATCGAGAAATTGCAGGGAGTCTTCGGTTACGATAACCTTATCCTGCTTTATGAGGCCTGGAGTATTTACATATCTTGGTTTTGATCCATAGAGTTTCACTATTTCATCCGACCCGAAGTATATTTCGCTGAAAAGCGTCGTCAGGATCCCTGCACCATAAGGGCGGCGTGGGCCGAGCTTTGCTCTCAGATCTCTTAATGCTTGTTCTCTTTGAAGTTCTCTGGCCTTATGTTCGATGAGCGAGAATAGTTGAGACTTGCTCACGTATTCTCCAAGCTTTCTAAGACCCCAATTCACGAGCTTGTTTAAAGAGTCTCTAACATACTTTGGAGCCGTTTTATCAGAAGTCACCCTAGCGATGTATTCATCGAGATTCACTCTACCTAAATCATCTTTTATCATCTTAGCTGAGGGTATGTCCAAGAAAATCCATTGGGTAAGCAGCATCGCTATATCTCTCACGTTATTAAATCCACCTAACATTTTCAGCATGTGGATTGCTTCATCAAATTCTCTTCCTGGGAATATTTCGATGCCATAAAGTTTTTCCAATATTATGGAGGAAGTGAGTTTTGCTGATAGATATTGGGATTCGGAGACGTCGACTAAGGTTCCATCACAGTCGAAGACTACCGCGTCGACGTCTAGCTCGTTCGAAAACAGGCTCTCTAAGACCATTAATCCGTCGGCTATCGTCTTATAATTCATTGGAAACACCTTTGGTTCGGCTTTGTGATTCCATTGCAGGGATCTATTATGTTTTGCGTAATGATTCTATGAGGGTTAAGTCGAATTCGAGCGCGGAGGTTGGCATCGTAACTTCCCACTCCATGAGGACTTCTGGATGAAGTTCTCCAAAAAATCCTATCGAGGTATTTTTCCAGATTACTTTTGCTGCTCTCCCAGCTATGAAGGGCATTTCATCAAAGGGTTCCAGTTTCCAATCTATGATTATGAGGTTCTTCAGAAGCTCCTCTACTATTGATTTAATCTCTGAGTAGGATGCGTTTGAGTGGCTGGAAACGGCGGCGAGCTTTATTTTTCTCACAGCTTTTTCAGGCCGAGTGTCATCGGGATGAATTGTGTCTCCTATCTCAAAGATTCTTTGAGGGTAAAGTGTTTTCACGTTCTCGGAGAGAGTCTTCATTAAGCTTGGAAGAAGCCAGGTTCTGAGTATGGAGTATTCTGCGGATACGGGGTTTTTCAAGACTATGTGGGGGTGAGGTTGGACGCGCATTTTTTCGTATTCGTTCTTAGGATTCGTTAAGGTGAAGTTCATTACTTCGGTGAAGCCCAGCCCTATCATTATCTCCCTAATGGAATCTTCTAGAATTGTGTCTGCGTGGAGTTTTCCATAGGTTAATACTTCAGGTTGCTTCGGCTCCAGCGCGTCGTAGCCTATGCCCATGGCCACGTCCTCGATGAGGTCTATTTCATGCATTATATCGACCCTGTATGGTGGTGGAGTTACCGTTATGCGTCCGTTTTGAAGTCTTGCGTCGTATCTCATTTTTCTCAATGCTCTTACGATCTGCCTCGGAGGGAGATTTGTTCCAAGAACCTCGTTTACGTTTTCAGCCTTCAATCGCCACTTCTTGACTTTATAATCTGGCGTGATCACGGTTCGATCTGGATACTTTACTCGGACTCGTTCAACTTCTCCTCCCATGTCCGCGAGAGTAGTGGTCAAAATGTTGATCGTCTTCATGACTGCGTCGAAGTCGGTTCCAGTAACGTCTATGAATAATCCTGTAGTATTCTCGCTTAACTCAGTCAACCTAGCGTTTATTATCGGTGGGAAGGATAGAACCCTGTTCAATGAATCCGTTATCAGCGGATAGTATGGCTTGCCTTCAAGAATGTGAGCGTACTTAATTCCTTTTTCGTGTTTCTTGAGTATTTCGTCTAGGGTCATCGGCGAATAGCCTCCCAATGGAATGAACTTGTATTCGTCCCCCTTTGCTGCGATGTAGTGGAATGGAGGCTTGACCGCGGCTAGATCGTGGAGGCCTATCGCGACTTTTCTCCGATCTCTTCCGAGGATCCAGTGGAGATCTTCCTGCATGGCGATCAATTCCTCGAGGTCCTCTAGTTCCAGTTTCAGCCCTCTTACGATGGCGGCCGCGACGTAGGGCCGCACATCCTTCAGCCTTGGATCAACGTCTATGTAGGTCTTCGGAGGATTGAGCTTATAGTTTGGGAGCCCCACTTCTAGGCCCAGTAGCCCTTTCGCCGCTCTAGCTATACCCACGGAGCTTGAGTAGTCAGGTCTATTGGGATTATATTCTATTCGGAAATATTCTGCCTCAAGCTCTTCTACATCTAATCCTAGATCATGCAGTAGTTTTAGAAGTTCTTCATCGCTTAGCTCCCTGCCTAGGAATCTCCAAAATCGTGTTTTCTTGATTGTTAAAGCTGGCATGCTCTAGCGCTCGATTTGTCATCAGGATTAAATGAATCTTTCGATTCGGATGAAATTTATTAGACGGTTGGGCAGCATGCCTTCTTGAAAATGGTTGAAGAAGATCGCGAGCTTGAGAGACTTAAGCAGAAGAAGATTAAGGAATTGCTCTCGAGAGCCGAAAAGAGGGAGGAAGTTTTAGATAAGCCTATCCCGGTTGACGAGGAGAAGTTTAAGGAACTTATCACTAAGTATCCGTTGGTCTTGGTGGATTTTTGGGCAAGCTGGTGCGGTCCTTGTATGATGATAGCTCCGATAATAGAGGAGCTTGCTAAGGAGTATGCTGGGAAGGTTGTCTTCGCGAAAGTTGATGTCGATAGGAATAGGAGGCTGGCTATGAGGTTTGGTATAATGAGCATTCCGACGCTGATACTCTTCAAGAATGGTGAGCCCGTAGACATGATGATAGGAGCGCAGCCTAAGCCCATGATAGAGCAAATGATCAGGAGGCATCTATAGAAGCTCGCGAGAGAAACTTCCTTATAGAGTCAAGCTTAGATAGTTTCCGAAATTGACTTCCATAGCCGAGATCCTCGGAATCCTAGCGGCACTTGGATTTTCTTGGGCGAGGATGTCAATCGCCCTCCTGCTTTCAATCCTCTTCTCACTTGCGGTCGGAATCTTAGCGGGAGTTAATAGAACAGCTGAGAAAATCCTGATCCCCCTGCTGGACGTTCTTCAATCAATTCCCATTCTAAGCTTTTTCCCACTCGCTCTCTACGCGTTCATAGCGCTTCATCCAGTAGTAGGACCTGAGATTGCAGCGATCTTCCTAATATTCACGAGCCAGGTTTGGAACATAGCCTTCGGAGTCTATGAATCAGTTAAACTCATTCCAAAGGAGATTCTTGAAGCAGCTAAAAGCTTGGGCTTTGGTTGGGGGCGAAAGCTTCGCAGCCTCTACTTGCCTGCCGCTTTCCCTAAGATAGCGAGCAATCTTCCAGCTTCCTGGGCTAATGGACTTTACTTTCTCGTGGCATGCGAGATAATCACCATAGGAGAAGCTAGATGGAAGCTCTTCGGAATAGGAACACTCTCAACTGAATTCATTTTATCTGGTAGAGTCTTGGAGTTTGCTATAAGCCTCGGCGCCGTAATGCTCGCAGTAGTCTTGATGAATTTACTGCTCTTCATCCCCTTAATGAGACTAGGAGAGAGGTACAAATTCCAAGAGACGGCTGCCGAGGTTCCAAGAGTTTGGATCGAAAGAGTTACTAAACCTCTAGGCGGCTTCGGTAAAATATTTTCACCTCGTCTCAAGTTTCCGAAAACTCGATTTGCAGAAAGATTTTCAAAGCATTTAAGCAAATATGCTAAGCCGATTGCCACAGCCTTTCTGATCTTAGTTTTACTCGCTTGCGTTTATGAAATAGCTTCCATAACTTCTTTTGATGGCTTTACTGCGTTAGTCAGAGGATTTGAGAAGCTTGGTGTAATCGCTCCATTAGTTATGATCGCTTTTTCTTTGATGCGGGTTGTAGCTGCGATCGTGATTGCTCTCATCTGGGTCATCCCAACGGCAGTCTTGATCTATGAGAAGAGGTTTCTTGAGAAAATTTTGATTCCATTCTTTCAGGTCTTGGCATCTCTTCCTGCCACGATCTTGCTTCCCCTAATCGTGAAGATAGTATTGGATTTGAAGCTTCCATCTGAGATCGGAGCCATTATACTCATTCTCTTGGGGACTCAATGGTATCTCCTATTCTTCATAACGGGAGCTATGAAGAGCATTCCAAGAGAGGAAGAGGAGCTTTGTAAATTATTGAGAATTGAGGGACTTAGCAAGTTTAAGCACCTCTATTTTCCTAGAATGCTTCCATCGCTCATTATGGGATGCTTGGTCGCTATGGGCGGCGGATGGAATACTTTAGTCGTGGCCGAGAGAATAGTTTTAGATCACTTCATTTGGCAGGTTGAGAACCCTGGTATAGGTAAGGCTTTGAGTGAAGCCGTCTCGATGGGAGACGTAGGTCTCCTAACGGCTGCGACGATATGGATGGCAGGGTTCATAGTGATCTTCAACAGACTCGTCTGGAGGAGGCTTTATGAAAAAGCTATCCAAACAATTGGTGCTGCAACATGAAGACAGCTGCGGAGCTCGCAGAGAAATCGACGGAACCTCTTCTAGAACTCAGGAACATCAGCTTCAGCTATACCATGCGGGAGGGAAAAAAGCTTCAAGTCTTCGACAATCTCTCATTAAAAGTTCAGTACGCTGAATTCCTCGGAATAGCTGGGCCGAGTGGATGCGGTAAAAGCACTCTTCTCAGAATCATGGCCGGGCTACTTAAGCCTGAGAAGGGAGTCGTGCTTTTTAGAGGGAAGCCTCTCGAAAAACCTACTCCCCGAATCTCGATGATGTTTCAGAGTCCAGCTCTATTTCCATGGTACACCGTCTTAGAAAACGTTATGCTCGCCTTAATCCACGAAGAGGAATTGAGCGAGGAAGAGAAGAGGGAGCGGGCTAAAGTCTTCCTCGACATGGTTGGGTTGATAGGATTTGAAACAGCTTATCCAACCGAGCTTAGCGGAGGAATGAAGCAGAGAGTGGCCCTAGCTAGAGCGCTCGTCTCCCACCCTGACCTTCTCTTAATGGATGAGCCCTTCAGCAATCTAGACCCCCTTACCGCAATCTCCCTAAGAAAAGAGATCGAAACACTTTGGCAGAATCAAAGCCTCCCTCCAAGCTCCGTCGTAATGGTTAGCCACGACATAGAAGAGCTTGTGGAGCTTTCAGATAGAGTAATAGTATTGACAAAGAGACCCGTGAGGATTGCGGGGATAGTTGAGATAGACTTGGAGAGGCCTCGTTCTAAGAGAAGCGAGAAGTTCTACAAGTACATAGATGAGATCTACACCCTGCTCAGCTAAGACTTTGTTAAGAACTTCTTTTCCTCTCCATCGTATTCAACTGCCTCGGTGTAAAGCAGCCATTCTAAGAGAAGGTGATGAACTTGCTCTGGATTCCTATACTCCTCGCTCAGGTCTTTTATTTTGCTTAGGCCTTCGAAAAGCTCCTCGGCGGAGAATTTCTTCTTCGATTTAATTAGTTTGAAGAGGGTTGCGAATGGCTCAACGTTCATTATCGCCTTTCTCAACATGAGCTTCTTCTCGCTTGGCATAGCTGTTACGAACTTCTTTCCAAACTCAGTTAGCGCAACGTCTCCATTCTCGACTCTCAAAAATCCCAAGGCTTCAGCCACTTCTATTACTGGAAGAAGATCATCGACATCGCTTTGCAAGTTTATCGCTATCCTAGCTAGGTCAGCTTTCCCTCCATGTTCAAAGACGACGTCAACGAGACCTATGACCATTCCAGGCGTAACCGAGGGAGAGATTTTAGGGCGACTACTCATTTACTTACTCTAGCTAAGAGTGAAAACGTCTAAGAGATAAACCTTTTCTCAGAAAAGCCGCCACAAACAAGAAAATTTAGGAGAGAAGAGACTCAGCTACCGAGAAAACCCTTTTAACTGGATCGAGGTTTCTTAGCAAAGTGCCGTATTTTCTAGCAGACGATCGGAAGACGTTATTTGAGGAAATTTCAGAAAGAGCATGTCTTAGAGTTTCTAGCGATAATTCTTCCTGTGGTAGAAGAATTCCGGCGCGCATTTCGGCTACGGAGGAGGCGTTTCCGAGCTGTTCTCCGTGAGCGGGTATCGGGATCATTATCAGAGGCTTTCCATAGGCAAGTGCCTTGGCAAGCGTCGTCTGACCAGCTCTACAAATCACCACGTCCGCCAGCTTAATCAATTCCAAGGGCTCATCAACCCATGAAAAAACCTTCACGTTCTTCGGATTTTTGGGAAGAGAGTCTCCTCCGAGAGTTGCCACGATTTGATACTCGTTTGAGAGTTTCTCCAATAGCGGTAGGAGAATTTTTGTAAGCCTTTTTCTCTCATAGCTAGGACCCGTAGCGTGATACAATATGATCGGCTTCGAGCTGGGATCTAATCCATATTTCTTGCATAAGGCTTCTCTTGATGGAAGATCTGCTGGCTGCTTCTCGATTATCGGGCCTATGAATTCGACTCTACTTGCTAGCTTCTTCGGAATCACTAGGTTCTGCTTAGATATGGTGTATGGCTGCGGATAGTCTGCTATCAAAATCTTATCGCTGAGACTCCATATCTTGCCCACGGCTTGAGCCATGGCCTCAACGAGCTCGATAATCCTCGGATACTTAGGATACTCCACTCTGATATTGAATTGATTGAGAATCGTTAATACGGGTTTTCCCGCAAGCTTCCCAGCAAGAATCGTGGAAGCCCTAGAATCGGATAATACTAAATCCGCTCCTTCAACATAGCTCAGCTCGCAGGAGACTTGTGCTAAAAACTTCACTGGGAGAAGCACGTTTCGATAGATCGTCATCTTTATGCTAACCTTTCCCTCAGGCAAAATTCCATACGAGACAGATGGAGTGGGGTTCACGTCCACTCCTAGGTTTCTAAGATATCGTAGGCCATCAGAATAAGAGGAGACGGAAATTTTCCAACCCATCTTATCGAAGTACCTAATTATGGCGTATGCTCTGGATGCGTGTCCGAAGCCTATTCCACATACTCCTATGTGAATCTTCTTTGAGGCCATTTTCTTTGAGAGCTACTCGGAAGCTTGCTGAAGCTTTTTCTCGACGATTTTTCCTTTTGGAGATTCTTCCTCGAATATTTGTGCTGTGAATCTATAGATCTTCGCTTTGCCAGTTAGCCAATACGTTGATGGAAGCCCCGCCTTCATGCAAAGATGCATAAGATATTCCTCTGGAGACCAGTTATACTCTACGGGAACTTGAGGTAATAGGAGCCCGCTAAATCCGCCAGCCTCAATTATTAATCCATCCACGCCGATCCTGATCAATTTCGGTAACTCATTTGGATCTGTATATTTTATTTCCTCAGGCGGCGTTAGTACACTGACTTCTACTACTGTTTTCTCGAGTTCTTCAAGCGTTAATGGTGGAAATCGCGGGTCTTCGGTTGCTGAGGCGATCGCCGCCTTCATTGTGGCGTCCACTAACTCATACATGGGTAACGGGAAACCTATGCAGCCTCTTAGCTCATGTTCTGGATATGTTTTCAACGTGACGAAGACCCCTCTTCTCTGCCTCAATCGCTCTGGAATGTTTTCAGGAGGCTTCGGAGTTTTTCCACTTAGGTACACTTCTATCGTTTTTCTCGCGAGCTTAACTAAGTAAGCTCCTTCCTCTAGGCTTAGTAACTCCATAACTCCCGGCACCGAAAATAGAGGCATGGAGACTTATTTAAGAATAGAATCTTTCAGCTTCTAGACTTCGAAGCCCCTTCCATAAGCTTCCTCTTAGCAGCCTCTATCGTTTTGCTTATGTTTCTCCAATGCGACCCTTTCCAATATTTTTTCCCGCAGTTTGGGCAAATCCATTCATCTCGCTCCTCGGTTTTCGCGAGATAGAGTTCGTGATTGCATACGGGGCATCGCGTGTTCCTGGCATCAAAGTCTAGGGATATCCCATACTTCATGGCGAGCTTTGCGAGAATGTTTGAGACATCGTTCTCCGTGATTAACATGACTTTTAACCCTCTTCGCAGAGAAGTTAAGGCCAAACCACGATCCATGGTAAGAATTATCCTATCATCCTTCCCAGCAATCCTCAAAACTTCCTCATCCTCTCCTCCGCAGTAAACTGCATCGTATCCGAGTATTCTAAGCCAAGAGACTATATTCTTCAGCATTGCATCAACGACGAATTTCAGCTTTCCGCGTGAAGAAGTTTCCGACATTTACGGACACTACCATCTGGAAATTATCTAATCCATGGAATTTTAGTTTTCAACTTGCCTAAATGCTCGAGAATCTGAGGGAGAGACTCTAAACTCGGGATTATCGCCACAGCAAGCTCGTCCACGAATTTGACATCATTCAAATCTCTTCTTAATAATGCCGCTCTCATACCAGCTGATAAAGCGCCTCCTATATCCTCGAATGGATTATCTCCTACGTGAAGCGCTTCACCTACCTCGACTTCGCATAAACCACATGCTTCAAGGAAGATAGATTTATCCGGCTTAGCTACTCCGAACTCATCAGAATACAATTGGACTTTGAAGAATTTAGCGAGATCAAGTTTCTCAAATATCATTCGAGTAAAGCTTCCCGGCCAGAAAGTTACATTTCCTATAATGCAGAGCGCGTGAACCTTCTCGGAAAGCTCTTTCAATGATTTCCGCACATCTGGGAAGAGTAGAGATTCTACATCGAGTTCAGCTATTCCGCGGGATATTCCTCTCCGAATCTCCTCTAAAGACGCATTCAGCTTCTCGGCTAACATTCTTTGAGATTCTTCTAAAACTTCCCAATCCTCTAATTCTCCGATCAGTAGAAGCGGCTTGACCTCTCGATAGGTTTCAAAGATCGCTTTCCTAACCTTTTCAGGATCTAAGTTGATGACGTTTCCTATTCCTCTTGAGAGAGCGTCCACCATGGGATCTAGTCTTAGCAGAGTGTCCCACACATCAAATGATATGAGCTTTATCTGCGACCGCATATCAATGACTTCATTTAGCGGATTCAAATATGTTATACTGGCCTTGGATAGGAGATTTAGAGGGTTAATCTTGTCGCCTTCCTCGCCTGATTAATTCTAGTCTGCAATCTTCGCAGAGATATTGTCCATCGACGTTTAGCAGCATGTCGGACCATTCTCCACAGCTATCGCAGTAGCCCTCGATATATCCCTCCATGTTTCGCGGTAGAGCTACGCCCATGATTTGCATGTGCTCTTTTACTATGGCTAGGATCTCTGGAGTTACTTGCAAGATATCCTTGACGCTTATCAACCCGCTTAGCCGATCTTTATAGACGACGGCTAATCTGCTTATTCGAAGTTTCCGCATCTTTCTCAACGCATCTTCTATCTTAGCTTCTGGGTCTATCGTCTGGAGAGGGGTGCTCATTATATCCTTGGCCTTCACTTGATCTGGTCTAAGGTTCTTGGCTATCACCTTTTCAACTAAATCGGTTTTCGTAACGATCCCGAGCGGTGAACCATCTTTCCCAGTGATTATAATTGCTCCCACCTTGTATTTTATCATCTTCTGGGCGAGCTCCTCCGCCGTCTCATCCTCCTTGCTTTCCACGACTGGGCTTGACATTACGTCGCGAACAAGGACTTCATCAGTGATCCTCAAGCTGCCTCACTGCTCCAGGAGGTAGTTCCCTAGGATAGCTTTTAAGTATTAAACTCCATTATTCCGCTAATCTGCCTCGCCCGTAGGGTATCAGTTCCTCCAACTCCATCTTAAGATCTCTCAGAGTCTTAGAATCCACTTCCAAACCTCGAGTAAGCTTCTTAACGATTTCATCTATCAGCTCTTTCGCCCGCTTATTCCCTGGCGTCAGCTTAATGAATCGTTTAGTCTTCGCTGCCACCGCGCTTGGAGGACCATAAACTACTTCGAGATTTTCGGTGAGCCCGATTGCTAACTCGAGCTTTACGGTTAGATAGTTTCTCTCACCTTTGATTATGAATCCTCCTTTAGGTAGGTAGTGGCCGGGCGGAGGTGTGAAGGATATTTGATGCGGCTCGATGAAGTAGACGGTCATGGTGGCAACACCCTCTTTCCAAGCTCTACTATAAACGGCGGCGAATTGAGCAGCTTCATGACGAGATTTTTCTCCAGCTTCTTTACCCTTCTTCAAGATCACGGCGGCAGCTCCTCTAACTTCTGCGTGAAATACTAGGTCATCTGACTCGAGGTGCTTCTTTAGTAGCGAGATGTTGCTCGATGCATCCTTCCCCGCAACCGTTAAGAAGCCTTCTGAGGTGATGAACCATCGATATTTCTCATACCATTTTCCCTCTCCCCGCTTTATTCTGGCTGAGACCTGTAGTAAGGCTTGTTGAATTTCTTTATGCATGCTCTTTCTCAATTTTTCCACTTTTCTTTCAAGTTCCTCGGCTTCGCTTAATAGCCTCTCGGCAGCCTGTCGCGCCTTCTTTGCATCATCGAATAAACTTGATAATTGCTTCATAATCGAGTTGCGTAGATCCAGCTCTATTCCAAGGTCATTAACCGTTATTTTCATTTTCTTTCGAGCTTCATCCACGGAGACTTCGATGTCTTCGAGCTTGTGAACTCCAGGCTTCTCTTTGAATGACTCCAAAATCGAGGAAAGTTGGAAAAGCTTTTCAGCAAGCTTCCTCTTG
>CAZDPL010000009.1:12916-21455 GCA_964507345.1 uncultured Nitrososphaeria archaeon
TCGTAAGCGATTCTGATAGCTTCATTCAATTCTTCAACTTCTTCGTAACGCCAGCCCTTTTCCTTGAGATAGCTCATAGGATATGGGAGCGCTTGGACTTCTCCTTCGGGTGAGCGAGCTACGACTGGTGGCCCCCGCTTAACCGAATCTAAGACCTTTTGCGCTGCATCTAGTATCCTGTTTAAGTCGTCTGCTGAGAGATCTCGCACCTTTCTGGAGAAGTCTATTCCGGCGAGGTGAAGTATTTCTTCGGCATAGCGTCCGCCGAATCCCGCTTCCGCTGCTAGGGCGGCCACGATGCTCTTTCTCGGAGTTAGGTTCTGGAGTATTTCTGGCAATTTTTCGGGCGAGGGGGCGGGTTTAGGTGGAGGAAGCTTATAGTATTCGCCTGGCGCGATTTTTCTATCCTTCATTTCGAGGTGACGGAGGGCCGCGAGTATCTTTCCTTCATCGTCTAGGATTACTAGCGTTCCACGTGGAAGGAATTCGCATACTAATCTCAGGTCTGATTCTCCTTTCTTCAGCTTGAATACTGCTATCCGCTCTCCTTCAACGATCTCAGCTCCAATAATCTTGGCATTGGTTAGAAGTTCTCTGAATAGCTTCCCTTTCTGGCTAAGTTCCTTGGGCTTCTCGTAAGCTCCCCTAACTAGGTAGAGCGCGTTTCCCGGAATTATTCTAAGTTCACCTATCGGCGCTTCCTTCCTAAGCTTGAGTATTATTGAGTCATCGCTCATGTGATAGACGTTTGCGATTCTCGCATCTTGGATAATGCTTAAAATCTCGTTAAGCAATTGCTGTAACTCGAGGTAGGAGACATTCAACCTCGTTCACCGGTGAAATCCTTGAAGCTGGAAGACAAGCTCTACTGGGGGAGATTCGTCGGAGGCATATTAATGGGTTTCCTGACCGCCGTATTCAAGCTATACGAGCCAACGATTCTGATAGGGATCGCGCTCATGATCTTGATCTACATCACTTCAGCGATCGCTCTCAAAATCGTATTGAGTGATGAAGTTCAAGAAAGGCTTGGGAGGAAGCTTTACACGAGTGGCGCTGCAACCTACGCCGTTATGTGGCTGATAGTCTTGGTAATCACCTTCAACTTCCTGCAAGCATCCTAGGAGCTTTTCTCGAACTTATGGGGTGTTGGGAGGGAATCCATCATGCTAATTAGATCAAGCCATGCTTGAATGAAGTCTTCTGGAGGACTGTAAGCCTTTTCCAGTAAGTCTTTGAACTTTGCCTTCAACTCCTCCTTCTTTTCTCCAGCTAGATAGCGCTTCCAGAGATGGAAGAGGAAGGAATCTCGATCATCAGAGATGTATGCATAGTATATTCCGTAGAGCGCTTTGTAGTATCCATCGCTTTCCTTGAGCCCATATCTCTTCTGAATTCTCTTCAAGGCTTCCTCAGCTTTGCTAAGCTTTCCTGAGAACAGGAGTGTGAAGAAGTTCTTTACCGCCTGCCTTCCTGGAACTTCTTTTGAACTCATTAACGCTCCTCCTCCAAGTCTTCTATCCCGTTTTCAGTTATTCTGAATAAGGCTTCCCCTTCTGGGAGATAGGGGCTTGCAACCAGCCTCGCTATTCTGACGTTTTTGCCAGCCGCTTTTCTTAAGTAGATTCTAGTGTGGCTTGTGTGGCCTACGATGTGGCCTCCAACGGGGAGAACCGCCATCGCGCTGAAGAATTCATCAGGCCTAGCCATGACTTGGTTCGTTACGATCGCGGCGGCGTTGAATGCTCTGGCGAGCCTTAGAAGCTTATGCATATGCTTGTTAAGCTTCTGCTGCCTCTCCGGTAGGTTCTGTCTTCCAACGTATTCGCTTCTGAAATGGGAGGTAAGTGAGTCGATTATGATTAATCTGACGTTGTTCTCTTTGATTATCTTGTCCGCCTTCTCTAGGAGGAGCATTTGATGATCGCTGTTATAAGCTTCCGCGTAGATTATTCGCTCACATGCTTCATCTGGATCTAGTCCAACGTGCTTAGCCATCTGCATTATTCTCTCGATTCTGAAGGTGTTCTCGGTGTCTATGTATAGGGCTGCGCCATTTAATCCACCTCGCTCTGGTGGAAGTTGGACGTTTACGGCGAGTTGATGGCAGAGCTGAGATTTCCCGCTTCCGAATTCTCCGAAGAACTCTGTGATTGACTGGGTTTCCACTCCTCCGCCTATCAGCCTATCGAGGGCCTTGCTTCCAGTTGTTATCCTGCCTACGCCTTTCTTTAGCTCGGCGAGCTGCTTAGCCGTCACCCAGCTAACCTCAATCGCCTCCCTAGCAGCGGAGATGATCTCAGCAGCCTTCTTCTCACCTATACCAGCTGCCGCTAGCTCTGAAATCGTGGCCGTGGCCAAAGCCTCGATCGTAGAGTAACCAATCTCCCTAAGCTTCTGAGCCGTAGCCGGTCCAACCGAGGGCAGGTCCTCAATCTTAAGGTAAACCTTTTTCTCGGACACCGCCCTCGGCTCACCTCCCTGCTTACCCTTTTTCGGCATTATCTCTATCCGTTGATGACTTGGTGTTCGGAATATTTAACTGAATCTAATCTTGGCGCATAAGATTAGATTAGGCGTCTTAAGGGCTGTTCCAGCGGCCTCTGCAGCGTGGCTCGTCCTTTTTCGCTGATTTATTGAAGGATTATTTTGATTTCTTCTTCTCGGTTCTTTCGAGCATTTTGTCGAGGTATTCGTGGAAGAAGAACCAGATTGAGAAGACTGCCAGAGATGCGCCTATTCCGATCGCTAGCCCCATGTAGAGGGATTGCTTGACTGGCTCACTGAGGGCTGTTACGTCTATGAGCATGGCGGTGAGCAGGAGCATGACTATGAAGAAGAGGTATCCCTTCATCCTACTTTCCACGCGTATCTTCTCGATTACGGAGGAGGATGCGGCGAAGAGTATTATAGCTAAGACCACCACGCTTATCACCCTCGCTCCGTAGATGAGAAGCGAATTCGCTATCTCGACGTAAGCTTCTCCGAGGAATATGTTAATCAAGGCGTAGAGTGCTGCGAGGAGAACTCCGATATAGAAAATCACTAGAATCACGGAGTTTATCGATATCGGTAGCCGAATCTTCGAGTAGCGGGTAACTAGTTCATCAATATTTGCGAGGGAGAGGAGCCTCCTTATCGCCCCACCCACGAATCGCATGATCAGAAAAGCGACGATTATTACTATGATCGCTACTATCAACTTAGGTAAGAAGCCCAAAAGCTCTAAAGCCAATGCAGATGCGAACTCCTTGAAGAGCTCGCCGCCGAACTCCGTCATCGTGAATGCTGAGGTGAAACGGGGCTATTTATGTTAAAGCCCTGCGAGGAAGAAGGCGAAGCGGTAAACTATGTAGATCAAGATCAGGGCCGCCGCTAAGGCCAGAAGCCTAAAGCTCATCAATATAGTCTCCTTGGTTGTTTCAACGGCCATGGAGTAGCCCATCAAGCTACTAGTATAGAGCAGATACGAGTAGGTCCTCGCGGAGTCCTCAGGCACCACCGCGACCTCTGGAATCGTTAGGAAAGCCAGGATCATCGAAACCGCTATAAGTATCATCACCAAAGCGAATAGAATCAGGTATTGTTGGCCAAAGAATATTCCGAAGGGCGTCGCCATGAGCTGGGAGAGATTGGAAAGCAAAGTCATCATTAAACTGGATCTAACCGCTCCAAACTTCTTCAGATATCTCGCGAAGAGGAAGTTTCCGAGGAAGCCTGCGCCTGTTCCCATGAATCCATTGAACGCGGATATACCGATATGAGCTGTCGGAATCGGGATCAGGAAAGCAGCTATCGGGGTTAGCATTGACATTCCTAAAGCTATTCTGAAGGTTCGAAGAGACCGCTTAGCCCAGAGGAGCGAGCCAACTATGCTCGATATCGTCGCGGCGAAGTTCATGGACGCGGCAACGTAGTCAGGCGCCTTCAATACGTTCATCAGATACGGTGCCCAAAAGATTCCGAGCAAGTTTCCTGAAATCAGGAACGCTAGGAAGAAGGAGGAAATGGAGAACATCTGCTCCGGGCTCTCCATGGCCTTGGGGATCTTCGCGCCTTCTAGGTGACGCATATCCATGAATACTAGCATCAGGGTGGAGAGTAATCCGACCAGTGATCCGAGTGTGAAGATTATGATGAATTTCTCTCCCGGTGGAAGAGCTGCGAGAAGGACTATTGCTGCCACCGAACCGAGTATGTTCATCACGTTGTATGCCGCCGTTCTCTTGGCCGTCACATCTCTAACTCCACTCTCGTCGAAGGATGCGTAGATTAGGAGGTTCATGAATGAGCCGAGAATTGTTGAGGACAGGTTTATTATCGCATAGAAGAAGCTTATCGCGATCATATCCTTAAACAAGACAATCGGTATCCAGAAGATCCTCTCAGAAGCATGGAAAACCATGAACTTCAATTTCACTCGCCTAGTCACAAATTCGGGAAACTTGTACAAAATTACCGAAATAATCGATGAAAGCACAGTCGATGCGACCAACATTAAGGAGATTTGACTAACATTGAATCCAAGGGAGGCGAGGTAGATTACGAGCAGATTCCGGGTCAGAGCGAGATAGACCCCGGCGAAGGCTATCTCCAAGACCAGTAGAAGCTTGAGGCTAAATTTCCTAGCCCCCAACAACCTAGATCTAGAGAATATTCTCAGCATGTTAAGCATTATCTTCCAATGAGACGTGCCTAAGTGGATCCGCGTCACGCTAAGCCTCGGAAGCTAAGAGCGCATTATATAAGGGTCATTGACAAAACTAAAAAGCCAGATGAATAATCCGCGGTGAACCCAGATATCTTTATGATCGTCTTAGACGAGCTTGCGGTGGAGATGCAGCTGGAAAAGCGGAGAGTATACATGGACTACGCGTCGACAACGCCTACCGATCCTAGAGTGGTTAAGGCCATGATGCCGTATTTCACCGAGAAATTTGGAAACACCATGAGCCCCCATAGCTGGGGGATGGAAGCTAGGGAAGCTTTAGAGGAAGCGAGAGAAGAAGTCGCCTCACTTATGGGAGCCATGCCAAACGAACTCATCTTCACCAGCAGCGCAACCGAAAGCAATAACCTCGCCATAAAGGGAGCCGCATTAGCCTACAGGGAGAAAGGCAGACATATAGTAACTACGTCGATCGAGCATCTAAGCGTCCTAGAGCCATGTCAATGGCTTGAGAAGATGGGATTTGAGGTAACCTATCTCCAAGTAGATCGCTACGGCCTAGTAGATCCAAGTGAAGTGGAGGCAGCCATTCGCCACGATACCATCCTCGTCTCCGTAATGCACGCGAATAACGAGATCGGGACGATTGAGCCTATTGAAGAGATAGGGAAAATCTGTAGAGAGCGGGGAGTAATCTTCCACGTCGATGCAGCTCAGACATTCGGAAAAATCCCCATCGACGTCGAGAAAATCAACGTAGATCTGCTCACGGTAAGCGCTCACAAGCTCTATGGCCCTAAAGGCATAGGAGCGTTATACGTAGCTGAGGGAGTGAAGTTGGATCCGCTTCTCCATGGAGGAGGCCATGAATTCGGATTGAGATCAAGCACTGTTAACGTCCCAGGAGCTGTCGGATTCGCTGAAGCATGTAGGATAGCGAGAAATGAAATGGATCAGGAGAGAAGGAGGCTTCAAGAACTGTGTAGAAGGCTCATCAAAGAGCTATGCGAAATCGAAGGCATCCACCTGACAGGCCACCCCGAGAAAAGGCTTCCAGCAATAGCAAGCTTCTGGCTAGAATTCATAGAAGGCGAGGAGCTAATAATAAAACTTAATGAAAGAGGAGTAGCCGCATCAACAGGCTCGGCCTGCTCAAGCGGAAAACTAACCCCCAGCCACGTGCTCCTAGCAATAGGCTTGAATGAAAGACAGGCTAAGAGCGGGCTAAGGTTAAGCATAGGCCGCTGGACCAGCATAAATGACATAGAATACGTGATCGAAGCTATGAAATCTATAGCCGAGGAAAAGAGAAGATAAAAGCTGCAGAAGCATCTTCAGAAAATTGAAGAAAGTTATGAAGGTCGCTTCGCTGATTTCCGGTGGGATAGACTCGCCAGTTTCATCATATCTAATGCTAAAAAGGGGGGTCGAAGTCGTCTATGTTCATTTTCACAGCTTCCCTATAGTCTCAAAATCCAGCATCTATAAAGTGCTGCAGCTCGTGAAAATTCTCAGTAAATATCAATCCCCGAGCACGGTTTACCTAGTACCTCTAGGAGATATCCAAACCTATCTCAGGACGAGAGTTGATCCGAGATATCTGATCATACTGTATCGGAGGTTCATGGTGAGGCTTGCTGAGAGAGTTGCCGAAGAAGAGGGAGCCGCCGCGATCGTAACGGGCGAAAGCCTTGGACAAGTTTCCTCTCAAACACTTCAAAATCTTAGAGTGATAGATGAGGCAGTAAGAATCCCAATACTTAGACCGTTAATTGGATTCGATAAGGAGGAGATCGTCAAAATTGCGAAAAGCATAGGAACCTATGAAATCTCGATTAAACCTCAGGAAGATTGTTGCACGCTCTTCGCTCCGAGAAGGCAGATAACCGCGGCAAGACTCGATAAAGTTAAGCAGATAGAAGAATCACTTCCAATCGGAGAATTGCTCGATCAAGCATTAAAGAAAATGGAGAAGAGAGTTATAGAGCATTCAGCCTAGAAGCTCATCTTTTCCAATAGATCTCCATGTATCCGCAGTTCTTGCAGATATGAAATTCCACCGATTCGTATTCTTGAAACTCAGGCGGGAGAAGTTTCTTAACCGAAAAAGGTCCAACACTCGCTTGTAAGGTCTTCTGGAACGCCGCCATGCTTCCGCCACATTTAGGACAAACCAGAGCCATGTCTCAGCTCTTAAGCGGCTTCCTGATATCTTTTAATCAAGCAATTTATCGTCAAGTTAATGGTTATAGCATGGAGCCCCAATTTCTGCATGCGAAATGAAGGTTGTTCTAGTAGTTTGTGATGGGCTTGGAGATAGACCGACTAAAGCTCTAAACGGTTTAACCCCTCTCCAAGCAGCGAATGCGGAAACCTTAGACAGGATAGCCGCGAATGGGGAATGCGGTATAATGGATGTAATAGCTCCAGGCCAGCCTCCGGGAAGCGATACGGCGCATCTCGCTCTCTTTGGATACGATCCATATGAATGCTATCCTGGGAGAGGAGCTTTCGAAGCACTTGGAGTTGGGATAGACCTTCAGCCTGGAGATGTCGCGTTTAGATGCAATTTTGGAACGGTTAACGATGAAGGAGTGGTGGTCGATAGGCGGGCTGGGAGAATCAGTAGCGATCAAGCGAAGATCCTAGCAGAAGCGTTGAATCAGATTAAAATCGAGAGCGTAAGCGGAGTCCAAGCAATCTTCAAACATTCATCCGAGCATCGTGGAGTGCTTATTCTAAGAGGTGAAAAACTTTCCAGAAATGTCTCGGACGTCGATACGCATAAAACGGGCGTAAAGGTTCAGCCTCCGCAACCCTTAGACGATACACTTGAAGCAAAGCGGACTGCGATGGCGCTTCAAGAATTCCTAGAAAAAGCTAGAAGAATCTTAGCAGAGCATCCGCTTAATCAAGAAAGAGTTAAGAAGGGCTTAAAGCCCGCGAACGTTCTTCTGCCCAGAGGCGCTGGAACCCTTCCAAAAATCGAATCGATAAGCAAGCTTTGGGGAATTAAGGCCGCTGCAATAGCTGGTGGAGGACTTTACAAGGGAGTGGCCAAAGCAGTCGGCTTCGATCTCATACAAGTCCCAGGAGCAACCGGAACCGTAAACACGAATCTTAAAGGGAAGGTGGAGGCCGCGATAAAAGCGTTAGACAACTATGATCTAGTCTTCCTACATATCAAGGCCACGGACTCCGTCAGCCATGACAAGAATCCGAGAAAGAAGGTGGAAGTGATAGAATGGATCTCTAAAGAGCTTACTCCCTTGGTTGATAAAGTATTCGATGAAGGATACTACATAGCGATCACTGGAGACCACACGACGCCGAGCGAGGTGGGGGAGCATAAGGGAGATCCCGTCCCGCTGGCCATAGCTGGTCCAGATGTGAGAAGGGATGATGTGAAGAAATTTGATGAGATATCATGCGCTAGAGGAGCGCTCTGTAGAATACGCGGAAAAGATCTAATGAGGATATTGATGAACTATCTGGGGAAGGTTCCGCTCTTCGGCGAATAGCTTTACTTCCTGACGCGCATATTCCTCAAATTTTCCAAAACCTTCCTTTCTTTCTCCTGCTCAAGCGCAGCCCTGCGCTCCACATACTCATCTAGAGATATGGATCCCAGCTTGTAACTTTCTATGAGAGATTTTATTTCCTGATCTAATTTCTGGATGTTAAACCGAAGTCTTTCCTTAACCTTATCGGCGGTCATCATTACACGAGCTGACTCCCATCTTAAAAGCTTGAGATCGCTTAGATTTAACCAAGGATTATAAGGTGCGATATCCTCGAAGAAATCGCGGTGACCGCTATGAAGGCTAGATCTATCTGGGTCTCTGGATATAGAAGCGTAATCGATAATGG
>CAZDPL010000010.1:0-2270 GCA_964507345.1 uncultured Nitrososphaeria archaeon
TACTCCTTATCGACCACCAGACCTCTCTCGATGGTTTATCTACGCGGAGGCGGGATCAGGATCTTCATCTGGGATGTTAGGATGCAGACGCATGCTGAGACAATAGTGGTCTTCTTCTATTATGCTCTCGGAGTCGCGGGATTGCTCCTCTATGCCCGAGCGGTTTCGAGGCCAGCCGATCCGAGATCCACGAAATACATGCTCTTCTTCAGCTTCCTACTCCTCCTGCTATCGGCTCTAGGAATCTATAACGGCCTAATAGAGAAGTTCGTGACCCCAACGTAACCTAAACTGGAGCAACTCCAGACCTCACAACCCTAAATCTAATGATCTTTGATTCATCTTGCTGAGGCTTCTCTATAATCACTCGGCTAAACCCTTTACCAAATTCTTTCTCAATCTTCAAAATATAATCCGACCAATAGCTTAAGATCCTCCGTGCAACGGCTCGCGATTCGCCTACATCTGGTATGCTGTGGACCTGCCCTATTACAATTACGGCGAGATCTCTATTTATCGCAGCCTCCTTTAGAGCGGCGAGCTGGAACGCGAGCCTCTTGTAAACGCTGGTATCCTGCCTGACGTCTCCTGTAAGCTCGATTCTATGTAAGTAGGTAAAATCGTCAAAGACTATCAATGGAGCTGGCGCCCCTTGATCATGTATTCTCAAAATGACTTCCTCCTGTTGCAGGAAGTTCTCGACCGAGGTTACGTAAAGCCGTGATTCATCAATTCTATTAGCCTCCATGATTTGAGAGAGTCTAAGCGGGTGAAGTTTTCCAGAGCAATCGACATATGCAGCCGAATTCTCCCTAGCTGCTAGGGCGCAGATCTTCAACGCTAAGCTCGTTTTACCAGTTTTCTCCTGACCATAGATTAGGGTAATCGTTTTCGTCGAAATGCCTCCACCTAATGCTTCATCGAGCCTCGGCAGCCCCGTTGAAAACTTCATCCATGAATACGACTATCGCTTTGGTAAAAAATTTGTATTCTTAGATTTTATGGCCAGATTCCGAGGAATTTCACGGCTTCAGCGACTCTATTGACGGCGAGGATTAAGGCGGCTTTCCTCAACTGTGTTTCATATTTGTTCGAGTAACTGAGCACCTCATCGAATGCTTTAACCATCTTATCATCAAGTCTCTTGAGAACTTCCTCTCTGGAAAGCTTGAATCTCTGTAGATTCTGAACCCATTCGAGATAGCTTACGGTTACGCCTCCAGCATTTGCGAGGATATCTGGAATGACTTTAACCCCCTTCTCCGATAAGATTTTATCAGCCTTGGAGGTCGTTGGACCATTAGCGGCCTCAACGATTACTTTTGCTTTAATGTTGTCTGCGTTTTCTTCGGTTATCTGCCTCTCAATTGCTGCTGGAATTAGGAAATCCACATCGAGTTCTAGAAGCTCCTTGTTCGAGATGTTCTCAGCCTTGTCGAAGTTTATGACGCTTCCCGTTTTCTTCTTGTGCTCGAAAACTTTCATGGGGTTTAAGCCGTCTCGGTTAATTATTCCTCCTTTCGAATCGCTTACCGCGATGATCTTCGCTCCCCATTCGTGGAGTATTCTCGCAGCATTGTATCCGACGTTTCCATATCCTTGAATGGCTATGGTTGCGTTTTTAAATGGTATCCCAAATTTTTTGGCAGCTTCTCTCACGCAGACGCATACTCCGTAAGCGGTCGCCTCTTCTCTCCCCTCACTCCCGCCGAGGTTTACAGGCTTACCTGTTACGACTTCTGGCGTCGGCGCTCCCTTTAGCTGACTATACGTATCCATTATCCAAGCCATTATCTGAGCGTCGGTGTAAACGTCTGGAGCTGGTATATCCACGTGCGGGCCTATGACTTCAGCTATCTCGGCCGTATATCTCCTAGTCAATCTCTCGATCTCGGCTCTAGACATCTTCTTAGGATCGCATTTCACTCCTCCCTTCGCTCCCCCAAACGGGATATCCACGACCGCGGTCTTCCAAGTCATCAACATTGCGAGAGCTATTATCTCATCGAGATTCACATCCGGATGATATCTTATTCCACCCTTAAAGGGGCCTCTAGCGTTATTATGCTGAACTCTATGGCCTATGAAGACTTTAACCGATCCATCATCCATCTTAACGGGAATCGAGACCGTAATGATCTTCTTAGGAGTTTTCAAGAATTCTCTCAACCCATCCTCCAATCCGAGAACGTCAGCCGCCTCGTTGAATTGCCGTAAAACATCTTCGAGAAACTCTTTACCAGATTTAGCCATGAACCGCCACTAATCTA
>CAZDPL010000010.1:2370-20558 GCA_964507345.1 uncultured Nitrososphaeria archaeon
AAAACATCTTCGAGAAACTCTTTACCAGATTTAGCCATGAACCGCCACTAATCTACAGATCCTCGATCTATGATTAAAGGTTTGATGGTAGCTTTTTGCCGGAAAGGCTATGCCAAGATTGTAAAGACTTAGCTTGATGCCTTAAGTTTCGCGCTTATTTTTCGGTGGATGTTTGATGATATAGCTTGGTGTGATTTTAGTGAATTCGTCTAGTGTTTTTCTCAAACCTTTCTCATATCACTTATATCTACTAAGCAGTGGGGTGCAAAGGTTTCGACCTGTATTCCTGACTCCACCATGGCTGCTGCCGGGGTCATTCCACCTATCATGGAGATTCCGAATCGATCCATCGAGACCGGGACTCCGAATACTGGCTCGTTTGGGACGCCTATCTTGAGTATTCCGCTCCAACCCTTACTCACGAGCTCTTCTATCACCTCGATCGTCTTATCTCTAGCAGCTGCTGGAATCTCCCTTATATTCGCTGGAATCATTCCAGATCCAGTCTTCAGGATTCTTAGAATTGATGTAGCCCTCTTGTAGACAAATATCTCCAGTGGATGAATCGTGGTATACTCGTATGCTATGAGATCAACGAATCTAATGGGTCTTCCCTTGAGAAACTGAACCAATCCACCATATCGTAGGATTAGAGGTATTCCCGAATGCATTAGGACTCCGTCAATCGTTAGATTGCATACGGTCAGAATTGCAACCCTGCCTTTTGGAACACTGATCTCTCTATACTCTTCCTCTTCATCAATTATCTTGTAGTAGGGTGACGGGAGGAGCTTTCCATTATAAAGTTCAACAATGATATTTAATGCATCTTTCTCGTATTTCTTGTCAACTATTATCACGTTCGCCACCACGTCTCCTGAATCGTTATCCGGCGAATAGGTTGTTTTATAGGCTAGTGAGAGATACTTCGTTAAGATTGATCCGATCCGCTCATAGGCTAATGCCCTGCTGAGTTCCTCCAGTCCCGCCTTAGTTATGGTCCTACCTACTTTTTCATGGCCTTCTACGAGCCCTCTCTCCTCAAGCAATTTTAAGTGGTATCGTATGGTTCTCTCGCTCAGGAAGAATCCTCTTCTTGCAAGCTCCTTCCTTATCAAGGATGACCCTACAGGCTCATTATATTCGCTTAGGATTCTCAAAATCTCCAACTGTTTTCGATCAACGGTGTAAGTTTCCGTGGACAAAAGAGCCTCATCGAATTCTTTTGCATGAGATTATTTTAAGATTAAATTTTCGCAATTCAGGCGCTCAACACTCGACCAATTGTTGTTTAGACGCTTTCGCTTGAGGCTGCGCGTGTGTTAGCGAAAGATTTTAATCGAGTCTTTTACGGGTTCTGGTATGAAGATTTTCGAGGTCGGCGGCGTTAAGTATCTTCAACTATCTTGGGATGATATAGACGATCTCGTTGAATCTCTTGGCGAGAAGGTGTCGGCGGAATATAATCCAGATGTTATGATAGGTATTCTGCGAGGGGGAATGACCGTGGCCCACCTCCTCTCCGACGTCCTCGGGTTCAGGACGGTTTATCCTATAGGCTGTAGTAGCTATGTTGATGTGGCCAAGCGATTCAGCGTCAAGGTTTACAGCCCATTAGCCTTAAGCGATCTATCAAATAAACGGGTTCTCTTGGTTGATGATGTAGCTGATGAGGGATTAACCTTGAAAGCCGTTATAGAGCAGGAGATAGCTCCTAAGAACCCGCTCGAGGTCAAGGTTGCAACTCTTCACATGAAGCCTTGGTGCAAGTTTAAGCCAGACTACTTCGTCCAGTTAACAGATGCGTGGATAGTTTATCCATGGGAGAGGAGGGAGGTTGTCAGACAGGTTGCAGACGACTTCATAAAGCACCTGGGGAGGGAGAAGGCAATGGACGAGCTGGCGAACCTGCTCGGAGGAGACGTGAAGAAAGTCGAGAAGCTCCTATCCTCCCTCCGAAACCCCCCGATCACTAGATAGCTTTAATTTTACCCAGAATTTATCTCAAGCTCGGCGTGAAGATCTACTACGAGGTCTACGGATGCGCAGCGAACGTCGCCGACTCGGAGATAGCCTTAGGGCTATTGAAGCAGAGGGGCCATGAGATAACTTCGAACCCTGAGGAAGCCGACGCCCTGATAATCTTCACATGCGTAGTGAAGAAGCCTACAAGCGATAGAATGCTCTACAGAATAGCTAAACTCGCAGAATATGGAAAGCCCCTGATAGTTGCGGGATGCATAGTTCCCGGGGAACCTGATAAGGTTAAGAAGATTGCTCCGAAGGCCGTGATGCTCCATCCTAGAGCCATAACAAAGATCCACGAAGCCGTTGAACATGGAAGAAGTTTCACAAACGAAATCCCAGAAGAAGTGAAATTAGGTCTTCCAAGAATTAGGAAAAATCCGATAATCGCTGTGATTCCAGTTTCCGAAGGTTGTTCATGGAAGCTTTGCTCATTTTGCATAGTAGCGAGGACGCGAGGCTCCTTCAGAAGCTATCCGCTAGAGCTGATAGAATGTGAGGTGAAGCGGGCTTTAAATGACGGTGTTAAGGAAATTTGGCTTACAAGCCAAGATATGGGAAGCTATGGAATAGAATCAGGTAGAAGCAGATTACCAGATCTCATGAGAACCGTTTCTGGGATAGAGGGGTTCTTCTTCGTCAGAGTTGGAATGATGAATCCGCTCTACGTCTACTCCATTCGGAAAGAACTGGCGGAAGCATATAAGCACCCGAAGATCTTCAAGTTCCTACACCTCCCCGTTCAATCAGGCTCAAATAAGGTTCTCAGAGATATGAGAAGAGGCTATAGCATCGAGGTCTTCAAGAGAATAGTCAGGGACATCCGCGCAGAGGTCAGGGACATAACTCTCTCAACCGACGTAATCGTGGGATACCCAACCGAGGATGAAAGCGACTTCGAAGCCACGATCAAGCTCATCGAAGAAGTGAAGCCGGACATGATCAATATCTCCAGATTTTTCGCAAGGCCAGGAACCCCTGCGGAGAAGCTGAAGCCTCTAGACCCCAATCTGATAAAGAAGAGGAGTAAGTTGCTGAGCGAGATAGCTCGAGAGATCGCCTTGAGAAAGAGCGAGAGATGGATTGGCTGGAGCGGCTTAGCAATAGTTGATGAAATTGGAGAAAGAGGAGAAGCAATAGCGAGAAACATAACGTATAGACCTATAGTGATAAAGAATGGGTCGCGAGAACTATTTGGAAAACTCGTTGAAGTCGAGGTTGAGGAAGCGAGACCATATTGCTTGATGGCGAGGCTCAAGCGCGTCTTAAATCGATCTGACATCTTCGAGCTAGCATTTGCTTATAAGAGAGCTTAGCGAAGTCTCTAGGGAAGTGGGCGAGATAAACTACGACGCTGTAGTGATCCACTACGGAGAAGTAACTCTAAAACGAAGCAAGCGAGGGCTCTTCGAGAGAATTCTCGCCGAAAACCTCAAGAGATTTACTGGAGCGAAGGTAAAGAGGTTGCAGGGAAGATTCGTGATTGAGCTGACATCGGAGATAAGTCTAGAAGATTTGTTGAATAAGATTGGCCGAGTTTTCGGAGTCGTCTGGTATGCTCCCGCAATCAAATCAAGCTCACTTGAAGAACTCGAAGCACGTATTCTGGAGATCCTCCGATCCATGAATTTAAGGAAGATAAAAATCGACACCAGGAGAAGTGATAAAAGCTTCCCCATGACATCGCTAGACGTCTCGAGGAAGCTCGGAGCTGAGATACGCTCAAAGCTCGGGCTGAAAATAGACTTGAAGAACCCTGACAAAACCATTTTCATCGAAATAACTGAAGACGGAATATACGCATCTTTTGAAAAGCTCAGAGGTCCAGGGGGCTTGCCGATAGGATCATCTGGAAGAATTCTTGGACTTTTCTCCGGAGCTAACTCGGCGCTTGCATGCTGGTATATGATGAAGCGAGGATGCCACGTCGATTTACTTCATGTCTGCGAAAGCTCGCTTGAAGAATTTTTCAAGAGCGATCTCAAGACATTGATCGATAAGCTGTTAGAATATTCGCTCACATTGAAGCTCTATCTAGTCCCGTTTGATATTTTCAAAGATTTTTCGAGAAACGTTCCCGAGGGAATTAGGGAGATTTTGTTTACGTTATTCCTTCTCAGGATAGGCGAAGCTGTGGCTGAGAAAGTAGGCTACCTAGGGCTCGTAACGGGGTTCAGCGCATTCTCGGAAAGTGACTTCAATAGGCTTTGCACGCTACTTCGTTTCAGAAGACTCCCAATATACACTCCGCTCCTCGCGCTAGAAGAGCAGGAGATAAAAGACCGAATGAGAGAACTTGGCTTTCCTCTTGGAGGAGAGTTTTCGGAGAGATTTTCGAGGGAAGTGGAAGGCGACGTGGTTGAAGAGTATTGGATGCGATGCGGAATGGATGAGGCCGTTAAACAGGCATTAGATGAGCTTAGGATATTCAGGTTGAGGCTTGGCGAGGAGCCGGTTGAAATGCGGAGGCAGCGTGTCGGGTTATAGCATGATAGTTACTGGAAACTGTCTTTCGATCATTAGGTTGCTTATACGCCGCTCCCAACTCTCGCTTGGCGCTGCTCTCAAAAACTCGCTTTTGCGCTTAAGTTCTTCGAGGTTGGAAGCTCCCACGTATCCCATTCCACTCTTAAGTCCGCCGATTATCATTTTTACAACATCTCTAACGCTTCCCTTATATGGCACGTATCCTGAGAGGCCTTCTGGAACCATTTTTGAATAGCGGTCAAGCTTACTGATGACTTCAACGCTTCCCATCCCACGATATTTCTTCCACTTACCTCCATCTCTTTCAATGACTTCTCCTGGTGCTTCATCGGTTCCAGCCAGCATTCTTCCAAGCATTACGCAGTCAGCTCCAGCGGCTATAGCTTTCACGATATCTGCGATCCTCCTCACTCCTCCATCGGCGATCACGGGGACTCCGTATTTCGAGGCGATGTCCGCGACCCAGGCTATGGCTTGAAGCTGAGGAGCTCCAACTCCACAGATCTCCCTAGTCAGGCAAATGGATCCCGCGCCTAATCCAACTCTCAATCCATCCGCTCCAGCCGAGATTAGGTCTTCCGCAGCCTCTGGGGTTACGATGTTTCCAGCAACTACGTCTATGCCGGATTTCTTGTAGAGCTTGAGGCTTTTGACGACGTTTTCGCTGTGGCCGTGAGCTACATCTATTACGAGCAGATCTGCTTCAGCTCTAGCGAGGGCTTCAAGCCTTTTCTCATCTAATACTCCTAGCGCAGCTCCTACGACGAGCCCCTTCTCCTTAACCTTCCTAACTTCCTCCGCCTGCCTTTCGATGGACATGTTTCGATGAATGATGCCGATTCCACCTAGCTCGGCTAAAGCTATCGCCATCTCCGATTCCGTCACCGTATCCATCGGCGAGCTTACTATCGGAATCCTCAGCCGCACATTCCTAGATACCCGAGTCGATATATCGAGATCCTCCCTAGGCGTCACCGACGAATACTTCGGCTTAAGCAGGACGTCGTCGAATGAGACCGCTGGCGCCGCCGCCTCCAATTTCCTCGAGAAGAAACCCATATGGTAGATCTTATAGAGCCGATTTTTATCCATTAACTGCCTCTACGGAGAGAATACGTCAGTTCGGGTATCAGTCATCATGTCCCCCGCTGCTTGAGCGAGGGTCAGTAATACCCGCTGTCATCACTTCACCCAGTATTTTCTCGAAGATCGATTAAAGTATTGCTTAGAATTTATAGCCGATCTTTCTCAGGAACTCTCTCCTCTTCTTTATGTCTTCGTCGCCCTCGATCCCCTTGGGCTTGAATCCATCGACGACTCCGATGACGCCTCTTCCTTGACTCGTCTCCGCAACTATTATTTGAAGCGGGTTCGCGGTAGCTGCAAGTATTGTGCAAACTTCTGGAACCGACTTCAATCTCTGCATCACGTTTATCGGATACATATCTCGCATGAAGACTATGAACGTGTGGCCGCATCCTATCTTGTAGAGAGTTTCGGCCGCGAGCTTTCTCAATTCCTCATCGGTTCCTTCATGCCTGATCAGACATGGCCCACTTGCCTCGGCGAATGCAAGCCCGAACTTCGCATTTGGAACGGTGTTCACAAATGCTTCATAGATGTCTTCAACGCTTTTTATGAAATGAGTTACCCCGAAGATCACGTTACAGCCTTCTGGGATCTTGACTTCAATGATTTCGAATTTTATCTCTCCGCTCATGTATGAGACTTCGCCCCGCTCAGAATTAAAAATTGTGTCCGCTAATATTCTCTTGTTATCAGGAAGTTTGCGAGAGCCTCAAGCTTTCTCCTCTCTTCTCCATCTGGCACGGCTTCTCTTAGGAATTTAACCGCCTGCTCTGCAAGCTTTCTAGAAATCTCTTTCGCGTAGTCCACGCTTCCAGCCTTCTTCAGCAAGTTTATCGCCTCGGCTATGAGCTTCTTATCCGAAGTTCTCATGTTCAAGATCTCCTTAAGCCTCCTCGCTTCAGGTTCTGGCAAGCTTCTTAATGCGTGGATTACCATGAGGGTTCGCTTTCCCTCCGTTATGTCTCCTCCAATTTCTTTTCCATATTTCTCCTCTTCTCCAACTATGTTCAAGATGTCATCTTGGATCTGGAATGCGACAGCTATCAGCTCCGCGAATTTTCTAAGCTTCTCCGCCTTCTCCTTCTCCGCGTCGGCCATTATTGCAGCGATTTTCGCGGAGAATCCCGCGAGCGCCCCGGTTTTGAATAAAGTCATTTGAAGATACTGTTTTTCATCGACTTCTTCCACGAGTCCTCGATGCCACGCTATGTCCATCGCCTGGCCGAAGCTAAGCTTCAGCATCATTCGAATATACTCCTCAAGTATAGCGAGCTTCTTCTCCTGAGGGATATTCATTTTATCTAGGACCAGCAGCGGATAATAGTACATCGTGTTTCCCATGTTTATCGCTATATCGACTCCGTAGATTCTGTGGATGCAGGGCTTCCCTCTTCTGAACTCGCTTTCATCTTCGACGTCATCTACTGCCAGCGTTCCGTTATGAATTACTTCTGGGATCACGGCAAGCGGCGCTATCTCTTCAGCTTTCCCTCCCAAAGCCTCGTAGACCATCAACATCAATGCTGGCCTCCACCTCTTTCCACCTCTTTCCAAGAGATCCCAGAATGGCTCGAAGATCCCCTTGTTTATGGATTCGGGTTCATAACGATACTCAGCTTCTCCCAGAATCTCCGCAAGAGATTTTTCATCAACCCTTCTAGGAATATGCTTCTCCAAAACCTCGTTAACGATCTTCGCATAGCTTGAGAGAATTCTCAAAGCCTCTTCCATTGCTGAGCACCTTTCGGAAGGAGATCCTGCCTATAAATAAGGTTACTTGCTAGAATTTCATCAGGTTTTCTTTCAAGAATTTCTCAACCGCATCATAAAGCTTCTTAGAGGTTTCATCCAAAGCTGTTTTGAGCTTGAGGTACTCTAGATATTTCATATCCAATCCGACATACTTCTTAACGTAGTTCTCTCCCTCCATAGCCTTCTCCAATTCCCGCAGATATTCTTCTAAATCGCTTTCAGCTGTTTCCTGATATTTGTCAACTTGGAAGACTATGTGGAGCGGAAGTCTTGGGCGAAGTGGTGGAGCTTCTCCTTTTTCACCTATGCAGAGCAGGATTAGCGGTGTGACGCCTTTAGGAAGCTGGAATATTCTAGCGAAGTCTCTCGGATACACGAGAGGATAGTCGAGTATGGTTGATCCGTATCCTAAAGCTTCCGCGGCGATCATCATGTTCTCGGCTAGAAGTCCTGAGTCGAAGACCGCGAAGATGGATTCTATCGGATGTTTATCTGATTTCAGAACATGACCATGACCTAGGAGGTCGAGCATCTTCTTAGTCCTGTTTAGATCAGCGCAGATCAGGAAAATGGCTGCAGCATTCTTAATGAGCTCATCCTGGCCTTCACAAAGCTCAGCAACCTTCTTCCTGAGCTCTTCATCTTTCACCTGGATAATCGTATATGATTGAAGATAAGTTGGAGCTCTTACCCCAGCCTCGACTATCAGCTCAGCGACCTCATCCGGCATCCTAGATGGTCTGAAGATTCGGATGCTCCTCCTATTCATCAAAAGCTTTAATACGCTTCTCCGCTTCTCCAAAGCAGATCCCGAATAAAACGAGTTCACCGAGCTTTAAAGAACTACGCAATCTTCAAAAACATCGACTTCGCCGTATATCATTGGAGAACCTGCCCGGGTGGCCGAGCGGCTAGGCGGCGGGCTGCAGACCCGCTTCACAGGGGTTCAAATCCCCTCCCGGGCTTCAACAGCTCCTTTATCTAGTGGATCTTAGCCTATACTTCGAGGATGGCTGGATTCTCGCTGAAGCTTGGAGTCTTGGCGGCTCTGCTGATAATAGTCTTAGGGTTGGCCATATGGATGTTTTCCGAAAAATCTTCTGAAGCAATTTCGGTCTCGATTCTCGAGAGTGCGGGCAGGTGTGGAGCGGGATCGTCTGAGCTGAGCCTAGTCAGATATGATGGAGAATATGTAGAGGTGGTTTTCAAAGAGCCTGCTAATACGCCGTGCTACAGCCATGTAATTAAAGGCGTGAAGATCTCTAGAGATCTTCATCCAAGGATCGAGATAAGCTTGGAATTGAAGAAGACTTCTGAGGTCTGCATAGAATGCTTGGGGATCGTGGAGACCAGGCTTAAGATAGGACCAATTGAGAGAGGCTCAGAAATAGTGGTAAACGGCCTAGCCATACGAATCTAAGTGGAAAGCTTTTTCTCTTATCGGTGAAGTGCTTTCCCAAGAATCATGAAGATCAGGGCGCCAGCAACCTCAGCAAACCTCGGCCCAGGCTTCGATGTATTCGGCTTAGCATTAAAAGAGCCTTATGACATCGTCGAAGCGGAACGCATTCCTGAGAAGACCGTTCGAATAAAGCTTATCGATGGATATTCGGTGCCGCTCGATCCTCAGCAAAACACTGGTGGATACGTGGCCCTAAGGATGATTGAAGACTTCAACCTACCTGAAGGAGTGGAGTTGAGGATTTGGAAGAGGATTAAGCCTGGAAGCGGTCTCGGAAGCTCGGCGGCCACGGCTGCTGCAGCAGCATACGCGATCGACAAGCTCTTTAACCTAAATCTACCAGTGGCGGATCTGGTTAGATACGCGGCTTTCGGTGAGGAGGTATCCGCAGGGGTGGCGCACATAGATAACGTTGCGCCTGCAATCTACGGAGGCTTCGTAATAGTTTATTCGAAAAAGCCTTTGAGAATACACTCAATCAATCCCCCTCCCGACCTCGGCGTGGTGATAGTCTTGCCAGATGTTGAGAAGGGCTCTACTAGGAAGGCTAGAGAGGTATTGCCAAAGGAAGTTCCGCTTGAAAGCCTAGTTCATAACGTTGGAAGAGCCTCGATTCTCGCAGCTGGCATGGCGCTAGGAAGCATAAAGATGATTAAAGAAGGAATGCAAGACATAGTCATCGAACCCGCAAGAAGCAAGGCGGGAATAATCCCAGAATACGAGGAGGTAAAGAAGTTGGGCCAAGAACTTGAAGCTGGTATAGCTGTAAGCGGAGCTGGGCCAGCAATAATAGGAATAATTGAAAGAGAGCGGAGGAGAGATTTAGCCAAAGCGCTGAAAGATTTTTACGCGGCGAAGGGTTATCGCTGCGAGGTCTACTTAACCGAGCCGGGGTCTGGCGTATGCGAGCTATAGAAAGCAGGAGGTGATCGAGGCTCTGCGGAAATATTGGTTTAGATGCATCGACTGCGGCGCGAGATATGATGGCGACGAAAAGATATACTTCTGCAAGAAGTGCGGCGGATTACTGGATGTAGAATACGAAGATAGCGAGCTCGCCCTCATACCATGGTCTAAGAGTTTTCAAGAAAGGCCACTAGGAGTCTGGAGGTATAGAGAGCTTCTACCAGTAAGAGATGATTCCAAGATAGTTACGATGAATGAGGGTGGAACAAGGCTCATCCGATGCAGGAATCTCGAGAAAGCTCTCGGAGTAAAGGAAATCTACGTCAAGAATGAGGGCGGAAACCCGACGGGATCGTTCAAGGATCGAGGCATGACTGTCGGAGTTACTAAAGCTCTTGAGGTGGGAGCGAGAACAACGATCTGCGCATCAACTGGAAATACGAGCAGCAGCCTCGCCGCATATTCCGCTAAAGCAGGTCTCGAATGCGTAGTCTTAGTCCCAGCAGGAAAAATAGCATTAGGAAAGCTGAGCCAAGCGATAATCCATGGAGCAAAGGTGCTCGCTGTAAGAGGCGGATTCGACGACTGCCTACGGCTCGTGAAAGAACTCAGCAGAGATAAGCGATTCTACCTATTGAACTCGATAAACCCCTTTAGGCTGGAAGGCCAGAAGACGGCGGCATTCGAGATCTATGAGCAGCTGGGAAGAGAAGTTCCAGACAAGCTGTTCATACCTATTGGAAACGCTGGAAACATCGTAGCCTACTGGAAGGGCTTCAGAGAATTAAAGAGCCTGGGATTAATCGATAAGCTTCCAAGCTTCATGGGGGTTCAAGCAATAGGCGCATCACCGATCTACAAAGCATTCATCCAAGGCTCCGATACGATAACGCCTATGGAAAACGTGGAAACCATAGCGACCGCGATCAGGATAGGTCGGCCCGTAAACTGGAAACGCGCATTAAAAGCCGTTCGAGAAACAAATGGACTCGTAGGCGCAGTAACAGATGAAGAAATCCTGAATGCTCAAAGAATCCTCGCATCAAAGGAGGGAATATTCGCAGAGCCTGCTGGAGCTTCTCCAATAGCCTTCCTAATCAAAGCTGTCAAGGAAGGGCTCATCGAGAAAGACTCGCGAGTAGTGTGCATAGTAACAGGCCACGGATTAAAAGACCCAGACGTAGTTCTGAAGCAGGTTGGAAAGCTTACCGAAGTGGAAGCCGACATCGATAGCGTTCTAAAAGCACTTGGAGCAGCATCTGCGAAGGCAATTTAACGGGAAACTCCTTTTTACTCCATGAAACGTGCTAATTATGGAGGTTAGAGACTAAAGCCATGAAGATCTCCGAGGCCGCTGAAAGGATACGTGAAGGAATACGATCAAAGATGTTAGTAACGGTTGTCGGATTAATGGAGGTATTCTATGAGGGAAGAGCGGCATCAACACTTGGACTTGGTGAGAGACTCCTCATAATAAAACAGGACGGTAGCTTACTGGTTCACAGACCTACGGGATATGAGCCTGTTAACTGGCAGCCGCCTGGATCGAAGATAGACGTGATCGAGAGAGATGATAAACTTGTGATAGAGGCTAGAAGGATAAGCCCTGAAGAACTTCTCCGCATAACCTTCCACGAGATATACGCCGTCCACGCCTTCAAGCTCAACGATTCAGCTGAGTTCGCAATGTATGCTACAGAAGAAGATATGAAGAGAGCAATCCTTCTCGAGCCATCCTTAATCGAGAAAGGCTTCAAGCCTATTGAAGATGAGCGACGGGTATCCAGATCGGGCTTCATAGATGTCTTCGGCGTCGATTCTTCTGGGAACCTAGTGGTCGTTGAGATCAAACGTAGAAATGCGACATCAGATGACATTAAGCAGCTAGTCAATTACGTTAGAGGCATAGAGAAAGAATTCGGGAAAAAGCCTAGAGCAATAATCGCCGCGCCCGGGATCCAGAAATCGGCCATGAGAGACTTAACGACATATGGTGTGGAGTTTAGGTGCATCACTCCTAAGAAATGTCATGAAATACTCCAGAGAGGAAAGGGTTTAGATAAGTTCCTAGTCTAGAAGAGCATTAACTTCTGCTCTAAGATCAGCTTCTCCAAATCCATGATCTTCTTTATCTCCTCTTTAGCTATCTCAGCAGCTTCATAGGCGAACGATTTCTCATCTATGTCGTCAACCGAGACGTATTGAATTGAGATTATGAGCGGGCGGTCTATCGGCCTCCCGATCTGGCTCAGGATCCTAACATACACTTCGTCGACTTTCATGGATTCATTATAGATTTTCTCAGCGATCTGCCTGGCGGCTACGTTGTAGATCTTTCCGACATGAGATCTAGCGTTCTTTCCAGCGGTTGCTTCAAGAGACATCTGCCTGTTAGGTGTTATCAGACCGTTCGCTCTATTTCCTCTCCCAGTATTTCCATCATCGCCGCTTTCGGCTGATGTTCCAGTAACCGTTAGATAGTAGATTCCTTCCTCGAGCTTGTCTGCGGCATTTACGTAAACTTCTAGCTCATCATATTTTTCATCTGCGAGAACTTCGTCGGCTACTCTGTAAACTTCCTCTTTTATCTCGTCCTTCACGGCGATGTAGTGATCTTGATCTGGAGTGAGTGGCGCTATGATGCTATCGGCTACGGTGATTATGTAATTCTTGCCCAGCCTAAGCCCCATTACCTTACAATCCTCTCCACTCTCGGGGACCCTACCCTTAAAACTCCTAGAGTTTATCCTCCTTTCAACGGTGTAGACGAGTTTTTCAAGCGGGCTTAAAGGAGCGTATCCAACCCCATACGAAGTGTCATTAGCTCTCGGAACCTCGTCAGGGCTATTAACGATCTTCCTCAGGTCAGCGCTTCCAGCTCGAATCTTGGTCTCGATTACGACATGCTCTTCCGGGTCTAGAAATCTGAAATTCTCCTTGATGAATTCCTTAACCGCGTCTCTGATGAGCTCCTCATATGGCACCTTGACCACGCCTGATGCTGTTGAGACCTCGATCGTGGCTCTTCCGGCGACGATTATATGTATGGGTTCATCGACGACTCCTCCGCCGAACCAGACTCTAGACTGGCCTCCGACGAGTAATCCCTTATCCAGATTGTGGTGGAGTATCTGGCCAAAATTCTCGAGATAATATTTCGATAAGCTTAAGCTCGCTCTTTCACATGCTGAATCAATTATGTAATCGGGGTGGCCTAGACCTTTTCGTTCAACAAGTTCAACATGCTGATCCTTTACGGGAAGCCGATTTATCCTCTCGACAACAATTCTTGATCTCTGCATTTCAGATCCGGGTGCGAGTGACCCTTTTTACTATTTAAGGAAAACCTCACGAGGCACCGCTAGCTTAGGTGGATGTCCTAGAGTTCGCTGAGGATCGGCTGAAGCTGGATATACATTATGTTGTTTCCGCGGATCAAGATCTTCGGGTAGGTTGCTTTCCTACCATTACCTTCATATTCCACCGCCTTCTCGATCACTATATTCATGTAGTTGTCGCATTCGACCATCTTTCCCTCATAGACTATCTCGTTCTTCAGCTTAACCCTCACCACCTTATCCAGATACTTCATCACCGTCACCAGCGGCTTCTTGCCCATGCTTAATCCAGTGGACTGCGACTGACTCAATGCTCTTCACATAAACTTTCGGCGAGGAGATTTTAAGCTTTTTCCTCGAAGATAATTTAACAAATATAATCGAAGCGGAAGGGAATGTCGCTGCTTACCTTAGGCTCAATTGTTCTTGTATTTCTTGAGGTATCTTTAGCTCCGAGAAGCATAGTCCGCATACGAAGAGCTGATCTGAAATTCTTTTTACGAGGCGGAGGGGTGCGCCGCACACTGGACACGTGATTTCATCTTTCCTCCTCCTGAATAATGCTTTGCCGCATTTTGAACACTTAGTTGATCCAAGCGGATTGAGAGCTCCGCAGTGGGGGCAAACCATATCAGATCCCTTGGTAACTATCTCGATCTCAGGAGCTTCTTCAATCACTTCCTCCTCTTCTACTTCCTCAACTTCTTCAGCCTCCCCAGCTTCGGCTACGGTTTCCTCAGATTTCACGATCGCCTCTATTTCACGTTCTATTTCTCTGACGATTTCTTCATCTTTACCCTTAGGCTTAACTGGTCTAGCGGGTCGGGTGGTTGAGATTCTTCTTTCAACTTGAGTTGGCATTCTCACGATTGCTCTTGGACTAGGTCTTGGTGCAACTGGTGTTTCAGCTGCTCTAGCAGCCTTAATGAAGAAGAATAAACCTAGCCCGGTTATCACGGCGCCTATGACCGTGAAGCAGAATATGTATGGTAGGAAGCCGAGTAAAGGCGTGTTGAGAAATATTCGAGTTGGAGAATCTAAGGGTAACGTGATGTAGTAAACGATTGGAACTAGCGCGATGATCGCTCCGAGGAAGCTTATGATTCCTCCGAGGCGCATAGAAATCATTTAGGCGCACCCTTCACCCTACGCTCACGCCTTCATGTTAAAAAGTTTTCTCCACAGAGATCGCGAATAAGCTTCAAGTATTCCCCAGGCAATTCCAGAATCTTCCACTTCCTCTTAAAGAACTTGATCACTCCAGCTATATCCCTCTTAAGATAACTCATAGCCATCGGATGGCTTGGGCTCACCCATTGAGGCCAGTCTATTATCAAGATTTCTTCCTCTGGAGTTACTAAGACGTTGTAGACGCTTAGATCGCTGTGAACGACTCCTGCGTCACGCGCTTTCTTAACGTTTTCTAGAATTTCTCCAAGGATTCTTAATGGATCTGTCAGATATTGTGCTGATGCCAGTTCGATTCCTTGGAAGAATCCAGTGACGATTACGTGTCTATTCCTCGCTATTGGCTTTGGAACCTTAACGCCTTTGGGGTAAAGGATCTTAAGCGCTTGATATTCTCTGGCGGCTGATTTTATCGAGGCAGCCATGTAGCTGTGAGCGGATAAAAGAGCGGTGCGATGTCTTTCATATCTCTTGAAGCTCGTTCTACCTATCCTGAAGAATTTAACTGCAAGTCTCTCTCCCTTCGGGGAGATCGCATCATAAACATCTGCTTCTTTACCCACTCCAAGCGGTTTTCCAAGACTTTCAATAACATTTCTATCCACGAGGGCTTTCAAGGCTAGGAGATCCAATCCATTATAGTTTAGGCAGAATCCTCGGTCAAGCCCCATCGGAGCCCAGATGAGCTTGTATTCATGAAGCTTCTTCAACAGTTTTTCGGCGCGTTGTCCAAGTCCTGTCTCCCTGAAGATTACATCCTTTGGAACGACTTCGAACTTGGAGAGATTTGATTCTATTGCCCTCAAAACTTTGAAATGATTGTCATCGAGTTTTTTGAAAACTTCCTTCACATAAGCTATCAGTGATGGCAAGATTTTCACCTATCGACCTTTTTCTTAGTTGTCAGTGGATTGGCTTCGCTGGCGTTTCTCAAACTTATCCTCATCACTCAGCTTTGGAAATTATTATTCTAATCTTTTTCCCTTCCACGAGCCAGTCTTTAGCATATCCTTTAGGAGTCTCCTTAGATTCTCCAACTGAGAATCTCAGATTCTTTGCTCGGATTTCTTCCATGACATAGTCTTTGACCTGGTTTAGCAGGTTCAAGTCTTCTTCGTCTTGCAAGATAACTTCCGCATCGATGTAATCTGAGATCACGAGATTCATTTCCTTCCTCATTATCTGAGCTCTTCGAATGATTTCTCTTGCGAGCGATTGGGCGAGGATGTCCTTGGTCTCTGAGAGGTCGATGTATATGTCTGCGAATCTGCCTGATGTGCCGCTCATATTTTCTGGAAGAATTTCTTCAAAGGATACGTCTTCTTCGGTTAGCTCAATCGTTCTACCATCGCTTAGGATGAGCTTCAATGAGCCTTGGGATTCGATTACGGATCTTGCTTGATCGCCGCTCATGCTCTTCAGCCGCTCAACGATCTCCTTCACATCCTTTCCGAACTTCGGCCCCAACTTCTCGTAAACTGGTTTAATGGCTACCTGTATTCCTTCAGGCTTTTCTCCAACATCGAGTATCTTCAGCTCTAAGGCGTTCACCTGTGATTTGATGAAGTCTTGAAGTGTTTGTAATGCTTTTCGAGCTCTTGGGCTATGTGGAGATATTATCAGCGACTTTATGGGCCATCTAAGCTTTCTTCCATGCTTTTGTCTTAGGGAAATCGCTTCGGAGACGGTTGCACGCGCTATCTCCATTTCGTCTTCGAGTTCTTCGTCTATGAATTCTTCATCGGGCTTAGGCCAATTGCAGAGGTGAACGCTTTCTGGATCGTCTCTTAGTCTTAGCTGTTGGTATAGTTTCTCTGCTAGGTATGGTGTTATTGGGGCTAGTAGGAGGACGAGTTTTTTCAAGACGTAGTATAGCGTGGCGTAGACGGCGTTCTTATCCCAGGTTTCCTCCTCGACCCAAACCCTCCTCCTAATCGCTCTTACATAGAGTCTGCTCAGGTCTTCGACGATGAAGGTTCTCAGAGCTCTTACTGCTGAGTGTATGTCGAGGGATTTGAGGCATTTCGTCACGTGGATCGTCAAGCTGTTTATCTTAGAAGCTATCCACTTATCTTCGGGTCTCAAGTGCCTTAGAACGGATTCGATCGATATTCTCTCGGGGTCGAATTTGTCGAGTTCGAAGTAGGTGAGCGCGAATGAGAAGACGTTCCAGAGAATGTTTAGGTCTTGGAGGGCTTGCTGAAGCTCGGATTCGACGAAGTTCATGTTTTCCCATGGCGCAGCTTTAGAGGCGAGGTAGAGTCTAAGCGGATCGGCGCCGTACTTCTCCATCACGTCCATCGCCCAGATCACGTTTCCCTTGCTCTTGCTCATCTTCCTGCCCTCGGCATCCATTACGTGGCCTTGATTGAGAACGGATTTGTAAGGTGGTTCTCCGTAAAGCAGAGTTGACGTGAATAGCAGCGTGTAGAACCATCCCCGAGTTTGGTCTATTGCTTCGGTGATGAAGTCATATGGAAATAGCTTCCTGAATAGGTCTTTATTCCTCAATCCATCTATGCTCGCCGTGTGCGCCATGCCTGAATCGAGCCAGGTATCCATGACGAAGGGTTCACGTTTCATCCATCCTCCGCACTTCTTGCACTTGAACATCACTCGGTCAACCCAAGGTCTTAGAAGTCTAATTTCATCTGGCTTAACATCTGCCTCTTCTAACTCCTTCTTGCTTGAGACGACTTTGATTTCTCCGCATTTTTCGCATCTCCAGATCGGGAGGGGCGTGCCCCAGACCTTAGTTCTGGTAATGCACCAGTCTTCAGCGTTTTCGAGCCAGTCTCCGAATCTGTGTTCACCTGCCCAGCTCGGCTTCCAGAATACCTTCTTGTTACCTTCGATCATCAGCTTCTTTATCCGCTTAACGCTGAGGAACCACTGCCTGCTAGACAGATAGATTAACGGCGATCCGCATCTCCAGCAATGCGGGTAATTGTGTATCACTTTATCTGCTTTGATGAGCGTGCCTTTTTCCCTCAGATATTTTATCACCAGTTCACTTACTTCCTTGAAATACTTTCCCGCAAACTCTCCTCCATCCTTCGTGAAGTGGCCTGTTGCTCCGACGGGGTTGAAGATCGGTAACCCAACCTTCTTTCCTACCTCAAAGTCCTCGGGGCCGTGAGCTGGAGCTATGTGAACGCATCCTGTTCCCTCTTCCATTGTGACGAATTCTGCGGCGATTATCGTGTGAGCTGGAGGCTTATGCTCATGGTGAGCTGGAACCTTTTCTATCAATGGATGTTCATAGCTTAAACCTACCAACGCAGATCCCTCAACTTCTTCAAGAACCTCGTATTCCGTTATGTCTAAAGCTCCGAGAACCAGGGCCATGAGCTTGCTTGCGAGAATCCATACTTCATCTCCAACCTTAACTTTCACATATTTCTCATATGGATGAACGGCGACGGCTTCATTTGCTACAAGTGTCCACGGCGTCGTCGTCCAAATAACGACATACAGGTTTTCTGAACCTTTGATCTTGAACTTGACGTAGATTGACGGGTCTTCGACTTCCTTATATCCTTGAGCGACCTCATGGCTGCTAAGGGGGGTTTGGCAATTCGGGCAGAAAGGCACGACTCGAAAGCTTTCGATTAAGTCTCCTTTCTCGTGAGCTTGCTTGATCAGCCACCAGACGTGCTCAATATAATTCTCCTTTCTGGTCTCATATGCGTTATCGTAGTCAAGCCATACTGCAAGTCTCTCCGAAGCTTTCCTCCAATGAGAGATATAGTAGTCCACAAGCTTATTCGCTTCCTCAACGAATCTCTCCATTCCAATCTTCTCGATATCCCTCTTGGTCTTCAAGCCGAGTTTTCGCTCGACTTCGAGTTCGGTTGGCAATCCGAGGCAATCCCATCCACCCCTTCTCCAAACATAAAGTCCATTCATTCCCTGAAATCTCAGAATAATATCTTTGTAGA